>JBHHXR010000009.1:0-31728 GCA_046757205.1 Paracoccaceae bacterium
GCCCGGGCCGAGGAGCGACCCGGGCCGGTGATGGTTCCAGCCGGACTCATCGTGCTCACGGCTAGTCGGTTCTCGACGGAGCCTTGACGAACAGATGCGCTGCCGAACCGGCGGAAGCCGGCGATCTTCCCGCCGGGGCGAATGTTCCCACCTTGGTGGTGTTCAGGCGCAGGTTGTCGGATCGCGACAAGACACCTGAATAGCGCGTTTCGACCTTGGCATCTGAAACGCCTTGCCGGCCAGAGAACTGAATTGCCACCGCAACGATCGCGACAGAAGCGACCGCCATCGTGACGGGAACGATAATACCTTCTAATCTTACCATGATCCCCACCTTGATAGATTTCCATTGCATAGCCGGAAATTGAGGCGGATTGATGGTCGTCGTCTTTGAACTCCCGCGCACCCGTGATACGGGCGGGAAAATGACGGAATCACCTGATCCATGACGCCCGGAGGGCGCGCCGCTGCCGCTATCGAGCTGATCGGCGAGATCCTTGCCGGGGCGCCGGCGGACCGCGCCCTGATCCGCTGGACCCGCGGCAACCGGTACGCCGGTTCGAAAGACCGCAACGCGATACGCGATATCTTGTTCGACTGCCTGCGACGCCGCCGGTCGTTCGGGTATCGGATGGGTGCCGATACCGGCCGGGCGCTGGTCATCGCCCGGCTTCTGCACGAGGGCAGCGATCCCTCCGAGACGTTCACCGGCGAAGGCTTCGCGCCGCATTCGCTGACCCGGCGGGAACTCGACGCTCTGGCTGCCGTCAGAGCGCCGGCGCCCCGGCCGGTTGCCCTCGACTACCCGGATTTCCTCGATGTCGAACTGACAGCTTCGCTGGGCCGCGACCTGGAAGCCGTCATGTCGTCGATGCAGGAGCGCGCGCCGGTCTATCTGCGGGTCAATACCCTTCGCGGCACCACGGGCGGGGCGCAGGTAATGCTCGCTCAGGAAGGCATCCAGTCGGTGCCTCTGCCGCAGTCGGCGACGGCATTGCAGGTAACCGGGAGCCCGCGGCGCGTGGCCAACAGCCGCGCCTACCGGACCGGGCTGGTGGAGTTGCAGGACATCTCCTCGCAGGCGGTGGCGGCGTATTGCGGCGCGGCGCCGGGCATGACCGTGCTCGATTATTGCGCCGGCGGTGGCGGCAAGACGCTGGCGCTGGCGGCGGCCATGGAAAACCGCGGGCGGCTTGTCGCCCACGACGCCAACGCGGCGCGAATGACCGATCTGCCGCAGCGGGCGCGCCGGGCCGGCGCAGGGGTCGAAATTGCCGCGCCGGATCAGCTTGGCTCCTGCGTGGGGAAGTGCGATATCGTTCTGGTCGACGCGCCGTGCACGGGCTCCGGCGCGTGGCGGCGAAAGCCCGATTCGAAATGGCGGCTGTCGGAAGAAATGATGGCCGGTCTGATCCGGCTGCAGGCCGAGATCATGCTGGCGGCCGCCGACTATGTTCGCCCGGGCGGGCTGCTCGTCTATGCCACATGTTCGCTTTTTTCTTCGGAAAACGAGCGGCAGACAGAACGTTTCCTGTCGCGCGGCAATGCGTTCGCACTGTTGGAGGAACGGCGCTGGACGCCGCTTGAAGGCGGCGACGGCTTTTACGCTGCACGTCTCCGGAAAACAACCGGTGATTGAAAAATGAAATAGATTTCAATTCAGAATATGTTAATCTTCGGCGCGTTGGAATGTCGGAATCGCGCCGATGGGCGGCCGGGTTGAATGGAAGTCGATGGTAAGCCAGCCCGAAAACGGGACATTGTCTTCAAAGGTATTGCCAGAGGATTCGCCGCAGCGGTCCGCGCGGGTGCCGTCCCCGGGCGCGATGGCGGTGGGTGGTCTGGCGGCATTCGCCGCTGCGGCGCTGACCGGAACCCGGGCGGAACTGGCGTTCTTTGTCGCCACCGGCATGAGTTTTCTGGCCGCCGGCATCTGGCTGCGAATATCGGGCGCACAGGGCCGCACGCGCACGACCCGAAGCGACCGGCGGCTTCTCGATGCCGTCGCCGCCGCGCCGGACGCTTGCTGCCTGACCGACGGTGACGGGAAAGTAATCGGCGTCAATGCGGAAGCGCTGCGCCAGGGCGTCATAACGGACCAAGGAAAGCTGCCGGCCGCCCTGATCGCTCAGGCCGGATCCGCCGACGGGCTGGTCTACCGGCTGTGGCGAAGCGCCCTTCGCGACGGCATCGCCTGGGAGACCGCGAAAGCGAAGGACGGGCGGGCCCTTCGCGTCTCTGCCCAGTGTCTTGCCGGCGCAAGGTTTCTGTGGCGGATCGCGCTCGTCGGCGAAGCAGAAGGCGACCCGGTTGGCGGCGCCGGCGTGAGTGAACCCGCTCGGCCAATTCCGCCTTGCGACGACGTCTCGCGCGAGACCCCTTGCCCTTCCGCCGAACGCAGCGTTTTCGAGCGCCTGATGAACGACCTGCCCGTTGCGCTGCTGCGGCTGACGACCGACGGCAGGATCGAGTTCGCCAATCTCGGGGCCGAGCGCTTGCTGGGCGGAAAGTTGCAGACCGGCGTCAATGCCGGTCGGATTCTGGAAGGGCTCGGGCGCCCGTTCGGCGATCGCGTCAGCGAGGCCGCACGCTATGGCGGCAGCCCCAATTCCGAGGTCGCGCGCGCGCTGGTCGACAACCGGGAGGTGTTCCTGCAGGTCAGCCTGACGCGCGCGGATTTTGCCGGTGAGAGCGCCCTGCTAGCCGTGCTGAGCGACGCGACGGAACTCAAGACGCTGGAGGCGCAGTTCGTCCAGAGCCAGAAGATGCAGGCCGTCGGGCAGCTTGCCGGCGGCGTGGCGCACGATTTCAACAACCTGCTGACGGCGATAAACGGCCATTGCGATCTGCTGCTTCTGCGCCACGAAGCCGGCGATCCGGACCATGGCGACCTCGTGCAAATCCGTCAGAACGCCAACCGGGCGGCCGGGCTGGTCAGCCAGTTGCTGGCGTTTTCACGCAAGCAGACGCTGCGCCCGCGAATCCTGCACCTTTCCGACACGCTGTCGGAGGTGACCCACCTGCTGAACCGGCTTCTGGGCGAAAAGGTGAAACTGACGATCGAGCACGGCGACGACCTGTTTCCCGTGCGCGTCGACGAACGCCAGTTCGAACAGGTAATCATGAACCTGGTGGTCAACGCGCGCGACGCCATGCCCAAAGGCGGTACCGTGCGCATCCGCACCAGCAATCTGACGCTCGAGCAGCCGCTGGAACGCGACCGCGCCCGCATCCCGGCCGACGATTACGTTCTGGTCGAGGTAACCGATACCGGCACCGGCATACCGCAGGACCACATCCGCAAGATATTCGAGCCGTTCTTCACCACGAAAAGGGTCGGCGAGGGGACCGGTCTCGGCCTTTCGACGGTCTACGGGATCATCAAGCAGACCGGTGGCTTCATCTTTGCCGACAGCACGCCGGGCGAGGGTACGACATTCGCGATCTACCTGTGCGCCCACAACAAGACAGAGGAGAAGATGCGCGATGGCGCCGGCAGGCCCGAGGCCGCCAGGGACGTCACCGGCGACGGCGTGGTGCTGCTGGTCGAGGACGAGGCGCCCATCCGCTCGTTTTCCGCACGCGCCCTGCGAATGCGCGGCTACACGGTCCTCGAGGCCGGCAGCGGCGAGGAGGCGCTTGCACTGCTTTCGGACGAGAACGTCCACGTCGATGTGCTGGTGTCCGATGTCATCATGCCCGGCAAGGACGGGCCGACCTGGGTTCGCGAGGCCCGCAGGCAACGCCCGGACGTCAAGGTGATTTTCATTTCCGGTTACACCGAGGAAGCGTTCGGCCATGGCTGCCCGCGGATTCCCGATGCCGCGTTTCTGCCAAAGCCGTTCAACATCAAGGAATTGACAGAAAAAGTTAAAGAGCGGATTGAAATGGCGTGATGCTGCCTGACCGGTCGATGGATGCGTGGATCTCGAAATCGCGCGCCAGTTCGGTTTCCAGCATGCGCCGTGTCGCCGGTGCGAGCGACAGATCGGCGCGTGGCGAGGCGTTGAGGTGGCCGATGGAGATTTCCGCGCCGAGCCGGCGGCCGAGAAAGGCCAGAAACTCCGCCATGTCCTCGTACCGGTAAAGGTGATCGATCCCTATCGAGCCGTCCTCGGCCGCGACGAATTTGCTTTGCTGCCCGACGCGTGCGAATTCCGGCGGATTGCGGTCCAGATAGGCCAGCACGAAATCGTCGAACGTCATGTTCTGCGTGCTGCGCTCGGCCTGCGGAATGTCGCCGCGCGTGCGGTAGGAATACCAGCTTCCGAGCCACGACACGGGCTCGCGGAACAGGCAGGCGGTTTCGGGATCGCGGCAGCCGAAGGAAGCGATAAGAGGCTGGATCATGCGGCGGTACTTGCGCACCGGCATGTGACGGATGCGCGGCCGCCGCCGAAACACGATGTCGCAATACGGATCGATCGCTTCGGCAATCGAGTTCGACGCCGTTTTCGGCATCGCGAAGACGACGAGCTTGTGCCTCACAGAGATCAGCATGGACGGTCGGTACCCACACTCAAGCCGTATTGGTGGCGTTTACGTTTCATAAACCATTGCCGCCGAAAGTTGAAACGGCGAAAATTTCTGTTGCTTTGTTCCCGTTTTGATCTCATGGTGTGGTTGGAACAAGAGGCGAACATTGCGATGATTGCCCGGCCCTGAGAGATATGGAATAAGAGGTAGGAACATGGCATCTCCGATACTGGACCTGAGCGAAAGACGCGGCATGGACAAGCAGAAGGCGCTGGAATCGGCGCTGGCACAGATCGAGCGCAATTTCGGCAAGGGTTCGATCATGCGGCTCGGCCAGGACAACCCTGCCATGGAGGTCGAGGCGATCTCCACCGGGTCGATCGGGCTTGACGTGGCGCTGGGGATAGGTGGCCTGCCGCGCGGCAGGGTCATCGAGATCTACGGTCCGGAGAGTTCCGGTAAGACCACGCTGGCGCTGCATGTCGTGGCCGAGGAGCAGAGCAAGGGCGGCGTCTGCGCCTTCGTCGATGCCGAGCACGCGCTCGACCCGGCCTATGCCCGCAAGCTCGGCGTCGATCTCGACGAATTGCTGATCTCGCAGCCCGATGCCGGCGAGCAGGCGCTGGAAATCACCGAGACGCTGGTGCGCTCCGGCGCGGTGTCGGTGGTGGTGGTCGACTCCGTCGCCGCCCTGACGCCGAAATCCGAACTCGAAGGCGACATGGGCGACAGCAGCGTCGGTGTTCAGGCCCGCCTGATGAGCCAGGCCATGCGCAAGCTGACCGGCTCGATCAGCAGATCGAACTGCATGGTCATCTTCATCAACCAGATCCGCATGAAGATCGGCGTCATGTTCGGCTCGCCGGAAACCACCTCGGGCGGCAACGCACTGAAATTCTACGCCTCCGTGCGGCTCGACATCCGTCGCATCGGCGCCCTCAAGGACCGCGACGAGGTGGTCGGCAACGCCACCCGCGTCAAGGTGGTAAAGAACAAGGTGGCGCCGCCGTTCAAACAGGTCGAATTCGACATCATGTACGGCGAGGGCATTTCCAAGTCCGGCGAACTGGTAGACCTCGGCGTCAAGGCCGGCATCGTCGAGAAATCCGGCTCGTGGTATTCCTACGGCGATGAGCGGATCGGACAAGGCCGCGAAAACGCCAAGACCTTCCTCAAGGAAAACAAGGATGTGGCGCTCGAGATTGAAGACAAGATCCGCGCCGCACACGGTCTTGACTTCGACGCCGCAGGGCGCACCGAGGACGTGATCGACGGCTGACGGCGGGGTTTGCGCCGCGCGCGCGCCCGGCGCGCGCGGCGGGCGAACCCCGGTGGACAGTGCAGGCATGGCGCGATAACACCATCTCCGGTCTGACATGCGCCGCCATTGCGCGGCCAACCGGGTGGTGACAATGGCAAGCCTGAACGACATACGTTCGACGTTTCTCGACTATTTCCGCGAGGCCGGGCACGCGATCGTGCCCAGTTCGCCCCTGGTTCCGCGCAACGATCCCACGCTGATGTTCGTCAATTCCGGCATGGTGCAGTTCAAGAACCTGTTCACCGGCCTGGAGCGCCGCGACTACACGCGCGCCGCCACCAGCCAGAAGTGCGTGCGCGCCGGCGGCAAACACAACGACCTGGACAATGTGGGCTACACCTCCCGGCACCATACGTTCTTTGAAATGCTCGGAAATTTCTCGTTCGGCGATTACTTCAAGGAAACGGCCATCCCGCTCGCCTGGGACCTTATCACCAAGGAGTTCGGCCTGCCGAAGGAGCGCCTGCTGGTCACGGTCTACCACGACGATGACGAGGCCGCGGCGATCTGGAAAAAGCACACCGGGCTCGGCGACGACCGCATCATCCGCATCGCCTCGGCGGACAATTTCTGGATGATGGGCCCGACCGGCCCCTGCGGCCCGTCATCGGAGATATTCTACGACCACGGAGAGGGTATTCCCGGTGGCCCGCCGGGCTCGCCCGACGAGGACGGCGACCGGTTTGTCGAGATCTGGAACCTGGTGTTCATGCAGTACGAGCGCTTCGAGGACGGCAGCCAGCAAGACCTGCCGAGCCCGTCCATCGACACCGGCATGGGACTGGAGCGCATCGGCGCGGTGCTGCAGGGCAAACACGACAACTACGACACCGACCTGATGCGCAGCCTGATCGAGGCGTCGGCGCACTTCACCGGCGCCGATCCCGACGGGCCCGGCAAGATGCATCACCGCGTCATCGCCGACCATCTGCGCTCGACATCGTTTCTGATCGCCGACGGTGTTCTGCCGTCGAACGAGGGGCGCGGCTATGTGCTGCGCCGGATCATGCGGCGCGCCATGCGCCACGCCCACCTTCTGGGCGCCACCGATCCGGTGATGTTCCGGCTGGTCCCCGCCCTGGTGGCGCAGATGGGGCAGGCGTTCCCGGAACTGGGCCGGGCGCAGGCGATGATCGAAGAGACGCTGAAACTGGAAGAGAACCGGTTTCGGGCAACGCTGGCGCGCGGCCTGCGCATGCTCGAGGAAGAGCTGGCGGATCTGCCGCCCGATGCGCCCCTGCCGGGGGAAACCGCCTTTCGGCTCTATGATACCTACGGTTTTCCGCTTGACCTGACCCAGGACGCGCTGCGCGAAAAGGGCCGCGTGGTGGACACGCGGGGCTTCGACGCGGCGATGGCGCGCCAGAAGGCTGCGGCGCGCGCCGCCTGGGCCGGTTCCGGCGAAGCGGCGGACGAGGCAGTGTGGTTCGATATCGCGGACAGCCGCGGAGCGACCGAGTTTCTCGGCTACGATACCGAAACTGCGGAAGGGCAGATTGTCGCCCTGGTGGCCGGCGGCGAGGTGGTCGACAGGGCGGACGGCGGCGCGGAAATCCGGATCGTCCTGAACCAGACGCCGTTTTACGCCGAAGCCGGCGGGCAGGTTGGCGACACCGGTACGATTCGCACGGCTGGCGGCCTGGCACGCGTGAAGGACGTGAAGCGGAAGGCAGGCCTGTTCGTGCACCTCGCCGAGGTCGTCGAGGGCACGCTGGCGGTCGGCGAGGCGGCGGAACTGCAAGTGGATGCGGAACGACGACGCGCAATCCGCGCCAACCATTCGGCGACACATCTTCTCCACGAAGCTTTACGGCGTGCGCTCGGAGACCATGTGGCGCAGCGCGGATCGCTGGTTGCCGACGACCGCCTGAGGTTCGATTTTTCCCACGGCAAGGCGCTCGCCGCGTCCGAACTGGAGAGGGTGGAGCGCGAGGTCAATGCCTTCGTCCGCCAGAACACCGAGGTCGAGACGCGGATCATGCCGCCCGGCGACGCGCAGGCGCTCGGCGCCCGGGCGCTGTTCGGCGAGAAATACGGCGACGAGGTGCGGGTGGTTTCGATGGGAATTCTTCCGGGCAGCAAGATCGGGTCGGACGGCAACACGTACTCGCTGGAGCTTTGCGGCGGCACGCATGTGAGGCGGACCGGTGACATCGGCCTGTTCAAGCTGGTGTCGGAATCGGCCACGGCATCGGGCGTGCGCCGGGTCGAGGCGCTGACCGGCGACGCCGCGCTGAGTTATGTCGAGGAACGCGACAGCGCGGTGGCGCAGGCCGCCGGCCTCTTGAAGGCCCGGCCCGCGGAACTGACCGGACGCCTTCGGGCCCTGATCGAGGAAAAAAAGGCGCTGCAGAACGAGCTGGCCGAGCTGCGCCGCACGCTGGCGCGGGCGGGCGGCACGTCCGCCAGGCCGGAGGCCAAGGATGTCTCCGGCAAGCAGTTCCTCGCCCGGGTCTTGTCCGGCGTTTCCGGCAAGGACCTGCGCAGCCTCATCGACGAGCACAAGTCCGAACTCGGATCGGGCGTCGTGCTGCTGATTGCCGACACCGGCGGCAAGGCTGCGGTTGCGGCCGGCGTCACCGACGACCTGACCACCGAGGTCTCGGCCGTCGACCTGGTGCGTGCCGCGGCTGCCGCGCTCGGCGGCAAGGGCGGCGGCGGCCGGCCGGATATGGCGCAGGCCGGCGGCGCCGATGCCTCGAGGGCACAGGAAGCGATTGCCGCAGCAGAGGCCGTATTGGCCGGATAGGGAGGAAATCATGCCAGCATTCTGGATCGCACACGTCACGGTCAAGGACCCGGACGAATATGCAAGATACGTGGCCATCGCGAGCGAGGCGATCGCGGCCCATGGCGGCGAGTTTCTGGCCCGCGGCGGCCGCTACCAGCAGATGGAAGGCACGGACCGGCCGCGCAACGTGGTTGCCCGTTTCCCGCGTTTCGAAGATGCCGTGGCGTGCTACAATTCGCCCCGCTATCAGGAAGGCGTCGCCATCGCCAAGGCTTCGGCGGAGCGCGAACTGGTGATCGTGGAGTGTAACTGAACACGCTGACCGAGCGCCGGCCTGCGAGGCATCGCGGCGGCGGGAACGTCGGACAGGGCGGCGGACGGGGAGCGCCCGGCCGCCGCGGCGACCCCGGCGGGGGGGCTGCGTTTCTTCCGGGCGCCGCGCCGTGCGTGAAACGCGCGTGCGCCAGGGCGGCCGAACGGATCAGCCGGCCAGCGCCGCGTCCAGGTTCTTCTCGACCTTTTCCAGGTAGCCTTCGGTGGTCAGCCATTTCTGGTCCGGCCCCACGAGAAGCGCCAGATCCTTGGTCATGTAACCGGATTCGACCGTGTCCACGACGACCTTTTCCAGCGTCTCGGCGAAATTCATCAGTGCTGCATTTTCGTCGAGCTTGGCGCGGTGCTTGAGCCCGCCGGTCCAGGCATAGATGGAAGCGATGGAATTGGTCGACGTGGCCTCGCCCCTCTGGTGCTGACGGAAGTGCCGCGTCACCGTGCCGTGCGCCGCCTCCGACTCGACGACCTTGCCGTCGGGCGTCATCAGGATACTGGTCATCAGGCCGAGAGAGCCGAAACCCTGCGCCACGGTGTCCGACTGCACGTCGCCGTCGTAATTCTTCAGCGCCCAGACGAACCCGCCCGACCATTTCAGCGCGGCGGCCACCATGTCATCGATCAGCCGATGCTCGTAGGTGATGCCCTTGGCCCTGAAGTCCTCGGCAAACTCGGCGTCGAAGACTTCCTGGAACAGGTCCTTGAACCGGCCGTCATAGGCTTTCAGGATGGTGTTCTTGGTCGAGAGATAGACCGGCCAACCGACATTCAGCCCGTAGGTGAACGTCGCGCGGGCGAAATCCCGGATCGACTGGTCGAGGTTGTACATGCCCAGGGCGACGCCGGACGAAGGCGCGTCGTAGACGTCCTTTTCGATCACCGTGCCGTCCTCGCCGGTGAATTTCATGGTCAGCTTTCCCTTGCCCGGGAACAGGAAGTCGGTGGCCCGGTACTGGTCACCGAAGGCGTGACGCCCCATCACTATCGGCCTGGTCCATCCCGGAACCAGCCGCGGCACATTCCTGCAGATGATCGGGGCGCGGAAGACGACGCCGCCCAGTATGTTGCGGATGGTCCCGTTGGGCGAGCGCCACATCTGTTTGAGGCCGAATTCCTCGACCCTTGCCTCGTCCGGCGTGATGGTCGCGCATTTGACGCCGACGCCGTACTTCTTGATCGCGTTGGCGGCGTCGACGGTGATCCGGTCGTTGGTCCTGTCCCGTTCCTCGATGCCGAGGTCGTAGTATTTCAGATCGATATCGAGATAGGGCAGGATCAGCCTGTCCTTGATGAACTGCCAGATGATCCGTGTCATCTCGTCGCCGTCGAGTTCGACGACGGGGTTTTCGACCTTGATCTTTGTCATTGTGTCTTCTTTCTGAAATGCGGAGCCGCGACTGCGCGCGTTGATAGAGCAAAAAGTTCCGCGAGAAAAGCCCCTGGTATACGGATGTATACTGCTATTTCGCCGGCAGCGGCCCGACGAAGTCCATCGCCAGTGAAACCAGCCTGCGGCGCCGGGAATCATCGGCCGGCGTGTCGTCCCGCGCATCGACCATTCCGCCCATCCGGCGGCCGGTAAGGGCCATCGGCGATACGCCGGCGATGGCCAGCGCAGCGGTTTCGTTCTTCCTGCCCACGCGAAACATGCCGCCGTCCCGGTGCACGCCGCAGAGCATGTTGCCGCGCAGCAGAAAGCACGGGCCGCCGAACATGTTCCTTTCCGCGATGTCGGGATGCCCGGCGAGAGCGTCGCGCAGTATCTGCGCAAGACCTTCGTCTTGGGCCATCGGCATTCCCCCGATTGAAACCTGCCGGAGCGCGGCGTATCACGCACCGGCCGAGGAGTGGAGGGGGCATGTCCGGAACCGATCATCGAAAAGCTGAAGGCTGGACGGGGCCGGCGCCGGTGATGGTTCTGGTTCGCCCGCAGCTGGGCGAGAATATCGGCGCCGCGGCGCGGGCCATGTGGAATTTCGGGTTGGACCGGATGCGGCTGGTGGCGCCGCGCGACGGCTGGCCGAACGCGAAAGCGGTGGCGATGGCCTCCGGTGCCGGGCGGGTGCTCGACCAGGTCCGGGTGATGGATGCCTCCGCCGAGGCCTGTGCCGATCTGCATTTCGTCTTTGCCGCG
Source organism: Paracoccaceae bacterium (assembly GCA_046757205.1). GTDB lineage: Bacteria > Pseudomonadota > Alphaproteobacteria > Rhodobacterales > Rhodobacteraceae > JBHHXR01. Next base: position 10,993 of record JBHHXR010000009.1, read on the forward strand.
ACGGCCCGGCGGCGCGACCTTACCAAGGAGGTCCTGACCCCGGAACAGGCGATGGCGCAGGCGCACCGCATGATCGCCGCAGGACTGAGGGTCGGCGTGTTGTTCGGGCCTGAGCGCGCGGGGCTGGAAAACGACGACATCGCGCGCGCCAATGCGGTGATTTCGGTACCGGTAAACCCCGCCTTCGCCTCGCTCAACCTGGCCCAATGCGTGCTGCTTACGGCGTATGAATGGCGACGCCAGTCGGATACGGCCGGCGCCGCGGCCGCGCCGGCCCCCAAGGACAGGCCCGCCGAGATCATCGAGATCGAGAAGCTGGTGGAACACCTGAACGGGAAACTCGAAGCGGCCAGTTTCTTCTGGCCCGAGCACAAGCGCGCCAGCATGACCGAAAACCTGCGCAACCTGTTCAGCCGGATGCCGCTGACGGATGCCGATGTCCGTATCCTGCACGGCGTGATACGGGCGCTGGCCGACAAAACGCCTGCGCAGAAATGACGCTTTGCGGAAAACGCGCCGGCGGACTAATTACGACGCCACGGGTCGGGAGTTGGGCATGAACGGGAAGCACAGGATTTTCGAGGACGTCGGGGCCGGGACGCCGCCGCCGCAAGCGGCAAGGCCAGCCGGGCGCGCATCGGCGGCGGGCGGCAACGCGATCCGGCTGTGGCTGGTCGTTCTGTTTGTCCTGGTCGCCGCGATGACCGTCGTCGGCGGTCTGACGCGGCTGACCGACAGCGGGCTGTCGATTACCGAGTGGCGGCCGGTCACCGGCGCGCTGCCGCCCATGGGCCGGGACGCCTGGGCGGCGGAATTCGCCAAGTACCAGGCGATACCGGAATACCGGATCGAAAAGCACGGCATGACGCTGGCTCAGTTCAAGTTCATCTACTGGTGGGAGTGGAGCCACCGCCAGTTCGGCCGCGTCATCGGGCTGGTCTGGGCGGCGGGGTTTCTGTGGTTCCTGCTGCGCAGGCGGATACCGCCGGGATGGACGGCGCGGATGGTCGGGATCGGCCTGCTGGGCGGGCTGCAGGGCGCCATCGGGTGGTGGATGGTGTCCTCGGGTCTGGGTGGCGCGATGCTGGACGTGGCACCTTACCGGCTGGCGACGCATCTGGGTATCGCGTTCCTGATACTCGGCCTGATCGCGTGGTACATTTTTCTGCTGGGGCGGAACGCCGTCACCCTCATCCAGTCCCGCCGCCGGAGGGAAAGGGACCTGTTCGCCCTGTCGGGCTGGCTGGTCGGCGGCGCGTTCCTGCAGATTCTGCTGGGTGCGCTGGTTGCCGGGACCGACGCCGGCCGCTCCTATGTCGACTGGCCGCTCATGGCGGGCGAAATCCTGCCGCCGGAAAGCTTCGAGCTCAGACCGCTGATCCGCAACGCCTTCGAGAACCCGGCGCTCGTGCAGTTCGATCACCGGATCGTCGGTTACGCGCTGTTTTTCCTCGGGGTTTTCGTCTGGGCAAGAAGCCGCCGCAGCGCATTGCTCTCGGTGCGGCGGCAATTCGGCCGGATGATGCTGGTGCTCGGCGCACAGGCGGTTCTCGGCATTGCAACAGTGTTATACGCCGCGCCGCTGACTATCGCGATCATCCACCAGATCGTCGCGATCGCCCTGTTCGCACTGATTCTGCGGGCACGGTTCGAATCCGGGTATCCGGGCGCGCAAAGCGTCCACGGCTAGTCACTGTTCCCACCGGGGGGCGCGTTTTTCCAGAAAGGCGCTGATGGCTTCGGCGGTCTCCTCGTACATCATGTTCTCCACCATCACGTCGCCGACGAAGGCGTAGGCCTGATCGAGCGGCAGCTCCAGTTGCCGGTAGAACGACTCCTTGCCGATCTTGACCGCACGCGACAGTTTCGAGGCGACGGTTTCGGCCAGCGAACGCGTTTCGGCGTGCAGTTCGGAACGCGGCACCACACGGTTGACCAGGCCGAGGCGCCGGGCCTCGTCGGCCGCAATGAAACCGCCGGTCGTCAGCATCTCGAAGGCGCGCTTGCGCGGCACGTTGCGGCTGAGCGCGACCATCGGCGTCGAACAGAAAAGCCCGATATCCACGCCGTTGACGCCAAACCGGGTATCGTCGGCGGCCACCGCCATGTCGCAGGAGGCGACAAGCTGGCAGCCGGCCGCGGTGGCGATGCCGTGAACCTGCGCGATAACCGGCTGCGGCAGGCGCACTATCGACGTCATGACGTCCGAACAACGGACAAAGAGGTCGTGGAAGTAGGCTTTGCCGCCATCCTCCGACTGGCGCGCCGCTGTCATCTCCCGCAGATCATGCCCGGCGCAGAACGCCTTGCCGGTGCCGCGCAAGATTACCGCCCGAAGCGACCGTTCGGCGGCGATATCCTCGAGCGCCGACTTGAGGGCCGCCAGCATGGCGTCGGAGAGCGCGTTCAGTTTTTCCGGCGCGTTGAGGGTCAGCGTGGAGATGGCACCGTCGTCTTCGCGCAACAATATGGGGTCTGGCATGCGGCCGCCCTCCATGCAAAACAGGATCCGACAAATCAGGCCCGGGCAAATTGCCAGAACCAGAGCGCGACGGGAAGAGCCAATGCAGCCGGTCATGAACGTTAACCAGTTGTCGGAGTTCCTGGCGGCGGAGTTTCCGCAGATGCATGGCCGGTTCGAAATCGAAAGCGTGCGGCCCTGCGCGATCACCGTGCACATGAACACCGGCCAAGGCGACCTGCGCCCCGGCGGCACGATCTCCGGTCCGTCGATGTTCGCGCTTGCCGACTGCGCGTTCTACCTGGCCACACTGGCGATGATCGGACCGGAGGCGCTGACCGTCACGACGAGCTGTACCATCAATTTCATGCGCAAGCCCGGCCCGGGAAGGATCACCGCCGAGGCCCGCGTCCACAAGCTCGGGAAAACGCTGTCGGTTGGCGACGTGCTGATCTATTCCGACGGCGTCGAAGGACCGGTGGCGCAAGCCAGCCTGACCTATTCGATCCCGCCGAAAAAACAGCGCCCATGACATTCGTTCTGGATTCATCGGGCAAAACAACTAAACATTCCGCTTGACGCCACCCTGCCGCCCCGGCAAACACTGAAAGCGGCAGAGTAAGTATACGATATTGCGCAACGCTCCGGATGAAAAATTCATGTACCAATGCAGGAATATAACGATAGATGTAGAATTTATTAGTGGAAATAGTTTATGAAAGTATTATTGGACAGGATCGCACTTATACTGTTCCTGTTGTCTCTGGCGTCAGGCTTCTGGCTTTACGGGGCTCTGTCGGCGAAACTTGGTCTTACGCCCTATCGGCAATTATTCAAATTGTACAGGAGTTTGGAGGAAACATTTGTTTATCCTGCAAAAATGCATCCTGCGGTGTATGATTATTCTGGCGTTCGGATTGCGCGAGAAGATAGTATTTCGCCGGGTCTTACGCTGATAACATCTTATTTCAAGGACATGGATTGGCGGCCAGGCGTAAAACTGTTTGATAAACAAGGTAATGTGGTTCATGAATGGAGAATTGAGCCTTCAGATATTTTTCCTGGCAAGAAACTGTTCATGAATTACGTTCACGGGTCATACCTTTTCCCGAACGGCGACATGCTTGTGAACATTGAATTCGCCGGCATAGCGCGAATAGATCGCTGCGGGGATTTGATTTGGAAGAACAGCGAGATAAGGGCGCACCACTCCATATCGCCGACGTCCGACGGAAACTTCTGGGTTTCGGGAAACCGGATCATTCCCGACGACGAGGAGGGCCGGAACGGGCTGAAGAAATATCAGATACTTCGCGCCCCGGTCTATGACGACCTGTTGATCAAGATAACGCCCGACGGGAAGGTCATGAAGTCGATCAGCCTTGCCGAAGTGCTCTACCGCAATGACATGCAGAGAATAATCGCGAAAATGGGCAGGGGGAAAATGCTTCTCAAGGGCCCGAGAAAGGGCCTGACCGGCGACGTTTTCCACCTCAACGACGTGGAAGAGCTGCCGCCTGAAATGGCGGAGAGTTACCCGCTCTTTTCGGCCGGCGACATTGTCGTATCCGCCCGGCAGCTTCATCTGGTCATGGTGCTCGACCCAGAGACGCTGCTTGTCAAATGGAAGATATTCGACCCGATCATCTCGCAGCACGACCCGGATTTCATCGGTGACGGCTGGATCGGGATATTCGACAACAATCGGGATATGACGGACCGTGGAACACTGCTTGGGGGCTCGCGGATCCTGGCGGTACAACCGCACACCAATGCGGAAAAACAACTCTACCCGACCGCGAAATCGGAGCCGTTCTACACCGAGTACGCAGGAAAGTGGCAGCTCCTTCCGAACGGCAACATGCTGATGGTCGAGGCGCGGGCGGGCAGGGCGCTGGAAGTCACCGAAGCCGGCGATACGGTCTGGGAATGGGTAAACGACCGAAATCGCAAGAACAAGGTTCCCGAGGTGCTCGAAGCAACGAGGTACGTTCTGGAAGGCGACGTGGCGTCCCGGTGGGCCTGTACGCGGTAACTGCCGTTCGTGGAGACCCGGACCATGGCATTATCGGCGGAACGGGTGTGGTTGCTCGTTGTGTAGGGGTGTTGCCCGCCCGGTCCGGGGTGAAAATGAATCCAGAGTGAGGTATCTATATACCGCATCTGCAATTGATTGTTTTTACGGCACAAATTTTCCCTTCACGCCATTGACTTGCGCTTCCCGATGGCTGAGAAACCACGGATCGATTCCTCGTGCACTGTGAAACGAAACGGCACGCAGCGGATCACCGGAACACGGACCCGAGATATGAAAACCTATTCAGCCAAACCGGCGGATATCGACAAGAAATGGATCCTGATCGACGCCGAGGGCGTCGTGCTGGGCCGTCTCGCCTCGATCATCGCCATGCGCCTGCGCGGCAAGCACAAGGCGACCTTCACCCCGCACATGGACATGGGCGACAATGTCATCGTCATCAACGCCGACAAGGTGCAGATGACCGGAAACAAGCGCACCGACAAGACCTACTACTGGCACACCGGCTATCCCGGCGGCATCAAGTCGCGCACCGCGGGACAGATCCTCGAGGGCAAGTTTCCCCAACGCGTCGTCGAAAAAGCCGTACAGCGCATGCTGCCCGGCGGCCCCCTGTCGCGCCAGCAGCTCAGCAACCTGCGGGTCTATGCCGGCAGCGAGCATCCGCACGCGGCGCAGAACCCCGAGACGCTGGACGTGAAGTCCATGAACGCCAAGAACACCCGGAGCGCCTGAGCATGATGGACGACATCAAGACATTGGAAGACCTCAAGGAGGCGGTCTCCGGCGAGGACGCCGTCGCCGCCGCCGTCGAAACGCCGCGCGAACCGGTGCGAGACCAGTTGGGCCGTTCCTACGCCACCGGCAAGCGCAAGGACGCGGTGGCGCGCGTATGGATCAAGCCGGGCTCCGGCAGGGTCTTGGTCAACGGCAAGGAAATGAACGAGTATTTTGCCCGCCCGGTGCTGCAGATGGTGATCGGCCAGGCGTTTTCGGTGGCCGGTGTCGAGGGCGAGTTCGACGTCATGGCGACGGTCAAGGGCGGCGGGCTTTCGGGCCAGGCCGGCGCCGTCAAGCACGGCATCTCCAAGGCTTTGACGCTCTACGAGCCGTCGTTGCGACCGGCTTTGAAGGCCGCCGGTTTCCTGACCCGCGACAGCCGCGTCGTGGAGCGCAAGAAATACGGCAAGCGCAAGGCGCGCCGCAGCTTCCAGTTCTCGAAGCGCTGATTTCGGGAAAATCCGAACAGGAGGGGCTGGCCGCGCGCCGGCCCCTTTTTGTTTCGGACCCGGCGGTAGTTCGCCGCGGCGGCAAGCCGCCAATTGCAACGCACGCGCGCATGGCCTACATGCACGGGCATTGTGTGGACGGAGAGCATGGCCGAACAGAACATCGCGATTTTCGGGGCCAGTGGCTACACCGGGGCGGAGCTTGTCCGCCTCATCGCCGGCCATCCGCGCATGCGTATTGCCGCGCTGACCGCCGACCGCAAGGTCGGGCGGGCAATGGGCGAGGTGTTCGCGCATCTGCGCCATCTCGACCTGCCGGTGCTCAGCCGGATCGAGGACGTGGACCTGTCCGCCATCGACCTGGTGTTCTGCGCGCTGCCGCACGCCACCACGCAGAAGGTGGTGCGCGATCTTCCTGCACACCAGAAAGTGGTTGACCTTTCGGCGGATTTCCGGCTCGCGGATGTCGATCTCTACGCCCAGTGGTACGGCCATGAGCACCATGCGCCGGAGCTGCAGAAAGAAGCGGTCTACGGGCTGACGGAGTTCTATCGCCGCGATATCGCCGGCGCCCGGCTGGTTGCCGGAACCGGCTGCAACGCCGCGACAGGGCAGTACGCGATCCGCCCGCTGCTGGCGGCGGGCGTCATCGACCCGGCCGAGATCATCATCGACATGTTCTGCGGTGTGTCGGGTGCCGGCAGGTCGCCGAAGGAGGCGATGCTGCACGCCGAGGTGTCCGAGGGCGCCCACGCCTACGGGTTGCCGGTGCACCGGCACACGGCGGAGTTCGACCAGGAATTCTCCAGGGTCGCGGGCGAGCCGGTGCGGGTTCTGTTCACGCCGCATCTTATGCCCGCCAACCGGGGCATTCTGGCGACCGCCCATGTCCGCGGCGAGGCCGGGGCAATCCATCGCGCGCTGGCGGACGCCTATCGTGACGAGCCGTTCATCGTCGTCCTGCCGGAGGGCGAGGCGCCGGCGACGCGGCACGTGCGCGGCTCCAACCTCTGCCACGTCGGCGTCGTGGCGGATCGGCTCGCCGGGCGCGTGCGGGTTTTCGCCGCGCTTGACAATCTGGTAAAGGGCGCGTCCGGTCAGGCGATCCAGAACGCCAACCTCATGCTTGGCATCGACGAAACCGCCGGGCTGGGAATGGCCCCGCTGTTTCCCTGATATGAAGAAGGCACGATAACACAATGATGGGATTGAAGAAAAAGCGTCGTATAAGGCTGATTGTCATGGGCCTTGTGTTGCTTGCGGCGGCGACGGCGCTGGTCGGCTACGGGTTCCGCGACGGTATCGAGTTCTTCCGCTCGCCAAGCCAGATCGCGTCCGATCGGCCCGGCCCGAACGAACGTTTCCGCCTTGGCGGGCTGGTCAAGGAAGGCAGCTGGGTGAAGGGCGACGTCAACACCTTCGTCATCACCGACCGCAACGCCGATTTTCCGGTTCGTTTCAAGGGCGTGGTGCCCGACCTTTTCAAGGAAGGGCAGGGCACGATCGTCACCGGCAAGATAGAGAACGGCGTCTTCGTTGCCACCGAAGTGCTTGCCAAGCACGACGAAGACTACCTGCCGAAAGAGGTCTCCGACGCGCTGAAGGAGCAAGGCGTCTTCCAGCCCGACACCGGTTCCTGACCGGCGCTTGACGAAATCTTAGGCATTTCGACGGATTTTCCGAAAATTCTCGGAAATCAGCGGAGTGCTTCGGATGAAGTCGATTGACGCGCTGGCGGCGGAAATCGTCGCCCGCGAAGGCGGATTTGTGAACGACCCGGCCGATCCCGGCGGCGCGACCAACCACGGCGTCACGCTGGATACGCTGCGGCGTCTGGGCGTCGACGTGACCGGCGACAAGGCGATCGACGTGTCCGACGTCAGGGCGCTCGGCAAGGGGCAGGCCGTGGCGATCTTCAAACGGCATTACTTTCACCGGCCGCGTATCGGCGAGCTTCCCGCGTCGCTTCAGCCCAGTGTCTTCGACATGTACGTGAACGCCGGGGACAACGCCGTCCGCCTGCTGCAACGGCTGCTTGCCGAGTTCGACGAACCGGTGACCGTCGACGGCGCCATCGGGCCGGAAACCGCCGCCGCCGCCGCCCGCGCGTTTCGCCGGGCGCCGGCGTACCTCGTGGACGCCTACGGGATAGCGCGGCGCAACTACTACTACGCTCTCGCCGACCGGCGCCCGGCCTCGCGCAAGTTCGCCCGCACGCGCGACGGCGGCAAGGGCGGCTGGATCAGACGCGCCGAGGAATTCGTCTCCGAAAGGTTCCGGCTGAGCGCCGCCGAACACCGCGCGAGGACGGCGGCATGGGGCTGATCGCGGCGCTTCTGGGTCTCGGCGGCGCGGCGCGCGGGGTTGGCGACGCCGTCGGCGGCGTCGCCGAGGTGTTCACCGGCAACCGCGCCCAACGCGAGGCCGCGGAACACCAGGCCTATGTCGCCAGCCTCGGCCAGTTCTCCTCCGAATTCGCCCCGGCGCGGCAAGGCCGGTTCGACCGCTTCGTCGACGGCCTCAACCGCCTGCCGCGCCCGGCGCTGGCGCTGGGAACCATCGGGCTGTTCGTCTTCGCCATGGTGGACCCGCTGGCGTTCGCGGCGCGGATGCAGGGGCTGGTGCTGGTTCCCGATCCTCTGTGGTGGCTGCTTGGCGCGGTGGTTTCGTTCTATTTCGGCGCGCGCGAGCTGCACCATTTCCGCGTCGGCCGGCCATTGGCGCGGGCGGGCGAGGTGGTGCGCAATATCCGGACCATCGACGAATTGCGGGGCGAGGCCGGCAAAGACGAGGGCGAGGCCATACTGGCCGGCACGTCGGGCAATGCCGCCGTCGATGCGTGGCGTGCGGAAGACGCATCCTGACCGGGCGCGCATGCGGCATTCCGTTCACAGCTTTGCCAATTGAAAGCCCGCCGCAAGCCTCTATGATGGCCGCCGGAAACCGGAGGCCTCGAATTGACTGCCGAGCTTGGACATCTTGCCCTGATGGTGGCGCTGGTCGTAGCCGCCATGCAGGCGACAATACCGCTGATCGGAGCCCACAAGCGCTGGTCGGACTGGATGCGCCTTGCGGTGCCGGCGGCGGAGGTGCAGTTCTTCGCCATCGCCATCGCCTTCGGCGCATTGACCTGGGCGTTCGTCACTTCAGATTTTTCGGTGCGCCTCGTGGCCGCCAACTCGCATTCGGCGAAGCCGATGCTCTACAAAGTGACCGGGACCTGGGGCAACCACGAGGGCTCGATGCTCCTGTGGGTGCTGATCCTGTCGCTGTTCGGCGCCATGGTGGCCTTCACCGGCCGCAACCTGCCGCCGGCGCTCAAGGCCAGGGTGTTGTCGGTGCAGGCGATGATCGCAACCGCCTTTCTGGCCTTCATCCTGTTCACTTCCAACCCGTTCCTGCGGCTGGCCAACCCGCCGGTCGACGGTGACGGCCTGAACCCGCTGTTGCAGGACCCCGGCCTCGCCTTCCATCCGCCGTTTCTCTATCTCGGATATGTCGGGCTCTCGATGGCGTTTTCCTTCGCCGTGGCGGCGCTGATCGAGGGGCGGGTAGACGCCGCCTGGGCGCGCTGGGTGCGGCCGTGGACGCTGGCGGCCTGGATATTCCTGACCATCGGCATCGCGCTCGGTTCGTGGTGGGCCTATTACGAGCTTGGCTGGGGCGGCTGGTGGTTCTGGGACCCGGTGGAGAACGCCTCGTTCATGCCGTGGCTGATCTCGATTGCGCTGCTGCATTCCGCCATCGTGGTGGAGAAGCGCGATACGCTGAGAAGCTGGACCATCCTCTTGGCGATCCTGGCGTTTTCGTTTTCGCTGATCGGCACCTTCATTGTCCGGTCGGGCGTCATCACCTCGGTGCATGCCTTCGCCAACGACCCGGCGCGCGGCATTTTCATCCTGGTTATCCTCGCCGCCTCCATCGGCGGCGCGCTGACGCTTTTTTCAATGCGCGCGGCGCAGCTTCGGTCCGGCGCGGTGTTTGCCACGGTGAGCCGCGAGAGCGGGCTGATCCTCAACAACCTGCTCCTGCTGGTCGCTGCCGTCGTGGTGTTCGTCGGCACGGTGTGGCCGCTGGTCGCGGAATTCGCCACCGGGGCGAAGATCTCGGTCGGCGCGCCGTTCTTCGATCTCACCTTCACGCCGTTCTTCGTCGTTCTTGCCATGCTTGTCCCCCTGGGCGCCGTCCTGCCCTGGAAGCGGGCCCGTCTTGACCGTGCCATGCGCCCGCTGTGGGGCGCGCTGGCGCTTTCGGTGGCGCTCGGGGCGCTGGTCTGGTCGCTGCAGACGGGCGGCGGGATGCTGGCGCCGATCGGCGTCGCCCTGGCGCTTTGGCTGGTGCTGGGCTCGCTTGCCGATATTGCCGGCCGGGCGCGGCTCGGCCGCGCCCCGCTCGCCGAAAGTCTGCGCCGCGCGTCCAACCTGCCGCGCGCCGACTGGGGCAAGACGGTGGCGCATGCGGGCCTCGGCCTGACGATATTCGGGATCGCCACCATCACCGCCTGGCAGGCGGAGGACATTCGCACGGCGCAGCCGGGAGAGAGCATCGAAATCGCCGGCTACACTTTGAGATTCGACAAGGTAGAGCGCATACGCGGCCCGAACTTCATTGCGGACAAGGGTACTTTCACGCTGACCTCCGGACGCGGCGCCGGCGCCACCCTGCGGCCGGAGAAGCGGGTCTACGAGGTCCAGCGCATGCCGACCACGGAAGCCGCGATCGACTACGGGCTGACGCGCGACGTCTACGTCGTTCTCGGCGACCGGCAGGACGACGGTGCCTGGGCGGTTCGGACCTACGTGAAGCCCTTTTCGAACTGGATCTGGCTCGGAGCCATCGTCATGGCGATCGGCGGTGTTCTCAGCCTGACGGACCGGCGCTACCGCGTCGGTGCGGTGCGCCGGCGCCGGGCGCCGGCGGCGGGGGTGCCGGCGGAATGATCCGGGCCCTGCTTTTCTGCCTCGCGATGCTGCTGTGGGCGCTGCCTTCGGCGGCGGTGGAGCCGGGAGAGATGCTCGACGACCCGGCGCTTGAGGCCCGCGCAAGAGAAATTTCGGCCACTCTGCGCTGCCTCGTCTGCCGCAACGAATCAATCGATGAATCGAACGCCGATCTTGCCCGCGACCTGCGCATCCTGCTGCGCGAGCGGCTGTCGGCGGGCGACACCGACGACGAAGCGGTCAATTACATCGTGGCCCGCTACGGCGATTTCGTCCTGCTCAAGCCGCGTTTCCGTGGCGGCAACATCCTGCTGTGGCTGTCCGGCCCCGCCGCATTGCTGATCGGTTTGGTCGTGACGGTCGTTTTCATCCGCCGCCGCAACTCCACCGCGCCGCAGCAGGCCGGGCTGAGCGCCGAGGAACAGTCGCGTCTCGACCGACTACTCGGCGAGTGACGCGGCGTTCCGGGTTTCGCCGCCCACCCCGAATCTGTATGCCTGTCCCGACCAGCGAGGGATCGCCGCAATGAGCTACGACACGATCATCTATACCTTCGACTCGAATGTCGCGACCATCACCATGAACCGCCCGGAAGTGATGAACGGGCTGAACGAACAGATGCGCCTTGACCTTCTTCACGCCGTCCGTCGTGCGGAATCCGAAGCGCGCGTTCTGATCCTCACCGGGATCGGCGGCGCGTTCTGTTCGGGTCAGGACCTCGCCGACAGCGGAACGGCCGTGGACCTCGACATAGAGCGGGTTCTGCGCGAGGAGTACGAGCCGCTGCTCAAGGCGATCTACCAGTGCCGCATTCCCACGATCGCCGCCGTCAACGGCGCGGCCGCCGGGGCGGGGGCCAATCTCGCGCTGGCGACGGATATCGTCATCGCCTCCGAATCGGCGTTCTTCGTGCAGGCTTTCGCGCGTATCGGCCTGGTGCCGGACGCCGGCGGCAGCTATTGGCTGCCCCGGCAGGTGGGTTTCGCCCGCGCCATGGGCGCCGCGCTGTTCGCCGAGAAGATTCCGGCGAAACAGGCGGAGAGCTGGGGCATGATCTGGGAGGCGGTGCCCGACGGCGATTTCGTCGCCACCGTAAGGCTGCGCGCCACGCTGCTTGCCGAAGGTCCGACCAGGACCTACGCGTATATCAAACAGGCCATCCGCGCGTCGTTCGACAATTCGCTCGACGAACAACTCGATCTCGAGGCAACGCTTCAGGGCAAGGCCGGAAAGACCCGCGATTTCGTCGAAGGGGTGATGGCGTTCATGGAAAAACGTCCGGCCAACTACGAGGGCCGCTGACGCCGGCTTGGCAGGGCTTGACGGGAGTCCGCGGCCTGTCACACTCGTCGTCATGGACGAGCCCGGCGCACTTTCCGACAGGATAACCCAGGCACCGATCGCCTTCGACCGGGCGCGGGGTACCGAGGTCGCGCAGGCGGTCGCGGGCGGCACCGGGCCGCAGGCCGATCTGATGGCAGGCGCGGCGGGCTGTTCGCCGTATCTGGCCGGGCTCATTGAGCGCGATCCGGAATTCGCGCAAAGGCTGTTGCAGGGATCACCCGAATCGCTGGCGGCGGAGATAACCGGCCAATTCCGGGAAGCCGGCGGCGCCGACGATCCCGGGCCGGCCCTGCGCCTCGCCAAGCGGCGCATTTCGCTGCTCGCCGCGCTTGCCGATCTCGGTGGCGTGTGGCGCCTCGGCCAGGTGACACGTGCCCTGACGCGGTTCGCCGACGCGGCGGTCGCCGCCGCGCTGAGCTATCAGCTGAGAGTGGAATTGGGGCGAAACAGACTTCCCGGCCTCGGCGAAGCGGACCTCGCCGACTGCGCCGGCATGGTCGTGCTTGCCATGGGCAAGATGGGCGCGCGGGAGCTGAATTTTTCGTCCGACATCGACCTATTCGTCCTGTTCGACGATGCGCGGCACGCCGCGGAAGACCGGGCGCTGCTGCGCAAGGGGTTCATCCGGGTGACGCAGCGCATGGTGCGGACGTTGTCCGAAGTGACGGCCGACGGCTACGTGTTCCGAACCGATCTTCGGCTGCGTCCGAATCCGTCGGTCACGCCGGTCTGCATCGGCATGGACCCGGCGGAGGAGTATTACGAGAGCCACGGCAGGACATGGGAACGCGCCGCCATGATCAAGGCGCGGGCCTGTGCCGGCGCCATTTCCGCCGGCGAGGTATTTCTCGGCCGGCTGAAGCCGTTCATCTGGCGCCGCCATCTCGATTTCGCGGCGATCCAGGACGCCCACGCCATGCAGACCGCGATCCGCGATCACAAGGGTTTCGGCAGCCGCATCGTCGTTCCGGGCCACGACGTCAAGCTGGGCCGTGGCGGCATCCGCGAAATCGAGTTCTTTACCCAGACAAGACAGCTTATCGGCGGCGGGCGCGACGCGTCGGTGCGGTCGCCGGAGACGCTGGAAGCGCTCGCCGCGCTGGAACAGAAGCGCTGGATAGAACCCGATGTCCGCCGCCAGCTCCACATGGCCTATGTCGCGCACCGCACGCTGGAGCACCGCCTGCAGATGGTCGACGATGCGCAGACGCACAGAATGCCGGATACGCAGGAGGGTCTGGCGCGGATCGCGGCCTTCTGCGGCAGCGATGATCCGATGGCCTTCGAGGCAGAACTGCGCGACCGTTTCCGACTGGTCCACCGGCTGACGGAGGAATTTTTCACGGCGTCCGCCGCCGCGTCGGCGCAGCCGCCCCCGCTGCCGGAGATCGGCAGCCTGGGTTTCGCCCGTCCCGAGGCCGCCCGCGACCTGCTCGAGGCCTGGCCCGCCCTGCCGGCGCTGCGTTCGTCGCGCGGGCGCCGGATCTTCCGTCGTCTGCAACCGTCCATCCTCGAACGGCTCGGCCGCGCCGCCGACCCCGACGAAGCGATCGTCCAGTTCGACCGTTTCCTGTCGGGCCTTCCTGCCGGCGTCCAGATATTCTCGCTGTTCGACAGCAACCCGCAGCTTCTCGATTTGCTGATCGATATCTGTGTGGCGGCGCCGCGGCTGGCGCGTTACCTCGGCCGCAACGCCGGGGTGTTCGACGCCGTGCTGGAGCCGGAGTTCTTCACCCGCCTGGAGGGCGCCGAGGCGCTGGTCGGCCAGTTGACTTCGGCGCTCGCCGACGCCGCCGATTACGAAACCGTGCTCGATACCGCCCGGCGGTGGGTGAAGGAACGGCAGTTCCGGGTCGGTGTGCAACTGCTTCGCGGCATCGCATCGCCCAGGGAGGCGGCCATCGCCTATTCCGACATCGCCGAGGCCTGTCTGCGCGGGCTGTTCGGCCATGTCGCGGAGCATCTGGCGGAGCGGCACGGAGATCCGCCCGGCAATGGCGCCGCTGTCATCGCCATGGGCAAACTCGGGTCGCGCGAGATGACGGTCGCCTCCGATCTCGATCTGATTGTGGTCTACGACGGTGGCGACAGTGAATCCTCCACCGGGCCGCGGCCGCTGCCGGTTTCCACCTATTACGCGCGCCTCACCAAGGCACTGCTCTCGGCACTTACCGTGGCGACGGCCGAGGGGGCGCTCTACCAGGTCGATATGCGGCTTCGGCCGTCGGGTCAAAAGGGGCCGGTGGCGGTGTCGCTCGCTTCCTTCAGGTCGTATCACTACGAGGACGCATGGACCTGGGAACATCTCGCGCTGACCCGCGCCAGAGTGGTTGCCGGATCGCCCATAGTGGGACCGGCGGTAAGCCAGGTGATCGCGGACGTCCTTGGCCGGGCGCACGACCGCGCCACCGTCCGGGCGGACGTTGCCGCGATGCGCGAGAAGCTCGCCTCGGCGCATCTGGAGGCGCAGACCGGGCCGTGGGATGTCAAGCACGGGCGCGGCCGCCTGATGGATATCGAACTGTTTCTGCAATCCGGCATTCTGGAGTGCGGTCTTGCCGGTATCCGCCGTCCGGGCGAGATGGCCGCGGCGCTTCAGGCCAAGAACTGGCTGAGGCGCGACGATGCCGAAATGCTCGCGGAGGCCATCGAACTCTATTCGGCGATTCAGCAGATCACCACGCTGGCCTTCGAAGGTGAGCTTGACGCGAACACCCCGGACAGCGGGCTCGTCCGGCTTCTCATGGCCGCGACCGGTTACTCTTCGGCGGCTTCCCTGAAGGAGAATATCGCCGGCCTCGCCGGGCGGGTCGCGGCGCTCATCGACTGCCATTTTGCCAATAACGGCGGCGGCGCCAGCCAACCCGAATCCCCTTAATTTCGCTTTTTCAGCCGGTTACCGGAAATTGTCACATTACAGAAATGTCATCGCCCGGCGCGCCCGACCGCATCGAGTCTTGTTTGAAATGCCAGTTCACAGTATACAGGTACGGTCTTTTGGGGGACCCTTCACCCGCGGCATCCAGGGTCTTGCGTAGGTGGCGTGATGAGTTGGATCATTGTGGGTGTGGGGGTGTGTTTTCTCTTTTACGCCTGTTACATCGAGCCGCGATGGCTCCGCATCCGCCACTACCAGGTGCCGATAGACGGGCTCGACAAGCCCGTGCGCGCGCTTGTCGTCGCCGATCTGCAGCCCAACATCTATCACTGGGACATCGACCGCCTGCGACGTGCGTTCGAGCGCGCGTTCGCCGAACGGCCCGACGTCGTGTTTTGGCTCGGTGACTATTACAACACCCCCATGTGTTTCCAGAAAAGGCTGCTGGACAGGTTTCCGCGCCTGAAGCAATGGGTGTTGCAGCGCTTGCCCGTGATGGAGGAAATCGCCTACGAGATGGGCGCCTTCAAGGTGCCCATGGGCCATGTCGCGGTGCTTGGCGATCACGACTGGTTCTGGAGCGGCGAAAAGACCCGCCAGCATCTCGAAGAGGTGGGAATCTCCGTTCTCGTCGACGAAGTCATGATGCTGGTTCATCCGGAAACCGATCAGCCGTTGCAGGTAGTCGGATACGACGACATATCCTCCGGCCGCACACCCGATTTTGCCTCCGTGCATGCAGCCATAGACCCGACAATCCCACAGATTGCACTCAGTCACTCGCCCGACGCATTCACCGCCGCCCGCGGCGGGCCACGCATCATGCTTTCCGGCCACACCCATGGCGGCCAGGTCAGGCTGCCGTTTTTTGGCGCGCTGTTTCTACCAATCCGGCGAAAAACCTTCGACCGGGGCTGGTTTTCGGACGCCCGAAGGCGGCTTTTCGTATCGGCCGGCGTGGGCACGTCCTTCCCGCCGATGCGGTTCATGGTACGCCCGGAAATGGTCATACTGGAGCTTGTGCCGGCATTCTGAGCGTGGCCCGGAACCGGACACTCCGGCGGCGCGGGGTTGACCGGGCCGGCATTTGCCTGCAGTTATCGGCGCGGTCGCGCAAACGGGCGACCGCGCCACGGCTTCGCGGATCAGCCTTTCGATGACAAAATACGCCCTCGACATCGACCCGCGCGGACTGATCTACGAATCGTACCGCATCGACGGGATCAGCGCCGCCGAATGCCGGAGCATCTTTCTTGACTGGGCGCTCGGCGTTCCGGCGGGCGCGGACATGGCCGGCCACCTGCGCCAACTGCTCCGCCAATACGGCGAGCGCAACGAAGAACACCCGATGACACGCGTGCTGCGCGAAGGGCTGGAGCGCGCCGCGCCGCCAAAACGCCGTCGCGGCGGCCGGTTGCGCCGGGGATAAGGCGTCATGCAGACAGCGCGCCGAGCACCCTGATCCAGCTGCGGATGCCCTTGCGGAAACTCTCCAGGTTGTACTTTTCGTTGGGTGAATGGATGGAATCGTCGTCCAGTCCAAAACCGATGAGAACCGAGTCCATTCCCAGAATGTCGCGGAAATGCCCGACGACCGGGATCGAACCACCGCAGCCAATATACACCGCCCGGTTCGGCCACTCTTCGCTAAGGGCCTGCCGGGCCTTGTCGAATTCCGGCCGGTCGATCGGCATCACCGTCGCGCGCGAGGAATTCTTGGTGGTGTAGGAAACCGAACAGTCCGGCGGCAGGCATGCCGACACGTAGTCCCTGAACGCCCGGGTAATCGCGTCGGGGTCCTGATCGCCGACCAGGCGAAAGCTGACCTTGGCGGCGGCCTGCGCTGGCAGCACAGTCTTGAAGCCGGCGCCGGTATAGCCGCCCCGGATCCCGTTCACGTCGCAGGTCGGGCGCGCCCAGATCTGCTCCAGCGCCGGGCGCCCGGCCTCGCCGGCCGGCTCGGACAGCCCGATCCCGCCGAGAAACGCCCGGTGATCGAAACCGAGCGTATCCCACTGCGCCTTGACCTCGCCGGGAACCTCCGTCACGCCATCGTAGAACCCCGGCAGCGTGATGCGCCCGGTGTCGTCGTGAAGCCCGGCGATTATTCGAGCCAGCACCCGGATGGGATTTATCGCCAGGCCGCCATACATGCCGGAATGCAGGTCTTTTTCGGCGGCCTTTATTGTCACTTCCTCGGCAACCATGCCGCGCAGCATCGTGGTGATGGCCGGCGTTTCGGCGTTCCACATGCCGGTGTCGCAGACCAGCGCGATGTCGGCCTTGAGTTCCTCGCCATTGGCCTGCAGGAACGGCACGAGCGACGGCGAACCGCTCTCCTCCTCGCCTTCAAACAGGACCGAAACGCGGATCGGCAGCGCCCCTGTGACGGTTTTCCAGGCGCGGCACGCCTCGACGAAAGTCATCAACTGCCCCTTGTCGTCGGCCGCCCCGCGGCCGCGGATCACCTTGCCCGCCGCGGTGTCCTCTATGGCCGGTTCGAAAGGCGGACGGGTCCAGAGTTCCGGCGGATCGACCGGTTGAACGTCGTAGTGTCCGTAAAACAATGCGTGGGGTCCGCTTCCCTCGCCATGAGCGACGACCATCGGATGCCCCGGCGTATCGCGGCGGCTTGCGGCGAAGCCGATGGACGCAAGGTCTTCCACCAGCCAGTCCGCCGCCCGCGCGCAGTCGTCGGCGAAGGCCGGGTCGGTCGAGATGCTTTTCCGCCTCAGCAGCCCGAACAGCCGTTCGAGCGCGTTTCCGAGATCCCTGTCGGCCTGTTCCAGCACTGCGTCTATCTGCGGCACCGTTTCCTCCCGGTTTAGTTCGCACTCATGACGGAACCGCCACGACCGGCACCCGGCGCCGGTGCTTCGTGATCCAGATCAATGACCGCGCAACCCGATCTATCTTAGGATTCGGCGCAACTACAAGGCTGTCCTCGAACCAAAGGGCCTGGATATGTACAACACCATTCTTATTCCGGTCGACATCCACCATCCCTCGATCGCTGAGAAGATCGTGAATGTGGGCAAGAAACTGAGCGGGCCGGGGACCAAGATCGCGCTGATGTACGCGATGGAAGAAACGCCGTCCTACGTGGAAAACTACCTGCCCGAGGGCATCGTCGAAAAGAACCGCGAGGATGCCTACCAGCGCGTCCGCGCCCTTGCCCGCAGCGCC
This sequence comes from Paracoccaceae bacterium, assembly GCA_046757205.1. Classification (GTDB taxonomy): domain Bacteria; phylum Pseudomonadota; class Alphaproteobacteria; order Rhodobacterales; family Rhodobacteraceae; genus JBHHXR01. The sequence goes on from JBHHXR010000009.1 coordinate 29,069, forward strand.
AACGTGGAGGCGACGGTGGAGATCCGGATGGGTCCGCCGCATAACGCCATACTGGAAGCAGCCAAGGGTCTGGGTGCCGATCTCATCATCGTCGGTTCACACCGTCCGGGGTTGCAGGATTACTTCCTTGGCTCGACCGCTTCGCGCGTCGTGCGCCACGCCGATTGCTCGGTCCTCGTCGAAAGGTAGCGCGCGGCCTCAGTCTCGAACGATCCACCCGCCGCCGAGCACGCGCGACCCGGCCGAATCATAGAACACGCAGGCCTGTCCCGGCGCCACGCCCTCCTCGGCCACGGCGAGTTCGACCCGCGCGGTATCCGGGCCTGCCGGAACGATCCGGGCCTCGGCCGGCGGCCGGGTGGAGCGCACCTTTACTCTCGCTGGCCATCCGTCTTCGGGGGCGTCCGCGAATGCCCCGTCGCCCAGCCAGTTGATCTGCCGCACCGGGATGCGGCGGGTCGCCAGTGCTTCCCGCGGACCGACCACGACGCGCCGGTCGTCGGGCTCCAGACGCACCACGTAAAGCGGCTCTCCGCCGCCGATACCCAGCCCACGCCTCTGCCCGACGGTGTAGCGGATGACGCCGTCATGCCGCCCCAGCACCCGCCCGTCGAGATGCACGATCTCGCCGGGCTGCGCCGCGCCCGGCCGCAGTTTCTCGATCACCGCGGCGTAGGAGCCGTTCGGAACGAAGCATATGTCCTGGCTGTCGGGTTTGTCGGCGACCGGCAGTCCGTAGCGCCGGGCCAGAGCCCGGGTCGCCGCTTTCGACTTCAGATGGCCGAGCGGGAAGCGCAGATAGCCGAGCTGCTCCCGCGTTGTCGAAAACAGGAAATAGCTCTGGTCGCGCGCCGGATCCGCGGCGCGGTGCAACTCCGCCCCGCAAGGCCCCTCGAAGCGCTGGATGTAGTGGCCGGTCGCCATGCAGTCGGCGCCGAGGTCCTTCGCGGTTTCCAGCAGGTCGCGGAATTTCACGCGCTCGTTGCAGCGGATGCAGGGCACCGGCGTCGCACCCGCCAGATAGGCGTCGGCAAACTCGTCGATGACGGTTTCTCGGAACCGGTTCTCGTAGTCCAGAACGTAATGCGGGAACCCCATATTCTCGGCCACCCGGCGGGCATCGTGAATGTCGCGCCCGGCGCAGCAGGCGCCTTTTTTCGCCAGCGCCGCGCCGTGATCGTAGAGCTGCAGGGTAACGCCGACCACGTCGTATCCCTGCTCGGCGAGCATCGCCGCCACGACGGAACTGTCGACGCCGCCCGACATCGCCACCAGTACCCGCGTGTCGGCGGGCCGCCGGGCGAATCCGAGGCTGTTGGTCTGGGTGGTGGGCGCCACCTGCGCTTCGATGTCGGGCATGAGGCGAAATATAGTAAAACATTAGCCACTCACAAGCCGCGGATTCACCGCCACTTAACGCGCCGTCCGTTTGCATGGCACCAATGAGCAAGCGGAGTTGGCCATGTTTGTACTGCGCCGGAAGGGACCGGCATTCGTAGAATTGCCGGACGGCTCGATCCTTTCGCGTTCCGATCTGCCGGAGAGGGGAACCACGCGCTGGGTGGCTCGCCGCAAGGCGCAGGTCGTGCTCGCGGTGGCGTCCGGACTGCTCGCGATCGAGGAAGCCTGCAAACTCTACGATCTGTCGCCCGAAGAACTGGAAAGCTGGAAAAAGGCCCTGGCATCGCATGGGCTCGGCGCGCTGCGGGTGACGAAGACACAAAAGTATAGACAACTTTAAGGCGAGTCACTATGGATACTTACGCGGTGTAAGGAGTGATTAACCTTTGTGCATGATCCTTAACGCAAAGTTTTAACAATCCACCCCGATTCGGAGGCCGGAAAATGCGTGTGCTTTTGGTAGAGGACGACCCGACAACATCGAAGAGCATCGAGATGATGCTCTCCAACGCCAACCTGAACGTCTACGCGACGGACCTGGGCGAGGAAGGCGTGGATCTCGCAAAGCTTTATGACTACGATCTTATTTTGCTTGACCTCAACCTCCCGGACATGAACGGGCATGAAGTTCTGCGCCAGCTCCGGATATCGAAGGTCGAAACGCCGATCCTCATCCTTACCGGAACCGACGACACCGACAGCAAGATAAAGGGCTTCGGCTTCGGCGCCGACGACTACATGACAAAGCCCTTCAACCGCGAGGAACTGGTGGCGCGGATCCATGCGATCGTCCGACGGTCCAAGGGCCATGCACAATCTATGATTGAAACCGGCCAGATCAAGGTGAACCTCGACGCCAAGACCGTCGAGGTTGCGGGCAAGGCGGTTCACCTGACCGGGAAGGAATACCAGATGCTGGAGCTTCTTTCGCTTCGCAAGGGCACCACGCTGACCAAGGAGATGTTCCTCAACCACCTCTACGGCGGCATGGACGAGCCCGAGCTCAAGATCATCGACGTCTTCGTCTGCAAGCTGCGCAAGAAGCTCAACCAGGCGACCGACGGCGACAACTACATCGAGACCGTCTGGGGGCGCGGCTACGTGCTCCGCGATCCCCCCGCACGGGACGGCTCGCACGAACCCACGGACAGCGCCTCGCGCGCCGCCTGACTCGCCGCCCATCGTCCGTATTTTCGTTGTTTCGATGACAATGCCGCGGCGGTTGCCGCCACGGCGGAGGGTCAATGGCTGGTCTCGGG
>JBHHXR010000010.1:0-29097 GCA_046757205.1 Paracoccaceae bacterium
TCGGCCGCCGTCATCACCATGCCAGGCGTGCAGAAGCCGCACTGAAGCCCGTGGTGCTCCTGAAACGCCGCCTGGATGACACCGAGCGAGCCGTCGCCGTTTGCCATGCCCTCGACGGTGGCGACATTGGCGCCATCGGCCTCGGCCGCCAGCATGGTGCAGGCCTTCACCGCCTTGCCGTCGACATGCACGGTGCAGGCGCCGCACTGGCTGGTGTCGCAGCCCACATGGGTGCCGGTCAGGCCGAGATCGTCGCGCAGGAACTGCACCAAGAGCGTACGCCCCTCGACCTCGCCGGAGACGGCCTTGCCGTTCACGGTCATTGCTACAGTTGGCATTCAATCCTCCCTTTTTTTGTCTTGTACGAGAAACCTAACCGAATAACCGGCGAAGCCACGCCAGGACCCGCGCGAGCCAACCTTCGGGCTCTTCGGGTTCGGGGCCGGCGCCCGCTTCCTCTGGCACCGGCGCCACCTTGTTCTGAAAATTCTCGAAGAACTGGTCGGCCAGTTTCCTGGCCACGCCGTCGATCACCCGTCCGCCGATACTGGCCAGCTTGCCGCCCACCTTGGCGTCGACCCGGTAGACCAGCCTGGTGCCGCCGTCGGCGTCTTCCAGCGTGACGTCGGCGCCGCCCTTGGCGAAACCCGCCGCGCCGCCCTTGCCTTCGCCGCTGATGCGGTAGCTTCGGCCCTCGACGATATCGCCGAGCTTCACCTTGCCCCTGAAGGTCGCCTTGACCGGGCCGATCTTCTGGGTCGCGACGACGGTAAATCCGTCCTCGGCGTTGCCGGTCATCTCCCGGCAGCCGGGTATGCAGTCCTTCAGGATTGCCGGGTCGTTCAGGGCATCCCAGACGGTCTGTCGCCCGGCTGCGATCTGTCGTGTCCCGTGAAGCTCCATCAACTGCCCCGTTGGTTGCGTTATCGGCTATCGTGGACCTGTTGGCCGCGTATTGCAAATCAGTTTTCGCCGTCACTTTCGGCCTTTGCGAGCCGCTGCCGGCGCCAGCCCGCCCAGGCCTCGGGCGTGTCCAGATCGACCGCCGCGCCTGGCCCGTCGGTGGCAACGTCCACGATGAATTCCCCGGCGTCGGCAAGAATATCCCGCGCGCCACGGTCGCCGTGCAGCCTGGCGAGCGATTCGAAAAAGCGCCGCCCGAACAGTACCGGGTGGCCACGCGTGCCGTCGCCGGCCACGGCGCGGCAGATCTCGCGGTTCTCCGCCGGATCGAACGCCGCCATCAGCCGGTCATAATGCCCTTGCGCGATCTCCGGCATGTCGGCCAGCGCGACGACGACCGCATCGCATTCCGCCGAGACCGCAGCCACGCCGGTGCGGATCGAGGCCGACAGGCCGGCCCGCCAATCCGCCGATTCGACGATATCGACGGCAAGGCCCCGCAGCGCGGCGCGGCGCGGCGGGTTTTCCGGCGGCAGCACGACGACAACGCGGTCCGCCTGCGACCCGAGTGCCGCCTTGGCGGCGCGCCGGAGCTGGGGCTCGCCGTCGATCTCCTCGAGCAGCTTGTCGCGCCCCCGCATGCGCCGCGAGGCGCCGGCGGCCAGCAGGACGACCTCGACGCTTGGCCGCAACGGCGGCTCGGCGGGGCCGGCGCGGGGCTGAGGGCGCGTCGGGATTTCCTTCAGCAGACCGCCGACCCCCATCGCCGCGATGTCGTCACCGGTCACCGCGATCCCGGCCGCCAGCCGTTCCAGAACCCAATCCGCGCCGTTGAGCGCGGGCGAGCGCGCGCAGCCCGGCAGCCCGACCACGGGCCTGCCGTCGATCTCGCCCAGAAACAGCAGGTTGCCGGGGTCGACCGGCATGCCGAAGCGGAAGAGCCGGCCGCCCGCCGCGATCAGGGCCGCCGGGCCGACGTCGTTTTCGTCGGATGTCGCCGAGCCGGTGAGCGCCAGAACGATCTCGCCGCGTGCCGACCTGATGGCGTCCGCCAGCTCTTCCGTCCGGTGCGCCACCACCTTGACTTCCTAAAGCTCCAGAGCGAGGCTCCGCGCGCGGCGCGCGACCGCCGTCCGCCCCTTGTCGACAAGGCTTTCCTTCATGCCCGGCGTTCGCGTCAGCAACAGCGTGGCGGCGCGGCCGGCGAAGGGTATCAGTTCCAGCGCCGGCGCGCCGGCCCCGCAGGCCTCGTCCACCAGCGCGCCCGGCACCGCATAGGGAATGATCTTCACCGTCGCCACCAGCGCCCGTGGCGCGACCCGCGCCATGTCGCGAAGCGTCGCCACGGTCATGGCGGCAGAGACGCCGTTCAGCCGGTCGATGGCGCTCCGCTCGACGCGTATCACGCCACTTCGTTCGGCGTGGATATTCACCCGTCCGGCAAACGGCGCGGCAATGCGCAGACCGGCGGCGGCGGGTTGGGGAACCAGCGACCGCGCCAGGCTCAGGGCCGCGGCATCTTCGGCGACATCGCCTTCCGACAGGATCGCAACGGTGACCTCGGAGATACCGAGCGCGGCGAGCGCGCGAATGTCGGCTTCGCCGAGTATGCGGCCCTTGCGCCATCGCCGGCCGCCGGCGGTCAGCGAATGGGCGAGAACCGCGCCCTGCGCGGCGGCAACCGGGACCGGACCGAATCTCATTTCCGGGTATCCGGGCGGCGGAGGCTCTCGGTGATCTCGGCCATGATCGAGACCGCGATCTCGGCTGGCGACATGGCCCCGATATCGGCACCCACGGGCGCATGAATCCTGCCGATCTCGGCGTCGCCGAAGCCGTTTTCACGCAGCCGCGCCACGCGCTTGGCGTGGGTGCGTGACGAGCCGAGGCAGCCGAGGTAGAAAACCTCCGATTGCAGCGCCCGGCGGATCGCCGGATCGTCGAGCTTGGGGTCGTGGGTCAGCGTCACCACGGCGGTTCGCGCGTCGAGACCCTCGGCCGCCAGCGCCTCGTCGGGCCAGTCGCGGACGATCCGCTCGCCGGGGAATCGCGCCTGCGACGAGAACGTGTCGCGCGGATCGATCAGCACCGCGTCGTAGCCGGCAAGCCGCGCCATCTGCATCAGGGGCTGGGCGATATGCACCGCGCCGACCACCATCAACCGCAGTGGCGGGTTGTGGATGCCGACGAACCAGTCGCCCTCGAAACCCGATCTGTCCTTGGCGAAGCGGGCGCGCAGGGCGTCGGCCAGCGGATCGCCGGCGGGCGCCGCGATGCGCCGCTCCCAGGTTCTGGTATTGACGACATAGGCCGCCGCGCGCCGCGCCGCCCGCGCCGCCGCCAGTTCTTCCAGCAATTCCGGACCGGGCCCTTCGCCGACGGCGACCGGCTCCACCAGAACGCGGATACGACCGCCGCAGGCGAGGCCGACGGCGAAGGCCTCCTCGTCGCTGACACCGTATTCGAGGATCAGCGGCCTGCCGCTTTCGAAAGTATCCAGCGCCTCGGCCACCACGGCGCCTTCGACGCAGCCGCCGGAGACCGAGCCGGCGATCTCGGCCTCGCCGCTGATGGCAAGCTGCGAGCCGACCGGGCGCGGCGCCGAGCCCCAGGTTTCCACCACGGTGGCCAGCGCCGCCGCCTTTCCGGCGCGCAACCATTCCAGCGCCTGTTCCGGTATCCGGTCGAAATCCGCCATCAGCCTTGTCCGACTTCCCGCATCAGCCGCGCCCTCTCGCCCACATCCTCCGGGCGCGACAGCGCCTCGGCCAGCGCCTGCAGTGACGCTATATTATGCCCGGCGCGGAAACTGTCCACATGCGGCAGCATTTCGCGGATGCCGCGCGCCTTGGGCGCGAAGCCGTCCCAGCGCAGCAGCGGGTTGATCCAGATCACCCTGCGAGCGGACAGGTGCAGCCTCTCCATCTCGGTGGCCAGCAGGCCGGGGTCGTCGCGGTCCAGCCCGTCGGTTATCAGCAGCACCACCGCCCCCTGCCCCAGCACACGGCGCGACCAGTCGCGGTTGAAACGGTGCAGGCATTCGCCGATGCGCGTGCCGCCCTCCCAGTCCTGCGCCTCGGCGCCGGCCAGCGCCAGCGCGGCATCAACGTCGCGCCGGCGCAGGTGCCGGGTGATGTTGGTCAGCCGGGTGCCGAAGGTGAAGGAATGCACCTTCGCCCATCCCGCGCCGCGGGCGTTGCTGGCGGCGTGCAGGAAGTGCAGCACCACCCGCGAATAGGCGGACATGGAGCCGGAAATGTCGCACAGCGCGACGAGGTTGGGCCAACGTGTCCGCCGCCTGCGCAGCGCGAGGTCGCGTATCTCGCCGCCGTTGCGCAAGGCGCCGCGAACGGTGCCGCGCCAGTCCGGCAGGTGGCCGAGCCGCGACGATCTCGACCGCCGCGAGACCAGCGGGCGCACCGGCAGCGCGATCCGCGCGATCATCCGCTTCGCCTCGGCGTCTTCGGCCGCCGTCATCTGCTCGAAATCGAGGCTGCGCAGCATCTCGCGCGCCGAGAACGTCATCGAGGCGTCGATTTCCAGCTCGGTTCCTTCGCCCCCGGGCAGGTCTGGCGCCGCCGTCTCGGCGCCATCGAGCAACGCCTCGGCGGCGCGCCGCTCGGCCGGTTTCGCCGCGCGTTCCTCCTGCACGCCGCGGACCGCAGGCAACAGCATCGCCATCATGTGTTCGAGAAACTGCGGGTCGCGCCAGTAGAGGCGGAAGATCTGCGCGAAAACCTCGCGGTGCTCGGGGCGCGAGACGAAACAGGCGTGCAGCGTCCAGAAGAAGTCGCGCTTGGAGGTGAACCCGGCCGCGGCGACGGCGCGGATGGCGTCGGCGACGCGCCCCGGACCGACCGGCAGGCCGGCCTTGCGGAGCGCGCGCGCGAAATGCGTGATGTTGGCGACGATCTTGCCGTGTTCGGGGACCGGCAGGTCGGCCAGCAGGGTCATCAGTCCACCATTTCCGCGGAGGCCTTGGCGTCGGCAAGAATCCTCGCGGCCTCGGAGCCCTGCAGCCGGGCGATATCGTCCTGATACTTCAGCACCGCGCCCAGGGTGTCTGCGATCATCTGCGGTGAAAGCTGGATGGCATCGAGCGCGATCAGGCATTTCGCCCAGTCGATGGTCTCGGCGACGCCGGGCTTCTTGAACAGGTCCTCGGTACGGAGCTTCTGGATGAAAGCGACGATTTCGCGGCTGATCACGGCACCGGCCTCGGGCACCCGGGCGTGGAGGATTTCCAGCTCGCGTTCGAAATCCGGGTAGTCCACCCAGTGATACAGGCAGCGCCGCTTCAGCGCGTCGTGCACCTCGCGGGTCCGGTTCGAGGTCAGCACCACGATCGGCGGCTCGGCCGCGGCGATGGTGCCGATCTCCGGGATCGTCACCTGGAAATCGCTGAGCGCCTCCAGCAGGAACGCCTCGAACGGCTCGTCGGTGCGGTCGAGTTCGTCGATCAGCAGCACTGGCGGGCCGCCTTCCTGCGGTGTCATCGCCTCCAGGAGCGGCCGGCGGATCAGATAGTCGCCGCTGAACAGTTCCTCGTTCAGCGCCTTGCGATCCCTGTCGCCGACCGCCTCGGCGGTGCGGATCGCCACCATCTGGGCGGCGAAGTTCCATTCGTAGACAGCGCTGGCGGCGTCCAGCCCCTCGTAGCATTGCAGACGGATCAGCCGGCGCCCCAGCGCTGTGGCCAGTGCCTTGGCGATCTCGGTCTTGCCGACCCCGGCCTCGCCTTCCAGAAACAGCGGACGTCCGAGTTTCAGCGAAAGGAACACCACGGTGGCCAGGGCGCGTCCGCAGACGTAGCCCTGTTCGCCGAGCCGCGCCTGCGTGTCATCGATCGATGTAACGGTTTCCGGCATTCCGTCCTGCAATTTCCGCCTCTGCCGAAAGAGTACATAGTCGACCTGCCGGAACCCACAAGATAATATTCGCCGTCCGCCGGCGGCAATCCACGATCCTTCCGGCGATGGCGATGGCGGCGGTGTCCGTCAAACGCGTCAGGGGCGGGGATCAATGCTGGGTATCGGCATTCAGGCAGCGCCGGGCGACCCATTTTGCCCAAGTCTCGTAGATTTCCTCGCCGGGATGATACCCGTCGGATGCCAGGAGATTGCCGTCGCGCGGGAAATCCACCATCGGCAGATGCTCGACATTGGGCTTGCCCGCCAGACGCTTGCGCAACGCCTCGTCGAAATTCCGCGCCTCGCGCCCGAGATACCAGCGCAGCGGCTGCGGCAGCAGCGGAAAGCTTTCCAGCGGCGGCAGCCCGGAGGCGATGATCCGCCTGACCTTGAAGCGCGCCGTCAGCACGTCGTGAAGTTCTTCGGTCTGGTCGAGCCAGGTATCGAGGGGCACACGTTCGGTGATATCGTTCACGCCGAGGGCGGTGACCGCGATGTCGTAGTCGCCCGACGGAACCCGCCCGAGCATTTCGACAACGTCGGCGGTCAGCGCGCCGGTGCGGGCGACCAGCGTCCAGCTTACGCGCCGGTGCTCGCCCAGTTGCGAAACGAGACGGCCGGAAAGCGCCTTTTCCTGACGCGCCACCCCGACGCCGGCGGCAGAGGAATCACCGGCGATCAGCAGCCGCATATCGGGACCCGAGCCCCAGCGCCCGGACCTGTAGCCGGCTGGCTCCGGCAACCGCGGCGTGCGGCGGCGGACCCAGAATCCCTGCGCCATAAGCGCCGGCGCCAATACGGTCCGGTATAGGTTGATATGCGTCATGAGAGTAACTCCCTCTCAACTCAATAAGCCACACCATCAGCGTTCACGGGCAGAAACCTGCCCTTGGAGTGTACCACAACGATACCGCCAAATCGACTAACAAATCCGCGATCCCATTGAAGCAAAACGAAAACAATTCGTGACGGCGCGCAAACCGCTTGCCGCCTGCGGCCGTTACCCGGTTGCTTCGGTCTGGATTCCCCACGCGACCCACGGCGTCAGCACAAGCCTTACCCCGGAATGACGCCGGTTTTGTGGTAAACGAATTCTTAATACTGCCATATTTGAAACGAATTGCGACCGTTTTCTGTCGCGATAACAAACCCGTAACCAGTGTCGTCAATACGATTGTCGTGTTTTTGCCGAAGGGCAATGGTCCGGTCGGGAACCACCGGAGAGACGCCCGGAAAACGCTGGAAGGCTCGAGAATGCTGCGACTGCTTGCATATATCCCGCTGGGAACCGCCATCTGTCTGCTTGGGCTGGACGTTGCGCTGATTGCCTTCACCAGCTTCAAGAACCCGGACTTCCTCTACGCCGATTACTTCGGGCTGCCATCGATTGCCGGCGTCTTCTGCGCGGCGGTCGGCCGGTACACGGTGCGACTGCTCGCGTTGCGCGATTCCGAGATCGACTACGACAAGCTGGCCCGGACCGCGGAACGGCTGGCGCGCGAGGATTCCCACCGCAAGGCGCCGCGCGTCGCGATGGTGTCGCGCGGCGCGGCACCCGAAGAGACTGCGGCGGTCGCCCATGCATCCTGACATGCGCGGTTTCTCAGGTTTCTTCGCGAACCTTTCCGCCTTTCGGCGGCGGGGTCCAGCCACGTTCCGTCCGGTCGTGGCTTTCGCGGTCCAGCCCCTGCATCGCCTTTTCCAGCAGTGCGGCCTGCTCGCGCGCCCGCGCCATGTAAGCCTCGTTGTCGTACACGTTGACACCCGGCTCCCAGACCTGCGCAAGTTCCGCCAGTAAGCGGCGATCCTCCTTCACGAAAACCCGCGCCGCCTTTTCGATGTCGAACGGGTGGTGGCCCAGCGTCTGCAAGGTGTATTTTCCCGCCCGCACGGCGCTGTCGAACGTCTCGCGCACGATCTCGCGGGCGCCCGCTGCGTAAAGCTCGTAAACATGCGTCCGGTCTTGCGCCCGGGCTATGATCTTGACGTGCGGAAAATCCCGCGTGACATGCTCGACGATCATCGTGGCCTTGTCCGGTTCGTCGATCGCCACGACCAGCGCCTTGGCGTCCCGGATCCCGGCGGCGATCAGAAGATCGGGGCGGCTGGGGTCGCCGAAAAACGCCCGGACGCCGAATTTCCTCAGCCCCGAAATGGTTCCGTGATGGTGGTCGAGAACCACCGTCTTGTGGCCCTGGCTGAGCAGGATGCGGTTGACGATCTGCCCGAAGCGACCGAGCCCGGCGATGATCACCGTACCCTCGAGGTCGATATCGTCATAGACCGGCTCCTCCGTCTCGATGCGCGAGGCGATCAGCCGCTGGTAGAGAATGAACAGCGCCGGCGTCAGCAGCATCGATATCGCGACGACGAGCGAGAGCTGCTGGCTGAGATCGGCGGGAATGACGTTGCTCTGCACCGAGAACGAGAGCAGCACGAAGCCGAATTCGCCGGCCTGGGCCATGCCGAGCGTCAGCAGCCAGGCGGCGGAGCCGCGGATCCTGAACAACGCCGCCAGCCCGTAGAGCGCCAGCCCCTTGATGACGATCAGGCAGACCACGATCGCCATGATGGAAAGGAAGTGGTCAAAAAGGACCAAGAAGTCGATGCCGGCACCGACGGTGATGAAAAACAGACCGAGCAGCAGGCCCTTGAAGGGTTCGATGTCGGATTCGAGTTCGTGACGGTATTCGCTGTTGGCGAGGACGACGCCGGCGAGAAACGTTCCCAGCGCCGGCGAAAGGCCGACCGAGGACATCAGCACGGCGATGCCGACGATCAGAAGCAGCGCCGCGGCGGTGAATATCTCGCGCATGCGCGCCTCGGCGATGAACCGGAAAACCGGCCGCGTCAGGTAATGGCCGCCCAGAACCACGACGCCGACGGCGGCGAGAACCGAGAGCGTCTGCGCCCATGCCGGCAATCGCCCGATCAGGTTGCTGCCGCGGCCGCCCGCATCGGCGCCGTGCTGAGCCGCATCGACAACCATCGCACCGGATTCTCCCACCGTGGCGAAGCTTTGACCGACGAATTGGATCGAATCGGGGGACACCGCCAGCAACGGCATGAGCGCCAGTATCGGAATGACGGCGATGTCCTGAAACAGCAGGACGGAAAACGATGCCTCGCCGCCCTCGGAGCGCGTCAGCCCCTTTTCGCCGAGCGTCTGGAGCACGATGGCGGTGGACGACAGCGAGAAGACCAGGCCGATGGCCAGCGACACCTGCCACGGCAAGCCGATGGCGTAGCCCGCCCCCATGAACGCCAGCGCGGTCACCGAGACCTGAAGACCGCCGAGCCCGACCAGCCGGTGCCGCATCGCCCACAGGCTTTTGGGTTCGAGTTCCAGCCCGACGAGGAACAGCATCATCACGACGCCGAATTCGGCGAAATGCTGCAAGTCCCGCGCCTCGGCGCCCACCACGCCGAGGATCGGGCCGATCACGATGCCGGCGATCAGGTAGCCGAGAACGGATCCCAGGCCGAGGCGGTTCGCCAGCGGTACCGCGACCACGGCGGCGACCAGGTAGACAAAGGCTTCAAGCAGCAGATTTTCCATTGGTCAGCCCTTGCTGTCTTCCGCGGTCAGGAAATCGTTCAGCGCCGCGGCGCCTGCCGCGCCATCGAGTTTCAGCGACCCGTCGCGAAGCCCCTCCAGCAACCGCCGCCAGGCCGCCAAGTGATCGCCGATCCTCCCCTGCTCGCGCGCCGAGCGCGCGCCGAAGAGCACGAAGGGCGGCAGATAGACCAAGCCGCACAGGGTCGCCATCTGCTCCAGCGGGTGCAGCAGTTCGCGCAGCGTGAAATTGTTGTATCCGCCGGGGCGGTAGGCGTCTTCGGTTCCGCCGGTTGTCAGGGCGGCGAAGAACAACTTGCCATGAAGCGCGGTGCCGCCGCTGCCGTAGGCAAAACCGTATTCCAGCACCAGGTCCTGCCATTCCTTCAGGATCGCCGGCGTGGAATACCAGTAGAACGGGCACAGGAAGACGATGACGTCGTGCTCGCGCAGCCTGGCCTGTTCGGCGTCGATGTCGATATCCATCGTGGGATACAGGGCATAAAGGTCCACGGCCGTCACGCCCTCGATCTTGCGAGCTTCGCGAAACAGCGGCACGTTGACCTCGGAGCGCCGCTGCGCCGGGTGTGCGAAGAGCACGAGGATCTTGCGCTCCGGACCGCTCACTTTTCAGGGATTCCACGCATCCTGGCAGACTACCGTGATTCCCGGCCGGGCGTCGACCGAAACCGTTGAGGAACATAATGCGAACATGCGGGCTTTCCATCCGCTACGCCGCAGGCTAGGTTCGCCGCATGGTTTCACACCCCGCGAGCAACCCCGAAGACGGCGCACCCACGGGGCCGCCACGCCTCGCCGAGCGCGCGGCGGCGCGCCGTCCGGCGCCCTATCTCGACGCGCTGAACCCCGACCAGCGCAACGCGGTCGAGGAACTGGACGGGCCGGTGCTGGTGCTGGCGGGCGCCGGAACCGGCAAGACCCGCGCCCTGACCACGCGCATCGCGCATCTCTTGAACACCGGACGCGCCCGGCCCGGCGACATCCTCGCCGTCACCTTCACCAACAAGGCGGCGCGCGAGATGAAAGCCCGCGTCGCGGATCTGGTCGGCGGCGTCATCGAGGGCATGCCGTGGCTGGGTACATTTCATTCGATGGGCGTCAAGATCCTGCGCCGCCACGCCGAACTGGTCGAACTGAAGTCGAATTTCACGATCCTCGATACCGACGACCAGCTGCGCCTGCTGCGCCAGCTTGTCCAGGCCGGGAACATCGACGACAAGCGCTGGCCGGCGCGCCAGTTGCTGGCGCTGATCGACCGCTGGAAGAACAGGGGCTGGACGCCGGAAAAGGTGCCGGGTTCGGAGGCCGGACAATACAACAACCGGGGCACGGAACTCTACGCCGCCTACCAGGTGCGGCTGAAAACGCTGAACGCGGTCGATTTCGGCGATCTGCTGTTGCATGTCGTGCGGATATTTCAGGAAAACGGCGACGTGCTGGAAAGGTACCAGCAGCGGTTCCGCTACATCCTGGTCGACGAATACCAGGACACCAACGTGGCGCAGTACCTGTGGCTGCGGCTCCTGGCGGGCGGGCACCGCAACATCTGCTGCGTCGGCGACGACGACCAGTCGATCTATGGCTGGCGGGGCGCCGAGGTCGGCAACATCCTGCGCTTCGAAAAGGATTTTCCCGGCGCCAGGGTGATCCGGCTGGAACGGAATTACCGGTCCACACCGCACATCCTTGCCGCCGCTTCCGGTGTGATATCGGCCAACGAATCGCGCCTCGGCAAGACGCTGTGGACCGACGAAGCGGAGGGCGAAAAGGTGCGCCTGATCGGCCACTGGGACGGCGAGGAGGAGGCGCGCTGGATCGGCGAGGAGATCGAGGCGATGCAGCGCGGCACGCGCGGGCAGGAGCCGGTGTCGCTCGACGACATGGCCATTCTCGTCCGTGCCTCGTTCCAGATGCGCGCCTTCGAGGACCGCTTCCTGACCATCGGCCTGCCCTACCGCGTGATCGGCGGGCCGCGGTTCTACGAGCGCCTCGAAATCCGCGACGCCATGGCCTATTTCCGCGTCGTCGTCTCGCCCGACGACGGGCTGGCCTTCGAGCGCATCATGAACACGCCGAAGCGCGGGCTCGGCGACAAGGCGCAGCAGATCGTCAACCGGGCGGCACGCGATAACGGCGTGTCGCTGCTGGAAGGCGCGCGGATCGCGGTGTCGGAGAAGCTGCTGCCGGCGCGCGGCGTCAATGCGCTGGGCTCCCTGATCGACGGATTCGACCGCTGGTCCGGGATGCTGCGTGATGGCGCTTGCAGCCACGTGGAACTGGCGGAGACCATCCTCGACGAGTCCGGCTACACCGAGATGTGGGTGAATGCACGGACGCCCGAGGCGCCGGGGCGGCTGGAAAACCTCAAGGAACTGGTCAAGGCGCTGGAGGAATTCGAGAACCTGCAAGGGTTTCTCGAACACGTCTCGCTGGTCATGGACAACGAACAGGAAGACGCCGCCGAGAAGGTGTCGGTCATGACCCTGCACGCCGCCAAGGGGCTGGAGTTCGGCGCGGTATTTCTGCCGGGCTGGGAGGACGGCTTGTTCCCCAGCCAGCGCAGCATGGACGAAAGCGGCCTGAAGGGCGTCGAGGAGGAGCGCCGCCTCGCCTATGTCGGGATCACGCGGGCCAAGCGGCTGAGCACCATCAGCTTCGCCGCCAATCGCCGCGTCTACAACCAGTGGCAAAGTTCGCTGCCGTCGCGGTTCATCGATGAACTGCCGCCGGAACACGTGGAAGTCCTGACGCCGCCGGGGCTTTACGGAAACGCGCAGCGGACGGCGGAACACGATATGCCGGGCGTCATGCGCGGCTCGGATTTGCAGGAAAAGGCGAGCCGGGCGGACGTCTACAACTCACCGGGATGGAAACGCCTGCAGGCCCGCGGCGCACGTCGCGGCCTCGGTCAGCCGACCGAAGCCCGGCATATGGTGATCGACAGCCAGGCGGTGCCGGACCACGCGCCCGGCGACCGGGTGTTTCACCAGAAATTCGGCTACGGCGCGGTCATCGGCATCGAGGGCGACAAGCTGACCATCGCCTTCGACAAGGCGGGAACCAAGAAGGTCGTCGCGGGGTTCGTGACCGGAGCCGACGACATCCCGTTCTAGGCGGACGGCCTTCAGCGGATGGCTTCGCGCGCGGCGCGGCTCAGTTCGGAACGGCTGAGGCCGAGATCGTGCAGGATGCGGTCGTCAAGCTCGTCCAGCGCGCGCAGGGTGCGGCGGTAGTCGCGGTAACGGGCAAAAGCGCGCCTGAGACTGGAAATCTTGTTTCCGGCCGTCGTGGCGATGCCGGTTCCGGCTGTTCTGGCATGTGCATAGGCCATGGGGAGACTCCTGTTACTTCACTACTTCAGGCAAGCGCCTCCGCGCCTGTCATCATGTTCACGATATAGTCTTTTTGTTGCGATGCACAATGGACAATTTCACATTGCGGCTATGCAAAAAATGCATTTCTCCCGGCCCGTTACCGGCTTTTGTTCGGTGATCCGCGTGTCGCCGCATGTGGCCGTCGCGCGGTTTCGATACTGCGGCGCGGCGAACGGTGAGCCGGGACCCGGAAGATTCGCCGGGCCGCGGTCACAGACGCCCTTCGAGATAACGTCTTACGGTCCTGTCCTGCGCGTCCTCGAAGAAGGCGGGCGACGGTGAATGGGCGATCAGCCGGCCGCTGTCGAAAAACAGCACGTCGCCGGCCAGCCGCCGCGCCTGCGCCAGATCGTGCGTGGCGATCATGATTTTCGTGCCGTTGCCGGAAATTTCGTGAAGCATCGCCTCCAGTTCCTTGGTGGAGGCGGGGTCGAGGTTGGCGGCCGGCTCATCGAGCAGAACGGCGTCGGGCCGCGTCACCACGGCCCGGGCCAGCGCCATGCGCTGGCGTTCGCCGCCGGAAAGCCGGGCGGCGGGGACCTGCTCGCGTCCCGACAGCCGCGCCTGCGCCAGCGCCGCGGCGACCCTGGCACGGCGTTCCGCGCCGCGAATGCCGGCGGCGGCAAGAGGAAAGGCGACGTTGGCAAAGACCGAGCGCCGCATGACCGGCGTCGCCTGAAACACGAACCCGCGGCGCGCGCGCGTTTCCGACGCCGCCCTTCCGGCCCATGTCACACCGCCGCTGTCGGCCGGAATCAAGCCGTGGATAGCGTGCAGGAACAAGCTCTTGCCGGCGCCGTTGGGGCCGAGAACGGCGGTGATCCCGCGGCTGTCGAGCGACACCGTGACCGGGCCGAGCAGATGCGTCCGGTCCACCTCGACCTCGAGACCGGAGATTTCCAGCAGCGGTGTCACGCGCCGACCTGATAGCGGCGCCCGAGATACCCGAGCCCGTGCATGACCGCGTTGACGATGACGGCGAGGAGTATCAGGATCAGGCCCAGCGCCAGCGCCAGTTCCAGGTTCCCCTTCGAGGTCTCCAGCGCGATCGTCGTCGTCATTACCCGCGTCACGCCGCTGATGTTGCCGCCCACGATCAGCACCGCCCCGACTTCCGATATGGCGCGGCCGAAGCCGGCCAGAAGCGCCGTTGCGACAGCGAAACGGGCGTCCCACAACAGCGTGCGCACCTGCAGCAGCCGCGAGGCATCGACCGACAGCAGCAGGCCGCGGTATTCGCGGTGCAGCGGCAGGATCGCCTCGCGGGTCAGCGCCGTGATGATCGGCAGGATGAGCAACGACTGGGCGATGACCATGGCGCTCGGCGTGAAGAGCAGGCCAAGACTGCCGAGCGGACCGGCACGCGACAGCGCCAGATAGACGACCAGCCCGACGACCACCGGCGGCAGCGCCATGAGAGAGGTCGACAGCACGACCAGCGGCTGGCGCCCGGGAAACCGCCAGATCGCCAGCGCGGCGCCAACAGGCGTGCCGACGACCGCGGCGATCAACGTGGCAGACAGGCTCACCTTCAGCGACAGCGATACAATCGCCACAAGGTCGCGGTCCATGCCCGCCACCAGTCCCCATGCCGCCTGCAGCACATCCATTTGCCCGCGTCTCCGGTTCGAACGGTGGTACTTCTAGCCTGCCGCAGATGGTTTCAACAGGACATTCTTCTTGCCGCCCGCGACATGGCGGGCGGAGGCGGCGCGCGGCTTTGCAGCGGATTGATAACAGCGGCCGAATGCAGGTATTGTCGGGGCTCACGGCCACGCAATCCGGAATACGCGCGATGAGCACCGACTGGGACGACGCATACGCCATTGGTGACCACATTCCGGACGCCGACGCCTATATCGAAAAGTGGCCGGTACTGGCCGCCGCGTTCAGGGAACGCCTCGCGGAAGAGGAACGGCTGCACGAAAACCTCGCCTACGGAACAAACACGCGCGAAAAGTTCGACCTGTTTCTGCCCGAAGGCACCCCGGCCGGTATTCTGGTATTCGTGCATGGCGGTTACTGGCGGGCGTTCGACAAATCGTTCTGGTCGCACCTGGCACGGGGCGGGCTGCAGCGCGGCTGGGCCGTCGCCATGCCGTCGTACGTGTTGTGCCCGAAGTACCGGATCGCGGACATAACGCGGCGCGTCGCCCGGGCGATCGAGCGGATCGCGGAACGTGTCGATGGCCCGGTCCGCCTTTCCGGCCATTCCGCCGGCGGCCATCTGGTCGCGCGCATGGCCTGTGGTGAACGCCTGCTGTCGCGACCGGTCTGCGAACGCGTGGAAAAGATCCTTTCCATCAGCGGCGTTCACGATCTTCGGCCGCTTCTGCGAACCCGAATGAACGCCGACCTGAGGCTCGACCTGATCGAGGCGGAAATGGAGAGCCCGGCGCTGCTGACGCCGCGCGAGGAGGTACGCCTGATATGCTGGGCGGGCGGCGCGGAACGGCCGGAATTCATTCGCCAGACGATCCTGCTTGCCAATGCCTGGACCGGATCGGCGGCGGAAACCGACGCGGTGATCGAGCCCGACAAGCACCATTTCAACGTCATTGACGGTTTGCTCGACCCGCACACGGAGATGTGTGAAGCGCTGTTCGGCTGACGCGGCCAGGCGGGCGCGCCGCGGTTCGCTTGCCGGCGCGGCCGGGGCAACCGAGGCCGGTCTTGCGGTACGGCTGGAATTGCGCCAGCGTTGACGCGGTTGGCTGGCCCGATCGGGTCTGCCGTCGGCAGGGGACGATCGTGCACGCAGGGATCACCGCAGGAAACGGGGGAAGAGCTGTTCGCCGGGGGCTCACGTTCTGCCGCCCCCGCACCGGAGCCGCCTCGCCATTCGGCGGAAAACTCGGGTGATCAGGTTTCTGGAAGCGGCCGGCTGGCACGCCCGCCATGTTCTTGCGGCGGGCTGCATCCTGGCGATGTTCCTGCCCGCGCTGTCGGCGTTCCTGCGCCCGTTCCTGCCCTATCTGGTGTCCATGGTCCTGGCGCTGGCGATGGCGAGGATCGACCTTGTGGCGGCGGCGCGGGCGGCGTTCCGGCCGCGGCGGCTGGCGTTGCTTGTTGGCGTGTCGATAGCGCTTATTCCGCTGGCCGCGCTCGGTTACGGCGTGATTGCCCGGGTCGCCGGGCTGGGCGACGCGGAAAGGACGGCGCTGGTGCTGCTGGCGGCCGCGCCGCCGATCGCGTCTTCGGCGGGGTTGTGCTTCCTGCTTGGCTACAACGTTCGTCTGGCGGTGGAGATCACGGTGTCGGCGACGCTGCTGACGCCGTTGCTGGGGCCGCTGACCGTGGCGCTGGTGCTGCCCGGCAGCGTGGCGCTTTCGCCGTGGGATCTGGGCATCCGGCTGGGCGGGATGGTCGTGCTCGGGGCGGCGGCGGCGGTGGCGATCCGGATGCTTGCCGGTCACGAACGTATCGCGCGGCGCGGCCGTGTATTCGACGGCGTTGCCGCGCTCGCCATGCTGCTGTTCGTGATCCCGCTGTTCGATCGGGTGCCGCAGCTGGTGCTGGCCGAACCGATGACGGCGCTTCGCATATTCGCCCTCGCCGTGGTGTTCAACCTGGGCGCCAACCTGGTGGTGCGGCAAGGCATGAGGAGCGTCCTGCCGGCGGCGACGGCCAACGCCGTGGGGCTTCTGCACGGCAACCGCGCGATCACGCTCTATCTCGCCGCACTGCCGTTCGATCCGGTGTTCTCGATGTTTGTCGCGCTCTACCAGTTTCCGATGTATTTCACGCCGATTCTGTTCGATCGCAAGGGCGCGCCGGTGCCGTGATCTCGGTCGTTCAGACCATGAAATCGCCGGCATCCAGCGCCGGAGGATCGACACCGAGAAGCGCCACCGACTGGATTGCACTGCCGTTGTCGTAGTCCAGACGCGACCCCGCGGCGGTATCGACGATCGAGAAATCGCCGAAGGTCAGGCCGACGGCGCGGAAATCAAGCATGTCCTGGCCATCGGAAAAGTCGGTGATGTAGTCCACGCCCCATGCCGGCGTCAGGAACGTGAATGTGTCGGCGTCGGCGCCGCCGGTCAGAATGTCGGTGCCCCCGCCGCCGGCCAGGGTGTCGCGCCCGCGCCCGCCGTCGAGTCGGTTACCCGCCGCGTCGCCGGTCAGCGCGTCGTCGAAAATCGAACCCACGACATTCTCCACCGAGACCAGCGTGTCGCCCGCGGCATCGGCGCCGGCCCCGATGCCGCTGGCGAGATCCACGGTGACGGCGCCTATGGCGCTGGCGTAGCGGGCCCAGTCGCTCCCGGCACCGCCGTCCAGGCGATCCGCTCCCAGCGAACCGATCAGCGTGTCGTCGCCTGCGCCGCCGCGCAGGTCGGCCGCACCGCCGTAGTCAAACAGCGTGTCGTCGCCGCCGCCGCCGGACAGAACGGCGAGCGGCAGACCGCCGCCGACCAGCACGTCCGCAAGGCCGGAACCGACGATCGCCTCCACGTTCGCCAGCACGTCACCCGCCGCGGTGCCGCCGGTTCCGGCGCGGTAGATGCCGATATCGACGCCGGTCGCGCTGTCGGCATAGCTTGCGGTGTCGAAACCGAGATCGCCGTCGATCCTGTCGGCGCCGCCGCCACCGGTCAGAAGGTCGTCGCCGAGATAGCCGCGCAGGTCGTTTGCCGCGGCGTCGCCGGTCAGCACGTCGTCATGGGCCGAACCGAACAGGTTTTCTATGGCTGTCAGGACGTCGCCTTCGGCTTCTCCGCCCTGCCCGGTGCCGCGACCGAGGTCTACATCGACCGCCGAGGCCGACAGCGCGTAACGGGCGGTGTCGATGCCGGCCCCTCCGTCCAGGACGTCGCCGCCGCCGCCGGCCGAGAGCACGTCGTCGCCCGCTTCGCCGAACAGGAAATCGTCGCCGCCAAGGAAATCGTAGAGGAAATCGCCGCCGCCGCCGCCTTCCAGCCGGTTGACGCCGGCGTCGCCGATAAGCGTATCGGAAAACTGCGATCCGCGAACATCCTCGATGCCGGCCAGCACGTCGCCGGCGGCATCGCCGTAGAGCCCGCTGCCCCCGGCCAGCGAAACCCGCACGCCGGCCGCCGAGGCGCCGTAGTCCGCCCGGTCGACGCCGGCGCCGCCGGTCAGCGTGTCGCCACCGCCGAGGCCGGCCAGAACATCGTTGCCGGCGCCGCCCGACAGGGAATTCGCAGCGGCGTTCCCGGTCAGGCCGTCGTCGCCGCCGCCGCCGACGGCGTTCTCGATCAGCGTGCCGCGAGCGATCATCAGGTTGCCGGTCGCCCCCGCCGCGTCGGACACCGCCTCGGCCGCCAGGTCGATCCGCTGGGGCGCAGCAAATCCGGACAGGTCGAACGTGTCGGTGCCGCCGCTGTCGTAGATGGTCAGGGTGACGGGCTGGGCGTGCGCGCCGATGTCCAGCGCCGGGTTCCCGCTGTTCGAAGCGGTAAAGTAGGTCGTGTCGCCGGTGCGCGTCGCGACGTCGGCCGGGGTCAGGCCGTAGATGTTCTGGACCGCCAGGATATCGGCGGTTTGGGGTGTCATGGCACGGGCGAAGCTGGCCGCGACGCTGGTATTGTCGGACTGGGAAAAGTACGACATTACCGACATTTGCCAGCTGTCGTTGTCATAGTGGTTGTCGATGCCGTAGGTCGCGGACCCGTTGTAGTTTCCGCCGTGGCCAAGGCCGAGCGCATGACCGATTTCGTGGATGTAGGTGTGGTAGCTGTAGCTGGCGAGGTTGCCGGCGTCGGCGGCCGCCGCCGCGCGCTCGACGGTGACGGTCGCGTTGATCGTCTGGCCGCCGGAATAGATAAAGTTGGTGTAGGCGCCGGCGTCATTGTCGGCGAATGCGATGTCGGCGTTTTGCGTTACGCCAACGAAACTTATTCCCGTCACGTCCGACCACACGGCGAGCGCCGCGGCGGCAAAGAACGCGCCGTTGCTGTCGAGGCTGGCAAGATCCACGCTCAGGCTGCGGCCCGGGCCGAGCGCGAATGCATGCGCGGGAAGCGCCTTGTCCTGCCAGTAGCCGGTGGCAAGATAATCGGCGATCTGGTCCGCTGTGTAGATCATGGCTGCCCTCGAATGCACGCGGCGGCACGGCCGGTGGCGGGCATCGCCCTTCGCCGCCGTCCCCCGTCGCGGGATGCTCGCGGCGGAACCGTTAACTTGACCTGAACCCCCCCATCGAAACTGCCGATAATTTGGGAATTATCCTAGGCACTTTGCAGGCGGCGCGTCCGTTCGAACAGCAACAGGCAAAGCCACATGACGACCTGCGCCGCGGAAAACAGGGTGGCGAACAGGAACAGGCCGCCCGGTCCCGACAGGACCGGCAGCACGATGCCGGCAAGGCCCGACAGCGAGGCCGGCACTGCGGTCAGCATCAGAAACCGAAGGTTCCGTCCGCCGCGCAGTTCGATGACCGAGACGACGGCTGTTCCGACGCGCAGGGCTTCGCAGGAAAGTTGCATGGCGGCGCTCGCGGCAAGCACGCCGAGCGTCGCCGTCAGGGTCTGCGTCCACAGGATTGCGGCGCCCTGCAATATCGCGAGACAGGCGACGCCCAGCATCGCGGCGACGATGCCGGCCCTTCCCTTTCCCGCCAGTCCGAAAGTGGCCGGGCCGAGCCGCGGCGCGCCGGCAAGCGCCAGCGAGACGACCTGGAAATAGGTCTCGGAAATCCGGAAGATGAAGAACGCGGCGGCGGCCATGTCGGCGTCCACGCGCGCCGCCCAGACTTCCCGGAACATGTAGAAGACCAGCAGATAAAAGGCGGCGGCGGTCCCCACCGCCATGCTCTGCAGCGGCGCTGCGCCGGTGGCGCCGCCGGACCGGCGCCTCAATGTATCGCACAGAAGCCGCCTCGCCGCCCGATCGGACGCCACCAGCAGCACCAGCGGCACCGATTGCGACAGCGCCAGAAGGCACAGCGCGACGCCGAGGCCGACCGGCGGCAGCAGCAGCAGCGCGATGGCCATCGCCGCGTAAGTTGCCGCCAGCGGCAGAAAAATCCGGCGAACGCCGGTGCTGCCCGACAATATTCCCTGCAAATGCGCCGCCAGCGAGGCCGCGGTCCCGGCCGACAGCAGAACCGCGATCTGCCACGGCTGGGCGGGCAGGCGCAGGCCGGGGAAGCCGACCGACGCAGGCAGGGCCGCGACGGCCAGTGCCGCCAGGGTCAGGCCGACGGCGCCGAGGTAGCTGCGCAGCAGCCGCACCGCGCCGCGCCGGCAGCCGCCCTGCGCCGCACCCCTGACATAGCCGCCCCCGCCGGTGAAATTGATGAACACCGACTGCAGGAGCAGCAGCTGGAAGAAGGCGACGCTTTCCTGCGACGGCAGGTGCCGCAGAACGGTGCCCGCCAGCACCAGCCCGAACAGCGCCCGCCCGCCGACCCCGGCGGCGATCGCCAGAAACCCGCCCGCCATGGCTCAGCCGCCCCGCGCCAGCACGATACGCGCCGACTGGCCGTAGACGAAAAGGCAGGTGGCGAAGACCCAGTCGACGCTGACCGCGACCTGCATGTTGGCCGAGGCATAGATCAGCAGGATCGAAATGGTCACCACGGTGCCGAGCGAAAACGGGTCGCGCCGCCGCTGCCAGTCGATCTCCGACACCCGGAACAGGAAGCCGAGAAACCCGAAATAGGCCGGCAGCAGGAGCCAGTGCGTGTCGTTGGCGATGACGGTATAGACCGACACCCAGTTGCGCCGCGCGTCCCAGCCGGCGCGGGTCAGCTTGTCCTGGAAATCGCCCAGCCCGCAGGCGACGTCGAAACTGTCGCACAGGATGCGCTTGACCGGCGGCAGGTGTCCGAGCCCGAAATTCGCCTCGAAGCCTTGGCCGAGCGCCAGGTGAAGCCCCTGGTAACCCTGCGTCAGGTAGTTCGACAGCATCACGTAGAGAACTTCGAGCGCCGGCGACACGGCCGCCAGGGACGAGCTGAAATCGAAGCAGACGACGGAACCGGGAAGGCAGGGCGGCATGAAGCCGCCGAAGCGGCCGACCTTGCGTTCGAGAAAGAACAGCAGGATCACCGGCACCACCGAGACCAGGACCAGGAACCGGCGCCGGAGCATGCCGTGATAAAAGCCGAGCAGCAGGATGAAGATGCCGATGTCGAAGAATTCCTTGTCGGTGCCGCGCATCATCGACGACGCGACGAAGGGGAAGAAAATCAGCGCCGTGGTCAGCCGGTTGGCCGCGAAATCGCGCATCAGGATCAGCAGGAGCGCCGGAAATATCGCGGCCTTCAGAAGCATCAGGAGAGTGGCGGCCAGGCCGGCCCGCGTCCGGTGCTCCAGCGCCCCGGTGTAGTTGGCGTAGATGTCGCCGAAATCGAAGGAATAATCGGCGGGGTCGAAGATCGACAGCCCGGTCAGGGATTTCAGGTGCAGGTAGCTCAGCACGACGAAGCCGGCGATGACGGCGAAGCGCAGGCCGGGGCTCGCCAGCAGTTCCTTCCCGAAGCCGACGGGCACCGGGGGCCGCCGCACCGAAAGCGCCGCGATGTCAAATCCGGCAAGGCAGGCCACAACCAGAATGGCGACCTGCGGATGCCGCGCTCCCTCCCACGGGATCGGCCCGGCATAGAACAGCAGCAGGCTGAACCCGGTCCAGAGATTAAAAAAGATCAGCAATCGCGTTCCAGTCCGGCCCCGAACGGCGGAAATGGGCCGCTCTGGCACTGGCGAACCCGGCGGCCAGCGCGGTCAGCCTGGACGTCAGATCGCTGGTTTCGCCGGCGCGCAGCACGACGCCGAGTTGGCGCCGCTCGAGAAGCTCGACGACCGCGTCGAGCTGCGGCCCCCGGTAGATCACCGGAAGGCCGGCGGCGAGGTAGGTGAGGATCTTGGAGGGAAAGGCCGGGCCGCGAAAACCCCGGTCGAGTGAAACCAGCCCGAAATCGAACGCCGAGAGGCGGCGCGGCAGGCTGTCCTGCGCCACGCGGCGGTGCCCGATGATCCGGAAGTTCCGTGGCAGGCCGGCGCCGATATCCGGCCGGCCGGCGGAAAAGACATGCAGTTCGCTTGCCTCAGGAAGCCTCGGCGCCAGTTCCGCGACGGCTCCGGGAATATCCCGCAAGGCATTGATCTGGCCGGCAAATACAATCCTCATCCGCGCACCCTGGCGCGGCAGCGTCGCGTGCGGCGGCATGTTTTCGTGGCTCGGCCACAGCGGAACCACCGACACCGCGGCGGCTTTCCGCACCGGCGGCGCGCGCAGGTAGTCGCCGCTGGGCACCGCCACGGCATGCGCCAGTTTCAGCGCAAACCGTTCCAGGGTACCGGCGACACGCCCGGCGCCGCCGGCCCGCGCCGTGTAATCATCCCAGAAAAAAACCACCACCCGCTTGCGCAGCGCCCGGGCGGTCAGCATCGCCGGCAGCGACAGCATTGCAGCCGTGTGCACGACCACCGTGTCGCAGCGCGCCAGGCCGCCGATCAGCCTTCGGTCCGGCGTCAGAAGATAGCGCATTTTCGCCCATCGACCGGCAGGCAGGTCGCGGAAATGCAGAAAGATGTGCCCGCTCCGGCGCACGCCGGCGGCGAGCCGCGCCAACAGACGGCCGGCGGTTTGATCCGCCGTGCCGTTGGCGATCATCACCACGCGCCTGGCATCCGCCCCTTCCGGCTCACGCGCGGGCTGCAAGAACGGAAAGCGCCGCCGCAACGACCTCGTCCTGCTGCTCTGGCGAAAGGCTGCTTCCCGACGGCAGGCAGATGCCGCGGCCAAAAAGCGCCTCATCGAAGCCTCGGCCGACATGGCGGGCGCCACGGAAGAGCGGTTGAAGGTGCATTGGTTTCCATACCGGGCGCGACTCGATCCCCCGCTGCGACAATTCCGATTGCAGGTCACTTCTGGTCCTACCGGTCAGGTCTGGATCAACGGTTAACACGCTGAGCCAGCGGGTCGAACGCGACCAGCCGGGCTCTGGCATGAGGGCAAGTCCGGCGCGGCCGGAAAACGCCCCGGCGTATCGCGAAAATACCGCGCGCCGCGCCGCAACCCGCTGATCCAGCACGGAAAGCTGGCCGATTCCGATCGCGGCGGCGATGTTGCTCATGCGGTAGTTGTACCCCATGGTGGAATGCTGGTAGTGCGGCGCCGGGTCGCGCGCCTGCGTCGCCAGATGGCGCGCCCTGCGGGCCAACGCGGCGTTGTCGGTGCACAGCATGCCGCCGCCGCCGGTGGTGACGATCTTGTTGCCATTGAACGACAGGATCGCGATGTCGCCGTCCGACCCGCACCGGCGCCTGCGGCACAGCCCGCCGAGGCTTTCGGCGCAGTCGCAGACCAGCGGAACTCCGTTTTCCCTGCACAGCTTCCCCAGCCGGTGGAGATCGCAGCTCTGGCCGTACAGATCGGTCGAAACGACGGCGGCCGGAAGCCGGTTGCGCTTCCTTGCCCTGCGCAGTTCCGAGGCCAGCAGATCGGGGCACAGCGTCCAGCTTTCCGGCGACAGGTCGAAAAACACCGGCGTTGCACCCTGATAGAGAACCGGGAACACGCCGCCGGCGAAGGTCATGGATGAAAGCCAGACCTCGTCGCCGCGACCGATCCCGAGAAGTCTCAGGGCCAGGTGAAGCGCGGCGGTACCGCTTGACACGGCGACGCAGTGGCGGCCGCCGAGATGGCGCGACATCGCGGCCTCGAAAGCGTCCAGATGCGGGCCGGCGGGGGCGATGTAGTTGCTGTCGAAGGCTTGCGAAACAAGCTCCCTCTCGGCGCCCGACATGTGCGGCGGGGAGAGCGGGATGCGAACGGGCTCAGGTGGCATAGCCGTGACGGGCCCGCGCCGCGCCCAGAATGTCGTCGGTGCCGGGACCGACGCGAACCGCGCCTGTCGTCGGTCGCGCCGCGATACGCGCGGCGTCGCCGATGGCCGCCGGGCCGACGCCTTCGGCGCCGAGGAATGCGGCGATCCGCATGATGGCACACGACGGGTCGGCAATGATGTCCTCGTAGCGCGTCCGCAGCCAGATATCCCGGGGCATTGCCGCGAACGCGGCGTCGGAACGCTCGACGCAGGCCAGCCACTGGCGGGCGCAGATTTCCTCGAGCGGCCGCCCCAGAAGCCGGTCGATGCCCTTGAAACGCGGCCCCCAGCTTGCCGGCGGGCGATCCCGGCCGGTCCAGCGCCGCAGGCGCCGCGCGACGATTTGCGCGGCGTAATACGGCAGGTCCGGGGGCGGCACGAAGCGTGCCTTGGCGATGCGGTAGCCGGGCGCAAGGTCGGTGCGGCGGCCCTGCCAGCACCGCTGCGCCGAAACCGTGGCATCCCGGCCGTCGCGGATGATCTGGACGAAGCGCGCCTCCGGCAGCACGGCGGCCACGAACGGCACGCGCAGCGAGTTGGCGCAGGTCTTTTCCACCACGTAGCGGCCCTGCCCGGATTTGCGCCACAGCCGCACGAAGGCGCGGCGGATGCTGTCGCGGCCGCGGCCGGCCCGCGCCGCCGGTATCTCGTCGTCGGGCCAGCGGAGATTGCCGTGGCGCCACACCGGGTTGACCTCGTCGCAGGGCCAGGTGGCGAAGCCGGGCAGGCCGGCGATCATGTCGCGCAGCATGTTGGTGCCCGATCTGGGCGCGCCGACGATCACCACCGGGACGAAGGGCAGGGTCATCGCGGCGCCCCTGCCCGCTCGATCAGTTCGAGCCAGCGGCCGGTGGCCGCGGCCCCGGAAAATTCACGCCGGTAAAGGGCGCGCGCGCGCCGCCGCATCGCCGGCAAACGGTCCCGCCGGTCGCAGATGCCCGACAGGGCGCGGGCAAGCTCGCGGCCGCCCGGCCCGGCCGCCACGATCCCGGCTCCGGCGGCGGCGATGTCCTGGAAATATTCCGAATGGCGATCGAGCGCGGCGACGACCGGCACGCCGAGCGCCAGGTAGGTGAGGGTTTTCGACGGACAGGCGACCGCCGTCAGGCCGGGCAGCAGGGACACGATGCCGATATCTGCGCCGGCGATGACCGCCAGCGCCTCCGGCAGCGGCCGACGCGGCAGGATCCGTACGTTCGGCAGGTCCCGGGTGCGCCGCTTCAACTCGCCGAACGCGGCGCCGTCGCCCATCACCACAAGCTCGATGCGCGGGTCGCCGGCGAGGTGCCGGGCCGCGTCGGCAAGGGCGCCGATGTCCTGGAACCGGCCCGTGTTCCCGGCGAAGATGGCGGTGAGACGCGTGCCGCCCGGCGCACGGGGTGACAGCCGCTTCGGCGGATCCGGGGCGAAATTTCCGATGACTTCGACCGGCGTTCCGCCGGCGCGGCGGGCGTCGAGCGCGGCGCGCATGTCGCGGCTCGGCACGATCAGGCGGTCGGCCCCGGCGCATGCCCATGCGTCGAGCCACAGAAGGATCCGGTGCCGGACCGAGCGCCTGCGCCACAGCCCGGCCCGGGCCCCGAGTTCGGGATGAATGTCCTGGCAGTGATAGAGGAACCGGGCTCCGAGGACACCGGCGGACATGCGCGCGAAGACGCCGTTGACGACCGCCGGGGCGGTGGCGGAAAGGACGATGTCGAAGCGTCGGCCGGACAGGCGCACCAGCAGCGAACGGGCCAGCATCCGCGCCGGGAAAAGCAGCCTGTCGAGCCACCGGACGGCGGCGGACCGACGCCACAGCGGCAGCCGCGCGACCCGCCTCACGACGACGCCGTCGCGTACCTCGCGGGGCAGCGCGTCGGGAGGCCGGTCGCCGCCGCCGGTCGGCTGTTCCGACCAGATCTCGACCTCGTGGCCGGCGGCGGCCAGACCGGCGCCGAGGCAGCACAGCATGGTCGCGTAGGGCGGAGCGTCCGGGCAGACGTGGCGGTAGATGAACAGGATGCGCATGTCAGCCGCCGGCGACGGTCCGCCACAGACAGCGCAGGTCGCCGCGCAGGCTGTAGTTGTTCAGGTATTCCCGGTTGAGACGCACCTTGTCGGGCCAGATGACCTGCCGGTTGTAGCGCTCCGGGTCCGAATTGCCCGCAAGCAGGTCTTCCTCGTCGCGGTACTTGAGCGTCGCCGGTCCGGTGATTCCGGGGCGCAACCGCAGGAGAACGCGGTCCTCGCCTTCAAGGCCGTCGAGGAATCCCGGCATGTCGGGGCGCGGGCCGACCAGCGACATGTCGCCGCAAAGCACGTTCCAGAGTTGTGGCAACTCATCGATCTTCCAGCGCCGCAGCCAGCCGCCAAGGCGGGTAATCCTGGCGTCGCCCCTGACGGTTACCGTGGCGCCGTTTTCGCGCCGCATGGTTCGGATCTTCACGACCCGGAAAATCCGTCCGTTGCGCCCGACCCTCGGTTGCCGGAAAAGACCGCTTGCGCCGGTATCGAGCCGCGCCGCCACGGCGGCGGCGGCGACCACCGGGGCGGTCAGGGCAAGCAGGAGCGCCGACAACGCCACATCGAGCCCGCGCTTCAGGATCCGGTCACGCCGCGACATCGGCCGCCCCCGCCCATGCGGGTCTGCGGATGCCGTCGCGGCGATGGGTCAGCCTGGCGGTGCCGAGGATCAGCTTGGCGACCCGCCGAGAGGTGTCGGGGACGTCGTACTCACCGGGGATACGCGCCGCGGCGCAGCCGGGCCGCGCGCCGCCGCCGCCTTCCGGAGCGCCGGCGAGCGCCGCTATCGCGCCGAAGATCCCGTCGCGGTCGATGCCGGTTGTCACGAGATTGCCGGTGTCCAGCGCCTCCGGCCGTTCGATGGCATCGCGCGGCGTGATCGCCGGAAAGCCTAGGATGGCGGCCTCCTCGGCAACCGTGCCGCTGTCGGAAATCACGCAGAACGCTTCGCTCTGCAGCCGGATGTAGTCGTGAAAGCCGAGGGGTTTCATGGCGCGGACGCGGCCGCCGAACGCGATACCGGGGATTTTTTCCAGGCGGTCGCGGGTCCGCGGATGAAGCGAGACGATCACCGGCATGGCGTAGGCCGACGCAAGATCGTTCAGGATCGCGGTGATGGCGCCCAGCCGGGCGGGATCGTCGACGTTTTCCTCGCGGTGCAGCGAGACGGCGAAATACCGCCGCCCGGTCAATCCCAGCCGGCCGAGGATGCCGGAGGCCGCGATGCCCGCCCGGCAGTGGTCCAGCACTTCGCGCATCGGCGAGCCGGTGAGGAATATCCGCCTGTGATGGATGCCTTCCGAGAGGAGATGCCGGCGCGCGTGTTCGGTATAGACAAGGTTGTAGTCGGCCACGTGGTCGACGATTTTCCGGTTGGTCTCCTCCGGCACGTTGGCATCGAACGAGCGGTTGCCCGCCTCCATGTGGTAAACCGGCACCCGCAGGCGCCGGGCGATGATCGCCGACAGCGCCGAGTTGGTGTCGCCGAGAACCAGAAAGGCATCCGGGCGTTCCGCCAGCAGCACCCGCTCCGTGCCGGTCAGGATGCTGCCCAGCGCGGCGCCCAGGCTCGAGGTGTCGGCGCCCAGGTGGTGATCCGGCGGGCGCAGGCCCAGTTCGTCGAAGAAGATGCCGTTCAGTTCGTGATCGCGGTTCTGGCCGGTATGCACGATCCGGTGGTCGGTCAGCGCGTCAAGCCGTGCCATGACGCGCGACAGCCGGATGATTTCCGGGCGCGTCCCAAGTACCGTCATCACCTTGATTTTCTTCATTGGGTTCCTCTTTTCTGACGGGGTCGGGATAGGTATCGGGCGCCGCCGGATCGTGGATTCTGTCGCTCCAGAACAATGAGAGCAACGGTCCGTCGCCGATGTTTTCGAGGCTGTGCGCGTGCAGCGTCGGAATGTCGATGGCCAAGGGTGCGTCGCCGCTGGCCTCCACCGTCGCGACCGGGCCGCCCAGCACCCGGCGCAGGGCGATCCGGGCGACGGTGGGGAGCATGCTCCTTCGGGCCTTAGACAATATGACACGACCGGCTCCGTATTCGCAGGTCGATATCTCCCCTAGGGAAGATATCGCGCATGCGCGGGTGGTCCGCGCAAATCGTAGGTTGGTGCCGGCGGCACCAGAGCTACATACGAAAGGAGCCGGTCATGGGAAAGGGTATCACGTTCGTAGGGGTGGATACAGCAAAGAATTCGCACGACGTAGCGATGCTGTTACCCGGAAGTGAAAAAGCGGTGGAGTGGAAGGTGAACAATGAGGCCAGAGAGATCAAGCGAATGGTGAAGAAGGTCAAGAGGCAGGCGCCAGGAGACGTGCGGTTTTGTTACGAAGCAGGGCCGTGTGGATACGATCTGCAGCGACAGATTCGAAAACTGGGAATGAAGTGCGTTGTGATCGCGCCGTCGCTGACGCCCGTGAAACCGGGGGAGCGAATCAAGACGAATCGGCGAGATGCGCGAAAGCTGGCCGAGCTGGATCGAGCGGGACTGTTGACGGAAGTCCATCCGCCCACGGAAGAAGAAGAGAGTGTACGAGATTTGTGTCGATGCCGGGCCGCGGCGAGGAAGGATTTGCACCGGTGTCGCCATCGTCTGGGAAAAATGCTGCTCCGGCGAGGAATCATCTGGACGGGAAGAAGCAATTGGGGCGCGGGGCATCGAAAGTGGTTGCGAAGCCTGTCGTTTGAACGAGAAGCGGAGCGGATCGTCTTCGAGGATTACCTCTTGGCGGTCGAACAACTGGAAGAGCGGATTCGAGGACTGGATCAAGCGTTGGAAGCCTTCGCCGAAAAGGAACCCTATCGAGAGCCGGTGGGCTGGCTGCGTTGCTTCCGAGGAATCGACACGATAACGGCCATGACCGTCGTAGCGGAGTTACATGATTTCAGACGATTCCGTTCGGCGCGTGAGCTCATGTGCTATTTGGGATTGGTTCCAAGCGAAAATTCGACGGGGGACGACCCGTCTCGAGGCGGCATTACGAAAGCGGGAAATAGTCATGTCCGACGAGTGCTGGTGGAGGCCTCCTGGCACTACCGTCATGCTCCGCGAATTGGAGTGGCGAAGCGCAAGAGGCGAGAAGGACAACCCAAGGAAGTGCTCGCCATCGCCGACAAAGCGGCGCAACGGCTCAACAGGCGCTTTCGAAGGCTTGCAGCACGAGGCAAGCATTCCAACAAGATCGCTACAGCCGTATCGCGAGAGTTGGTGGGGTTCATCTGGTCGGTTCTCCATCCAAACCGGATTCAAACCACCCGATCGGCCTCGCCCCAAGGAGGAGAGAATGGACGTACGAAAGAAAGCAACGTGCGGGCGTGATTGGCCTCTCCCACGTACCCCGGGTCAGCCGGGACGGGCTTCGGGAGATCGCCGCCGACGCCTCCCGGCGCTTGAGCGCCTCCGGCGTCGGAGCGAACGCGCCGCCAACATATCTCGCGTCGACTCGCTACGGCGGGCTCGTCGCTACGCGGCCCGCGCTCGCGGCCGCGAATTTCAAAGGACTGGCGGCGCTTCCCCTCCGGCA
>JBHHXR010000011.1:0-28337 GCA_046757205.1 Paracoccaceae bacterium
CGGCGATCTCGCGCAGCCGCTGGCGCTGATCGGCGTCGAGCGGCCCTTCCAGTGTGATGACGCGGCGGAACTGGTCGATCCTGGAGGTGCTGTCCTCGCAATGATCGCAATCGACCGCGTGCACCTTGTCGTGCGTCACATCGACCGAGACATGCGCGAGCGGCCATTTCTTGCGCCGCGCATACATACGAATGGTCATCGACGTGCAGGCGCCAAGCCCGGCGGAGAGGAACTGGTAGGGCGACATGCCGGCATTTGTGCCGCCATAGGCCACCGGTTCATCGGCCAGAGTGTGGTGCAAAGGTCCGGAATTGACGTCTTGCAGGAACCCCGCCGGGTCCGCCTCGGCCACGCGCACCACGCCTTCCGGCGCGCCGACAGGCGCCGCCGGGGCTTTGATGTCGAGATATTTCGCAGACCAGGCGGCGATCACTTCGGCCGCGTATTCGGCGTCCTCGGCTTTGCTCAGCAGGTGATCGGCATGGTCCAGCGTCACGAAGCTCTTGGGATGTTTCGCCGCAAGAAATATCTCCGAGGCGTTGTCGATCCCGACGATCTGGTCGACCGGTGAATGCAGTACCAGAAGCGCCGCCTTCAGATTGCCGATGCACGGTTTCAGGTTGGTTCCGGAAACGTCATCGAGAAAACTCTTTCGGATCGTGAACGGGCGGCCGCCCAACGTAACCTCGGATTCACCCGCTCTATTGATATCGTCGAGCGCCACCCCGAAGTTATGCACCACATGCGCAGGGTCGGCCGGCGCACCCACCGTCACGACGGCACGCACCGACGGTATTTCCCGCGCTGCTTTCAGAATAGCTGCGCCACCGAGCGAATGACCCACCAGCAGGGAAGGCGGCGTGCCTCGGTTTTCCAGAAACTTCGCGGCCTGAACCAAATCGGCTACGTTGGAGGAAAAGTTCGTGTTGGCGAATTCGCCGCTGGAGTGCCCCAACCCGGTGAAGTCGAACCGCAGCACCGCAATTCCCATTGCCGCCAGACGTTGAGAAATGCGGCGGGCCGCCGGGATATCCTTCGAACAGGTGAAGCAATGCGCGAATATGGCGGTGTTCCGGATCGGTCCGGCAGGCAGCTCCAGCCGCGCGGCCAGCACGTCGCCGGCATGCCCCTTGAATTCAACTTTTTCGCTTTCCATCCGCGCTTCCCCTTTCGGCCAGAGCCCCAATCTGGGTACATGCGGGGGCAGGGGAAACCCCATGAAACGCGGGGTTACGGAAACGTGAGATCAGCCGCCCATCAGCCGGGCGTCGTGCGGGCAGGCGGTCAGGTTCTCGAACCCGTCTTCGGTGATCAGCACCTGGTCCTCCAGCTTGATGGAAAAATCCCCGCCCTCGCGGCTGACCAGCGCCTCCACGCACATCATCATGCCGGGCTGCAATTCGTGCTCGAAAGCACCTTCCGTCCACTGGTCGGGATAGCAGACAAACGGCCATTCGTCGCACAGGCCGACGCCGTGCATCAGGCAGGAATATTTCTGTTTCTGGTAGATCTCCGGCAGCACGTGGGTGTTGTGCGTCAGGTAATCGCAACTCACCCCCGGCTTCAGCATCGCCATGTTGGTCTCGATATGTTCGACCGCCAGCCGGTAGTCCTCGATCATCTCCTTCGTCGGTTCGCCGTCGCCGACGAAGATGGTCCGCGAAATGTCGCAGCACAGGCCGTAGACCCCCACCAGATCGGTATCGAAGGCGATGATCTCGTTGTTCTGCACGATGCGCGGCCCGCATTCGAGAAACCACGGGTTGGTGCGTGGCCCCGACGTCAGCAGCCGCGTCTCGATCCACTCGCCGCCTCGGATGATGTTCTCGGCGTGCAGCACGGCCCAGATATCGGCCTCGGTCATCCCCGGCTCGGCCGCCGCCACCATCGCCGCGACGCTCTTCTCGCAGGAATTCATGGCGCAGCGCATGGCGAGGATCTCGTCGGGGCCTTTCACCGCGCGCGCCTTTTCCGTCAGCGGTTCGCCCTCGATCACCGTCAGCCCGGCCGCCTCCAGCGCCCTGAGCCCGGCGATCTGGATCTTGTCCACCGCGATCCGCCCGTTGTCTCCGGCATGCGCGCGCAGCATCTCCAGCAGTTGCCCTGCGAATGTGGCGGCGTCCTGCCCGGTCTTGTCGCCGTTGACCATGTAGAACATCGAGGCGCCGGGCAGCACCTCGCGCACCAGCGGGTTGAATTCCGACAGGAACGGCGCGTTCTTGTAGTCCCAGAGCGCCATGTACCCGTCGGCGCAGACGATGCAGGCGCGAAACGGATTATGTGTGTTCCAGAGCTGCATGTTGGTGGAATCGGTGGCGTAGCGGATGTTGAGCGGATCGAACACCAGAAGCCCGGCAACACCGTTGGCGACGATCTGCTGCACCAGCCGGTCCAGCCGGTATTGCCGCATGGCCGCGATATCGGGTGCCCGCAACCCCGCTGCCGCCCATTCGTCGAACGCCAGTTGCGTCGGGCCGATCTCGATGCGGTCGTTGTCGTCCGGCGTGCCGTCGGGCTTTCGCGACGGGTCGATCTTGCGGCGGTCGGAATAGTATTCGTTCGCCGGGGGCTCTCCGTTGTCCGGCGCCAGTCTGCGGCGCAGGGCCGGCCGGGCGCTGTCCGGATTGCGGCAGGCCCCGGTCGCATTTGGACGCAATGCCTCACTGTCGCCGCTTGCCGGTCGCGGCGCGCTCTGATAGCCGCCTTGATCTGAAATCAGCGCCGGGGAAAGGTGGGCACATGTCGGATCCGGTCGCCGAACAGTACGAGGCCTACCCCTATCCGGAACGCGATCCGGAGGACGAAAAGCGCCGCCTCGTCGTCGGTTCGCCCTCCGACCCGGTGGAGATCGACCATTTCCTCCACGGCGGGAAGAGGAACTGGTCGCTTCCCTTTCGGGCGCTGGTGGCCGGCGGCGGCACCGGCGATGGCCTGATCCAGTTGGCGGTGAAACTGGACGCGGTGAACTGCCCGGCGGAAATCGTCTATCTCGACCAGTCGAAGGCGGCGCGCAAGGTGGCACAGGCGCGTGCCCGGGTTCGCGGCCTGAAGAACATCGCCTTTCATACCGCTGATCTGCTGGAAGCGCCGGCGCATGGCAGCTTCGATTACATCGATTGCACCGGTGTCCTGCACCATCTGGCCGACCCCCAGGCGGGGCTCGACGCCCTTGCCGAAGCCCTTCGGCCGGGCGGCGGCATGGGGATGATGGTCTACGCGCCTTACGGGCGCACCGGCGTCTACGACATGCAGGCGGTGTTTTCGGCACTGCTGGCGGACAGACGACCGCAGGAACGGCTGAAACTGGCGCGCGAACTCGCCGCTGCGCTGCCCGAGGGCAACCGTTTCCGCAACAATCGGGGCCTTGTCGACCATCGCCTGTCGGACGCCGGTTTTTACGACCTTCTGCTGCATGGCCGCGACCGGCCCTTCGCGGTGGCGGAGCTTCTTTTCCTGCTGGAAAGCGCCGGGCTCGAACCCGTTTCGTTCGTCGAACAGGGAAAATACGAACTCGCCCGCCTGCTGCCGCATTCACAGCCGCTCCGCGAGGCCGCCGCCAGCCTCGA
The DNA here is from genome assembly GCA_046757205.1 of Paracoccaceae bacterium. Taxonomy (GTDB): domain Bacteria; phylum Pseudomonadota; class Alphaproteobacteria; order Rhodobacterales; family Rhodobacteraceae; genus JBHHXR01. Next base: position 3,567 of record JBHHXR010000011.1, read on the forward strand.
TCCCGCCACGGCGATGGGCCTGGCGGAAAAACTGCGCGGAAATATCAAGACGCACGTCCTTTATGCCGGCAAGGCGGGCGCATGCGCCCGGCGCATGGCCGGGGCCAGCGATCCCGAGGCCGTTCCCCGCCTGAAGGGTGTCGAGGCCGGAAAACTGGCGGCGCACATTGCGCGCAGGGGCGAACTGGGACTGACCGTGGACGGCGCGAAGCTCCGCCTCGCCGTCGCCGGGTCCGCTGCTCAGGCACTGGCGCTGGCGGACGGACGGCTCGCGCTCGGTGCGATGGCGAAACGGCTGGGCATGGACTGGTTCGGGTTTTCCGCCCTCTGGACGCCCGTGCACCGGGAACTGGCAGCATTCGGAATCCGGCGCTATTCCCGCACTTTCGCCTGAAACGCCGCCCGCCGCCATGACGGCGGCGCCTCCGGGGCGGAACCCCTGGCGTTCTGGGTTCCGAAAGTATCCCCGCCGGAGGCTTCCACGGCGCCGGCCGCGTCACCGGCGACACGGATCGCGACGGCGGCAGACGGCCGCCGCAGCCCGGCACGCTTTCTTTCGGGAACCAGTGTATTTCGCGGCGAGAAAAACCGAGTTACTCAACAAAACCAAACACATAACCACCTGCACACGCGTGTGCAGGTCACGTTTTTCAGTCCTCTGAGCCGAAAACAAGGGGGCCCGGCAGGGCCCCCTCGCAATCCGGTTCCGGTCGCCTCAGCAGGAATAATACATGCCGAACTCCACCGGGTGCGGCGTGTGTTCGAAGGTGTAGACCTCCTCCCATTTCAGGTCCATGTACCCGGCGATCTGGCTCTCGGTGAAGACGCCGCCGGCCAGCAGGAAGTCCTTGTCGGCATCCAGTTCCTCCAGCGCCTCGCGCAGGCTGGCGCAGACGGTAGGGATGCCGACCAGTTCCTCCGGCGGCAGGTCGTAGAGGTCCTTGTCGGAAGGATCGCCCGGGTCGACGCGGCTCCTGATGCCGTCGAGGCCGGCCATCAGCAGCGCCGCGAACGCCAGGTAGGGATTGGCCGCCGGGTCGGGGAAGCGCGCCTCGATGCGTTTGGCCTTGGGAGTCTCGGTCCACGGAATGCGCACGCATCCCGAGCGGTTGCGGGCCGAGTAGGCGCGCAGCACCGGCGCCTCGAAGCCCGGGATCAGCCGCTTGTAGGAGTTGGTGGCCGGGTTGGTGAAGGCATTGAGCGCGCGGGCGTGCTTCAGAAGCCCGCCGATATACCACAGCGCCTCCTGCGACAGATCGGCGTACTTGTCGCCGGCAAACAGCGGCTTGCCCTCCTTCCAGACCGACATGTTGACATGCATTCCGGTGCCGTTGTCGCCGTAGATCGGCTTCGGCATGAAGGTCGCGGTCCGGCCGTAGGCGGCGGCCACGTTGTGGATCACGTATTTGTACTTCTGCAGATTGTCGCCCTGCGTTGTCAGCGTGTTGAATATCAACCCCAGTTCATGCTGGCACGAGCCGACTTCGTGGTGGTGCTTGTCGACGCTCATGCCCATCCGCTTCATGGTCGAGATCATCTCGGAACGGATGTCCTGCGCGGCGTCGGTCGGGTTGACCGGGAAGTATCCGCCCTTGACGCCGGCGCGATGCCCCATGTTGCCCATCTCGTATTCGGTATCGGTGTTCCACGAGGCGTCTATCGCGTCCACCTCGTAGGATACCTTGTTGATGGTGTTGGAAAAACGCACGTCGTCGAAGATGAAGAACTCGGCTTCCGGCCCGAAATAGGAGGTGTCGCCGATGCCCGTCGATCTCAGATAGGCCTCGGCCTTTTCCGCCGTCGAGCGCGGGTCGCGTTCGTAGGCATCGCCGGTGTCGGGCTCGAGCACCGAGCAGTGCAGGCAGAGCGTGCTGTTGGCATAGAACGGGTCGACATAGGCGCTCGACGCGTCCGGCATCAGCTTCATGTCGGACTGGTCGATCGACTTCCACCCGGCGATCGACGAGCCGTCAAACATGAAACCTTCCTCCAGGAAGTCCTCGTCGACGTGATCCGACATGATGGTCACGTGCTGCAGTTTGCCGCGCGGATCGGTGAACCGCATGTCGACATATTCGATTTCCTCGTCCTTTATCTGCGAAAGGACCGTTTCGTTGTCACTCATTTCATACCTCGTTGACTTCGGGATTGCCGCGCGTCACAGCGCATCGGCATCCTGTTCGCCGGTTCTGATGCGGACCGCCCGATCGATGGTGGAGACGAAGATCTTTCCGTCGCCGATCTTGCCGGTCTTGGCGGCGCCGGTAATCGCCTCGATGGCGGCGCCTACCATGTCGGAGATCACGACGACCTCGATCTTTACCTTGGGCAGGAAATCGACGACATATTCGGCGCCCCGGTACAGTTCGGTATGGCCTTTCTGGCGGCCGAAACCCTTGGCCTCGATGACGCTCAGCCCTTGGACGCCAACCTCCTGCAGCGCCTCCTTGACCTCGTCGAGCTTGAACGGCTTGATGATCGCTTCGATCTTTTTCATCTGGTGATCGCTCCTGTTTCGGACCGCGCGCCGCGGCCCCGATTTCCGAAGGCCGCAAGACCACCACGGGCGGCCGGAGGCATGTGCCGGCCGCCGCGGCGCGCGGTAGCGTGTCGAGAAAGCGGCCGGATTGCACAATTCTTGTGCAGTTTGCCCAAGGCGTGAGCGGAGTGAGAAAACCCCGATGAGCGAACTCCTGACAGCTGCCCGGATGCGGGCCATCGAGACGGCGGCGATCGACAGCGGCGATGTGACCGGGCTTGAACTGATGGAGCGCGCGGGCAGGGGCGTCGTCGAGGCGATATTCGAGGAATGGCCGGAGATGGCGAAGACCTCGCACAAGGCGGTGGTGCTGTGCGGGCCGGGAAACAATGGCGGCGACGGGTTCGTGGTTGCGCGGCTGCTGAAAGAGCGCGGCTGGGATGTCGAGGTTTTTCTTTATGGCGACGAGGCGAAGCTGCCGCCCGACGCGAAGCTGAACTGCGGGCGGTGGCGGCAGATGGGCGGCGACATCCGTGCCTGGGATACGGAACGGGTTGCTGTCTCCGTCGCCGATCTCTATGTCGACGCGCTGTTTGGTTCCGGGCTGAGCCGGGCGCCGGAAGAGCGGATTCTGCAACCGCTTGCCAGGCTTCATGAAAACGGCAAGTCGGTTGACCGGCTGGTCGCGGTGGACGCGCCGACCGGCCTTTGCATGGACAGCGGTCGCCCGATTGCATCGGAACGGAGCGCTGTTCACGGGTTTCTCACGGTCACGTTCCACCGGGCGCGCGTCGGGCATCATCTGGCCGAAGGTCCGGCGCATTGCGGCCGGCTGAGAATCGCGGACATCGGGCTTTCTTCCACCGCAGACAACGATACCGTCCGACTCGCGCAAGTCGGCAAGCGCGACGCCTTTCCCGCGAAGGCATGCGCTGGGCACAAGTACGACCACGGCCATGCCCTGATCCTCGCCGGCGGCGTCGGCAAGGGCGGCGCGGCCAGGCTGGCGGCGCGCGGAGCGTTGCGGATCGGGGCGGGGCTGGTGACGGTCGGCTGCCCGCCGGGAGCCTTGCAGGAAAACGCGGCGCAGTTGAATGCGATCATGGTCCGGGCGGTCAAGGGGCCGGAGGGTCTGGGCGCGTTGCTTTCGGACACGCGCCTCAACGCGCTGTGCCTTGGTCCCGGCCTTGGGAGGGGCAGCAATGCGCGGGCGCTGGTGGAAACCGTTCTGAAGACCGGTCGGAAAACCGTGCTGGATGCGGATGCGCTGACGTCGTTTGCGGACGCGCCGGAAACCCTGTTTGCCATGCTGCACGCGAATTGCGTCCTGGCCCCGCATGCCGGTGAATTTGCCCGCCTGTTCCCGGAAATTGCAGCGAAACTTGCGGAACCGGCCACCAAGGGCCCGGCGTATTCCAAGGTCGATGCCACGCGCGAGGCGGCGAAGCGGGCCGGGTGCGTGGTTCTGTACAAGGGGCCGGACACGGTGATCGCCCGGCCGGACGGTCGCTGCGCCATCAACTCCGCCCATTACGAGCGCGCTGCGCCGTGGCTGGCGACCGCCGGCTCGGGCGACGTGCTGGCGGGATTCATCGCCGGCCTTCTGGCAAGAGGTTTCGAGCCGATGGAGGCGGCCGAGACGGCGGCCTGGCTGCACGTGGAATGCGCCCTGGAATTTGGCCCCGGGCTGATCGCGGAGGATTTGCCGGAGCAACTCCCGGCAGTGTTTCGCCAGCCGGGGATATGAGTTTCCGGAATTTTTCAGAGCACGACGCCGGTCTTCTTGCCGTGGCCGGTGCGCTTGTCGAAGTCGTCCTGCCGTTTCTGGCTGTCCGCGAGAAACGCCTTCCAGGCCTTGTCCATCTCCTTCGGTTCCAGATCGCCGCCCTTCTCGGTACTGGCCTTCCATTCCTTCGCCGCGGTCTGGAAGATCGTGTGATGCTGGTCCTCGTGTTTTTTCAGCGCCTTCCACATGTCGTCCCACGACTTCTTTTCGTCTTTGGCCGCCTTGCCGTAGTTCGCCCATTTCGGCATCGTTATCACCGGTTTGGCTGACAGGTTTACGGTATCGAACTTCTTCGCCTTGCCGGTGAATTTGGCACTTTCGTTGGAGCGGTACCGGCCCCACCAGCCATGCGCCTTGAGGGCCTTGAAAACCTCTTCCAGATTGGCGCCCTTGACGGTCCAGGTCTTGTTCGACGGACCCGGAATCTTCAGGTTCACTTTCATGATGAACTCCCCCGTTGCGGTGAACGCAGGATACTGCATTTCCGGCGCAAGCGCCGTGAAATTTCCGCTCGCCCCGCCCGGAAAGCTCTGCTAGACAATCGCGCGATCGAGGCTTGCCGCCGTCGCAGGCCGGTTGGCACTTGCGGGTGTGGCGGAATTGGCAGACGCACCAGATTTAGGATCTGGCGCCGCAAGGCGTGGGGGTTCAAATCCCTCCACCCGCACCAGAATTGAAACGAGGATCCGGATAAAATGCAGGTTACCGAAACCCTGAAGGAAGGGCTGAAACACGGCTACTCCATCACACTGACCGCCGACGAGCTGGAAGCCAAGGTGAACGAGAAGCTGGAGGACGCCCGCAAGGAATTCCAGATGAAGGGATTCCGGAAGGGCAAGGCGCCGATCGCGCTGATGAAGAAGATGTTCGGTAAATCCGTGCTCGGCGAGGCGATGCAGGAATCGATCGACAGCGCCATGCAGAAGCATTTCGACGAGACCGGCCATCGCCCGGCGCTTCAACCCGACGTCAAGATGACCAATGAAGACTGGAAGGAGGGCGACGACGTCCGGGTCGACATGACTTACGAGGCCCTGCCTGACGTGCCGGAGACCGATTTTTCCAGTATCGAACTCACCCGGCTCGCCGTCGAGGTCGACGACGCGGCGGTGGACGAGGCCCTGGACAACCTCGCGAACTCGGCGAACGTCTACGAGCCGCGCAAGAAGGCCGCCAAAGCCGAAAACGGCGATCAGGTGGTGATCGATTTCGTTGGCAAGGTCGATGGCGAGGCATTCGAGGGCGGCGCGGCGGAGGACTATCCGCTGGTGCTCGGCTCCGAAAGTTTCATTCCCGGTTTCGAGGAGCAGCTCGTCGGTGTGAAGTCCGGTGAACAGGTGGAAGTCAAGGTTTCCTTTCCCGACGACTACGGCGCGGAGAACCTCAAGGGCAGGGACGCAGTGTTCGAGGTCACCGTAAAGGAGGTGAAGGAGCCGAAACCGGCGCCGATCGACGATGAACTGGCCAAGCGCTTCGGCGCCGACGATCTGGAGGCGCTCAAGGGGCAGGTCCGCGAACGTCTGGCGGTGGAATACGGCAACGCCGCCCGGTCGGTCCTGAAGCGCGGCCTGATGGACGCGCTGGACGGTCTGGTCACTTTCGAGTTGCCGCCGAGCCTGGTGGAGTCCGAGGCGAAGCAGATCGCCCACCAGCTCTGGCATGACGACAATCCCGACCACCAAGGCCACGACCACGAAGAGATCGAGGTCAACGACGAGCACCGGACACTGGCGGAAAGGCGGGTGCGCCTCGGGCTTCTGCTGGCCGAGGTCGGAAACAAGAACGGTATCGAAGTGTCCGAGGCGGAGATGCAGCAGGCGATGCTGCAGCAGGCCCGCCAGTATCCGGGCCAGGAAAAGGCGTTCTTCGAATTCATGCAGAGCAACCCCGACGCCCAGCAGCAGTTGCGAGCGCCGATCTTCGAGGACAAGGTCGTCGATTTCATCCTGGAACTGGCCAAGGTGACGGAAAAGCCGGTGACCAAGGACGAATTGCAGAAAGCCGTCGAGGCGATGGACGACGACTGAAGGGCCGGGACAGCGCCTGGTGAAAGCGGGCTCACTTTTTCGTCCGCCGTGCGGCGAGAACGGCCGCAGCCCCAGGGCTGCGGTGCGCGGAAACCCGCCGGCCCTTGCGGTGGACGCGGGGCGCAACTATTCCTCTTTTGTCGGATTGCGTTCGACCACGCGGCAATAACACACAAAGGCAGCCTCCCATGACAGAAACTGTTGAGCACACGATGAACACGCTGGTTCCCATGGTCGTCGAGCAAACGGCTCGCGGCGAGCGGGCCTACGATATTTTTTCGCGTCTGCTGAAAGAGCGGATCGTCTTCGTTTCGGGGCCGGTTCACGACGCCATGTCGACGCTGATCGTGGCGCAGTTGCTGTTTCTGGAGGCCGAGAATCCAAAGAAAGAAATCGCCATGTACATCAACAGCCCCGGTGGTGTGGTGACGTCGGGCCTGTCGATCTACGACACCATGCAGTACATCCGGCCGCCGATTTCCACGCTTTGCGTGGGGCAGGCGGCCTCGATGGGGTCGCTTCTTCTGGCAGCCGGGGCAAAGGACATGCGGTATTCGCTGCCCAACAGCCGGATCATGGTGCACCAGCCTTCCGGTGGCTACCAGGGCCAGGCAACCGACATCATGATCCACGCCCGCGAGACCGAGGATCTGAAGCGCCGGCTCAACGAAATCTACGTGCAGCATACCGGCCAGGAATACGAAGCCGTCGAGTTGGCGCTGGAACGAGACAATTTCATGTCGCCGCAGGTCGCCAAGGACTGGGGGCTGATCGACGAGATTGTCACCCAGCGCACGGTGGAGGAAAGCGACGGCTAGGTCCCGATCAACACATTGTTGACGCGGTTATGCTGTAAGTGACGGTTCGGGCTTGTAATCGGCAAGCCTGTCGTGCTGAAGTGGCGGAAGCAGACAACAGGATACCGGCCCGTGCAAGGTGCGTGCCGTTGAAATTGGCCGGGGAACGATCTGATGGCGAAGACTGGCGGATCAGATTCGAAAAACACTCTTTACTGTTCCTTTTGCGGGAAGAGTCAGCACGAGGTGCGCAAGCTGATCGCCGGACCCACGGTGTTCATCTGCGACGAGTGCGTCGAGCTGTGCATGGACATCATCCGCGAGGAAACCAAGAGCAATCTTGTCAAGTCGGCCGACGGCGTTCCCTCTCCGAAGGACATCTGCACCGTTCTGGACGACTACGTGATCGGACAGGAAGTCGCCAAGCGGGTTCTGTCGGTGGCGGTTCACAACCATTACAAGCGCCTGGCGCACGCGCCGAAAACCTCAGAGGTCGAGCTGGCCAAGTCCAACATCCTGCTGATCGGTCCGACCGGTTGCGGAAAAACCTTGCTGGCGCAGACCTTGGCGAGAATTCTTGATGTGCCGTTCACGATGGCCGACGCCACCACGCTGACCGAGGCCGGCTATGTCGGCGAGGATGTGGAGAACATCATCCTCAAGCTGCTGCAATCGGCCGAGTACAACGTGGAGCGGGCGCAGCGCGGTATCGTCTATATCGACGAGGTCGACAAGATTTCCCGCAAGTCGGACAACCCCTCTATCACCCGCGACGTGTCGGGCGAAGGCGTACAGCAGGCGCTTCTGAAGATCATGGAAGGCACCGTTGCCTCGGTGCCGCCGCAGGGCGGGCGCAAGCATCCGCAGCAGGAGTTCCTGCAGGTGGACACCACCAACATCCTGTTCATCTGCGGCGGCGCCTTTGCCGGACTGGACAAGATCATCGCGCAGCGCGGCAAGGGCTCGGCCATCGGTTTCGGCGCCGACGTCAAGGACGAGGACGAGCGGCGCGTGGGCGAATTGTTCCAGGAGCTGGAGCCGGAGGATCTGCTGAAGTTCGGTCTGATCCCGGAATTCGTCGGCCGGCTGCCGGTCATCGCCACGCTGACCGATCTCGACGAGGACGCGCTGGTCACCATCCTCACCAAGCCGAAGAACGCGCTGGTCAAGCAGTACCAGCGGCTGTTCGAGATGGAGGACGTGCAGCTCACCTTCACCGACGAGGCGCTGCGCGCCATCGCCATCCGGGCGATCGCCCGCAAGACCGGTGCCCGCGGCCTGCGTTCGATCCTCGAAGAGGTGTTGCTGGATACCATGTTCGAGCTTCCCGGCCTCGACGGCGTGGAGGAAGTCGTGGTCAACGAAGACACCATCGCGCGCGATGGTGATCCGCTGATGATCTATTCCGACCGCAAGGAAGAGCCGGCCTCGGCGGGCTGATCGGCCAAGCATTGCCGGTTGACCTCGCGCGCCTTGTGCCGCTGCGCGGTGCTGTGCCCAAAGGGCGCATATCGCTGATTTCACTGGACCTTGCGCCGGTCTTGGTTCATAGGAATGTGAGACTTCGAGAGAGATTCCATGGACTTCCTGAAACGGTTTTTCGGCTGGTGGAGCCGCCAGACTTTCGGCACGCAGCTCTTCACCTGGCGCAAGGGGCAACTGGTGGGCGAGGACGAACGCGGAAACAAGTATTACCGCACCGCCGACGACGGCCACCGCTGGGCGATCTTCAACGGCGAGATCGAGGCCTCCGTCATTCCGCCGGGCTGGCACGGCTGGCTGCACCGGGTGTACAACGAACCGCCAACCGAAAAACCGCTGGATCACAAGCCGTGGGAAAAGCCGCACCAGGAAAACCTTTCCGGTACGGCGCTGGCCTACCACCCGCCGGGCAGCCTGTATTCCGGGCGCCCGGCGGCGCGCATCGATTATGAGGCGTGGCAGCCCGAATAGGAGCACCCGCATTGTCCAACAACGCTGCGGAAACCCTGGTCGGCGCGATCGTGGTGGCGGTCGCCGCCGGTTTTCTGTTCTACGCAAGCCAGACTGCCGGTCTGTCCGGGAGCGCCGACCGCTACCCGCTGGTAGCCGAGTTCCGCAGCATCGAGGGCGTCAGCGTCGGAACCGACGTGCACATGGCGGGTGTCAAGATAGGCACGGTCTCCGGCATCAAGTTGAGCCGCGAGACGTTCCAGGCCCGGGTCACGCTGTCGCTGGAGCAGGGGATCGAGATACCGGAGGATTCGGAGGCCAGGATCTCGAGCGAAGGCCTGCTGGGCGGTTCCTACGTCGAACTGGTGCCGGGCGGTTCGGAGATCGCGCTGGCCGGCGGCGAGGAAATCCTCAACACGCAGAGCGCGGTGAGCCTGCTCAACCTGCTTCTGAAGTTTGCCGGCAATGCGGCGAATGAATAGCGCCCTCGCCGCCGGTCTGGCTCTTGGACTGATGCCGGCCGCTGCCGCGCTGGGGCAGGATCTGGTGAAGGAGAAGGCCGCTGTCCTGCGGGCGCTGGACAAGCTGGACGGCTCGGTCGTCGAATTGTCGGTACCGGTAGGCACGACGGTGAAATTCCGCCGGCTTTCCATCCGGGTCGAGGAATGCGTGTATCCCCGCGGCGACATCGTCACCGGCTCCGAGGTGCTGCTCGAAATCCGCGACCAGCGTGATCCGGAGCCGAAATTCCGCGGCTGGATGCTGGCCGAAAGCCCCGCGCTTTCGGCGCTCGACCATCAGCGTTACGACGTCTGGCTGACCAGCTGCACCAGCTCCTGAGGGCTGGCGTCGAGCGGCAGCGCGAAGAAATCGGCGGGACGCGCCAATGCCGCCGACAGACGGGCATGATACGCCCTCCGGCTGATCTCTACGGCGCCCAGCGAGACCAGGTGATCGGTCACGAACTGGGTGTCCAGCAGCCGGAACCCGCCGGCGCGCAGCCGAGCGACCAGCGCCACAGCGGCAATCTTCGAGGCGTCGCGGCGGCGCGAGAACATGCTCTCACCGAAAAACGCGGCAGCGATGGCGACGCCATACAGCCCGCCGGCCAGATCACCATCGATCCAGATTTCCACTGAATGCGCGTAACCCATGCGGTTCAGCGCCCGGTAAAGCCGTTCAATTCCGGGATTTATCCAGGTATCCGGCCGGTTGGCGCAGGCTGTCACGACTTCGGAAAACGCACTGTCCACGCGCACCTCGTACCCGCCCTTCAGTACCCGCTTGCGCAGGCTGCGGGAGAGGTGAAACCGGTCCAGCGGAATGATCCCCCGGCGTTTCGGATCGACCCAGAAGAATTCTTCCGCGTCGGCGGAATCGGCCATCGGAAATATGCCCGCCGCATAGGCCTGCAACAGCATCGTCGGGGTTATTTCGGCCTCGTCTTTCATGTCGGGTCCCGGTGGTTCTCCGACGGGTTACTGCCGGTCCAGCCATTTCTCCAGCCAGTGGATGTTGTAATCTCCGGAGCGGATATCCGGCTCCTCCAACAGCGCGTGGAAAAGCGGCGTCGTGGTTTCAACGCCATCGACGATCAGTTCGCGCAGGGCGCGTTCCAGGCGCGCCAGCGTCGCCGGGCGGTTGGGGCCGTTGACGATCAGCTTGCCGATCAGACTGTCGTAGTAGGGCGGGATCGTGTAGCCCTGATAGATATGGCTGTCCATCCGCACGCCCAGCCCGCCGGGCGCGTGATAAGCGTTGATGGTGCCGGGGCTGGGCCGGAACTCGGGCAGCTTCTCGGCGTTGATCCGGCACTCGATGGCGTGGCCGATCGGGATCAGGTTCTGCTGCACCAGATCCATCTGCAGACCGGCGGCGATGCGGATTTGTTCGCAGACCAGATCGACGCCGTAAACCGCTTCGGTGACCGGGTGTTCCACCTGCAGACGGGTGTTCATCTCGATGAAATAGAATTCACCGTCCTCGTAGAGAAACTCGATGGTGCCTGCACTGGCGTAATTGATCTCGGCGACGGCGTCGGCGCAGACCTTTCCGATCCGGGCGCGCAGGTCGGCATCGATGACGGGCGATGGCGCTTCCTCCAGTACCTTCTGGTGCCGGCGCTGAAGCGAGCAGTCGCGCTCGCCGAGATGCACGGCGTGGCCGCGGCCGTCGCCGAAAACCTGCACCTCGACGTGGCGGGGCAGGGTGAGATATTTTTCCAGATAGACCTCGTCATTGCCGAAGGCGGCCCTGGCCTCGGAGCGGGCCTGGCCGAAAGCCGCTTCGAGGTCGGAAGCGCGGCGCGCCAGTTTCATGCCGCGCCCGCCGCCGCCGGCGGTGGCCTTGACGATCACCGGATAGCCGATGTCGTGGGCGATGCGGCGGGCGTCGTCGAGCGTCGGCACGCCGCCGTCGGAGCCCGGAACGCAGGGCACGCCGAGCCGCCGCATGGTTTCCTTGGCGGTGATCTTGTCACCCATCAGCCGGATATGTTCGGCCCGCGGGCCGATAAAGGTGATGCCGTGGTCTTCCAGTATCTGCACGAAACTGGCGTTCTCGGAGAGGAATCCGTAGCCCGGGTGAATGGCCTCGGCGCCGGTGATTTCGCACGCCGAGATGATCGAGGGAACGGACAGATAGCTGTCGGTGCTGGACGGCGGGCCGATGCACACCGCCTCGTCCGCCATGCGGACATGCATGGCGTCGGTGTCGGCGGTGGAGTGAACGGCGACGGTGTTGATGCCCATTTCCTTGCACGCGCGGTGGATGCGCAGCGCGATCTCGCCCCGGTTGGCGATGAGAACCTTGTTGAACATGCGCGCTCTCCGGCCCGGGGTGGTCACTCGATGATCATCAGCGGCGCGCCGAATTCAACCGGCGTGCCGTCCTCGACGAAGATCCGGGTCACCCTGCCGGCGCGCGGCGAGGGGATCTGGTTCATCGTCTTCATCGCCTCGATGATGACCAGGGTCTGGCCCTCGGTGACGGTATCGCCGACCGCGACGAACGGCGGAGATCCGGGTTCGGATTGCAGATAGACGGTGCCGACCATCGGCGACGGCACGACGCCGGGAAGTTCGCTCGGGTCCACGGCCTCGGGCGCGGCACTCTCAGCGGCGGCCGGCGGCGGCTGGGGCGGCGCAGGCGCCGCGGCGAGCGCCGGAGCGCCGACGGCCGGCGCCACCGGCGACGCAGGTGGCTGGCGAGCGACCCGGATATTGAGGGTCTCGTTTTCGCCGAACTCCCTTACCACCTCGACCTCGGTCAGGTCGTTCTTGCGCAGCAGTTCGGCCAGCGCCTCGATGAAGTTTACGTCCGCCTGGTATTTACGCGTGCTCATCGGCCCCTCGGATTTGACCACGGCGCGAAATGCCGTCCTCTTGCCGACCGACTATAACCGCGACCGACGGCGCGGAAAACAGCAAAAGGCGAGTTTACGGGCAGAAGAGGGACTTTGAGGGGCTATTTACGGGCCAAACGGACGGATTTGACGGCATCGCGCATCTGCTCGAGGGTCAGGAAGCCGCGGTAGAAATCGCTCCCGATGATGAATGTGGGCGTGCCGTTCACCCGCAGCCTGATGCCGAGATCGCGAGTGCCGGCGATGCGCCGCGCCACTTCGTCGTCGTCGATACCGGCCAGCATCGCCGCGTCGTCGAGGCCGAGTTTGCGGGCCATGGCAGCGAGGCTGCTCTCGTTGATCGGCCCGTTGAAGCGCATCAGCGCGTCGTTGAACGCCTCGTAGGCGGTGCTTCCCTGGCCGATGTAAAGCGATATCGCCGCCTTGGAAGCCAGGACGGACTCCGGACCCAAAATAGGAAATTCCTTTACTATGTAACGAATATTCCTATCTTCCTCAAGTAATGCCTGAACATCCGCATGTGCCCGCTTGCAATAGGCGCAGCGGTAATCCAGGAACTCGACAATCGTGATATCGCCTTCGGGATTGTTTCCCACGTACGAATAGCCGTCATTGAAGATATCATCGTAACTATCCGAAATCAGCGATAATTCCGCCTCTGCCTCCGCCTGTTTCCGGCGCTGTTCCAGGATCGCGATGACCTCAACGATGATATCGGGGTTTTCCAGCAGATAATCGCGGATTTCGCCGCGAAGCGCGGCGCGTTCGCTATCAGTCAAGTGCTTTAAATCAGCGGCGTAAGTTATTGAAACGGCGAACAACAGCGCCGTCGCCAATAACGATATACGGGAAAAAATCTGCATGTCTCGTCCTATCTTCGGGCCCGGCGGGCGTCGCGCAGGATGTCCTGCGCCCGAAGCCACCCGGCCGACCCTTCGGAAAACTGGCCAGCCGCTCTTTTGGCATGAAGCGCCGCGTCAGTAAAGCGCGCCAGCAGCATGTACCGCTCGGCGGTGATGAGCGAGGCGTCCGCCGGCCGGCCGGCGCGGGCGTAGGCGAGAGCGAGATCGCGCAGCATCCGTGCATCGGCTCCGTCCGAACGCCGCGCCGATTGCAGGACCTTCAGCGCCTGCCTGTCGGCGGCGGGCGAATTGACGGCAAGCAGGGCGCGGCCGAGTCCGGCCTGCAGCAGCGCCTCGTCCGGCGCCAGGTCGGTGGCGCGGCGGTAGGCCGCGACGGCGGCCCTTGCCTGCCCGTTCTCGAGCAGGAACTGGCCGTGCAATTCGTGGTAGTAGGGATCTTCCGGGCTCAGCCGCAAGAGCCGTGCCATCGCCGCGGCGGCCTTTTTGCGGTCAGCAAGGCGATGCCACGCGATGGCACGGCGCAGTGTGGCGATCTCGCCGGTGTCGGTCTTCGGTGTCTCGCTCAGTACCCGGCCGGGCGTGCGCTGGAAACCCTCGAACTTGGCCACCATGCGGGCATGCGCCTGCGCGAGTTCCGGGCTGGTCGGTTTGCCGACCGGGGAATTGCCGACAGCTTCTTCCAGAAGCGAGTAGCGGCGCGAGAACAGCGGATGCGTCTGCGCATACGGGTCCATGCGACCGGCGCGGAGCGCCTCCTGTCCGCGAAAGATCGACAGCACGTCGAGGATGGCTTGCGGATCGGAACCGGCGCCGACCATGTAGCGGACGCTGGCCTGATCGGCGGCGGCCTCCTGGGCGCGGGAATGCGCGAGAAAGCCGCGCTGCGCCGCGTTCTGGGTGGACAGCGCGATGGCGGTCGCGGCCTGGCCGTTGCCGCTGGCCGCCGCCGCGCCCGCCAGCAGCATGCCGATGGCGGCGGCGCCGCTGAGACCGCGCGAAAGCTCCGCCGTGCGGGCGAGATGGCCGCCGGTGATGTGGCCCACTTCATGCGCGATCACGGCCTGGATTTCCTGCGGCGTCTTCAGGCGCTGCAACATGCCGCTGTTGATGAACAGGTTGCGGCCGCCGGCGACGAAGGCGTTCATGTCGCGGTCGTTGATGATGTAGATTTTCACCGAGTTGCGGCCTAGCCCGGCGGCCCGGAAAATCGGAGCCGCGATGCGGCGCAGCGTCGCCTCGATCTCGGCGTCGCGGATCAGGGACTTCGCCGCCGCCGGGCAGGGCGGTCCGGCGAGTGCCGCGCAGAAAGCCAGCGCGCCGGCGCCGACGAGCCGCCGCGCACTACGAATGCGGCCGGAAATTCCCGTCATGGCATTGACCTTCGCTGCCGTGGTCGCGCAAGTAGCCGCGGCGACACTAGGAGGCAAACCATGCGAAGCGCAAGACGCAGCGACGTCGATCCCTTCATTGTGATGGACGTGATGGAAGCGGCGCGGCTGGCCGAGGCCTCGGGGCGCCAGGTGATTCACATGGAGGTCGGGCAGCCGGGAACCGCGGCGCCGGCCGGTGCGCGCAGGGCGCTCTCCGCCGCGCTTGAGCGCGATCCCCTGGGATACACGGTGGCGCTCGGCATCCCGGCGTTGCGTACACGGATCGCACGGCTCTACCGCGAACGGTACGGCGTCGAAGTGCCGGCGGAGCGGGTGGTCGTCACTTCGGGTTCGTCGGCGGCGTTCATCCTGGCGTTCACCATGCTGTTCGACGACGGCGCCAGGGTGGCGATAGGCGAGCCGGGTTATCCCAGCTACCGTAATATTCTGAAAGCCCTGAGCCTCGAACCGGTGGGGATTCAGACGACTGCCGCACACCGCTACCAGCCGGTGCCGGACGACATCGCGCGGCTCGGCGGCATCGACGGCCTGCTGGTGGCCAGCCCGGCCAACCCGACCGGAACCATGCTGGACCGCGCGGCGCTGAAGCGGCTGATGGATCATTGCGCGGGAGAGGGCATCGCCTTCATATCCGACGAGATCTACCACGGGCTGACCTACGAAGCGCCGGCGGCGACGGCGCTGGAGATCTCTGACGACTGCGTGGTGATTAACTCGTTTTCGAAATACCATTCGATGACCGGCTGGCGGGTCGGCTGGATGGTGGTGCCCGAAGCGCAGGTGAGAGTGGTCGAGCGGCTGGCGCAGAACATGTTCATCTGCCCGCCGCATGCCAGCCAGGTGGCGGCGCTGGCGGCGCTGGACTGCCGAGAGGAACTTGAGGCAAACCGCGCCGTTTACCAGGCCAACCGGGCGCTGCTGCTGGAGGGTCTGCCGGCGGCCGGGTTCGGCCATATCGCGCCGCCCGACGGGGCCTTCTACCTTTACGCCGACGTTTCCGATTTCTGCGACGACAGCCGGGCGCTGGCGCGGCGGATACTGGACGAGGCGGGCGTGGCGGTGACGCCGGGGGTCGATTTCGACCCGGTGCGGGGCCACGAGACTCTGCGCTTTTCCTATGCCGGTTCGACTGAAGACATGCGCGAGGGCCTGCGCCGACTGCGCCGGTGGATGGCGGCGCGGCGGGCGCGCTGAACGCCCGCCTTCGGTTCTCAGTCGCCGTTCACGGCTCGCGACCACCAACCGCGTTTCTTCGGTTTCGGCGGCTCCGCTTCAGCCGGTTCAAGCTGGCGCTCGTCCTCGGCGCGCTGCGGTTCAGGCGCAGCCTCGGGGGCGGGTTCCACGACGTCGGTCCGCGGTTCCGGCGGTGTCTCCGGGACCGCCGGTTCCGGCGTCATTTCGGGCGCCTCTGCGGCCGGCTCCCCGGCATCCGCCTCCGCAACCTTCTTCGGCGCGCGCTTGCGCGGCTTCCGCTTGGGTTTCGGCGATTCCGCTTCCGGCACGTCGACGGCATCCGCGACCTCGACGCCGGTTTCGATGACCGGACCGAGGGCATCGCCCGGCGCCTCGGCTTCCGGTTCGCTCTTCCTGCTCGTTCGGCGTGGCCGGCTGCGCGACTTCCTCCCGCGTTTTTCCTCGGTCGGCGAAGCTTTCTCGGGTGCTTCCTGTCCGATTTCGGTGTCAGCGCCGGCATCGGCTGATTCTCCGGCCATAACGTCTTCGGCGCCGGCTTCCCCGTCCTTGCGGCCGCCGCGGCGACGCCGGCGGCGCCTGCGTTTTTTCGGACGCTCGTCGTCTTCGCCGTTCTGCAGGAGCTCGACGGGTTCTTCGTCTTCTTCTTCCGATTCGTCGATCACGTCCGGCACGCTCATCGAAGTGACCACCGCTTGCGCGGCGACGATTCGCGTGGCCGTCTTGAACCGCTCGACGTTGTACTGCGGACTGATCAGCAGCGGGTCGGCCTCGATGCGCACCGAGAGCCCGAAACGCGCCTCGATCATCGCCACGTGGTCGCGCTTCTGGTTGAGCATGTAGTTGGCGATCTTGACCGGCGCCGTCACCAGCACCTCGCGCGAGCGCTGGCGGGTGGCTTCTTCTTCCAGTTCGCGCAGGATGGCCAGCGCCAGGCTGTCGTCGGAGCGCGTCTGGCCGGTGCCGTGGCAGTGCGGGCAGGGCGCCGTGGTGGCCTCGATCATGCCCGGGCGCAGGCGCTGGCGCGACATCTCCATCAGCCCGAAGCCGGAGATGCGGCCTACCTGGATGCGCGCTCGGTCGGTCTTCAGCGCCTCCTTCATGCGCTTCTCGACGGCGTTGTTGTTGCGCCTCTCCTCCATGTCGATGAAGTCGATGACGATCAGCCCGGCGAGGTCGCGCAGGCGCAACTGGCGGGCGATTTCATCCGCCGCCTCGAGATTGGTCTTGGTCGCGGTGTTCTCGATCGACTGTTCGCGGGTGGCGCGTCCGGAGTTCACGTCGATGGCGACCAGCGCCTCGGTGACGCCGATGACGATGTAGCCGCCGGACCTGAGCTGCACCACTGGATTGAACATGCCGGCGAGGTAGCTTTCCACCTGGAAGCGGGCGAAGAGCGGGATCAGGTCTGTATAGGGTTTTACGTGCCGGGCGTGGGAAGGCATGAGCATCTTCATGTAGTCCTTGGCCTCGCGATAGCCGCGCTCGCCCTCCACCAGTATCTCCTCGATGTCGCGCGAATAGAGGTCGCGAATCGAGCGCTTGATCAGGCTGCCCTCCTCGTAGATCGGCGCCGGCGCGATGGATTTCAGCGTCAGGTCGCGGATCTGTTCCCACTGGCGCAGAAGGAATTCGTAGTCGCGCTTGATTTCGGACTTGGTGCGCTTGGCGCCGGCGGTGCGGATGATCAACCCGGCGCCCTGCGGCACCACGATCTCGTTGGCGATCTGCTTGAGCTTCTTGCGGTCGGTGGCGTGCGTGATCTTGCGCGAAATGCCGCCGCCGCGGGCGGTGTTCGGCATCAGGACGCAGTAACGCCCGGCAAGGCTGAGATAGGTCGTCAGCGCCGCGCCCTTGTTGCCGCGCTCCTCCTTGACCACCTGCACCAGCAGGATCTGGCGCACCTTGATGACTTCCTGGATCTTGTAGCGGCGCGGCAGCGGCCGGCGGCGCGGCGAAATTTCCTCCCGCACATCCTCGGCGGCTACCGACTCGTAATCCTCGCGGAGGCGCGCGGTCTGATCGCCGCCATTCGCATCGGCGTCTCCATTGGCGTCGGCCCCGGCAACCGGTCCGTCGGTATCATCCGCGGATTCGTAGCCGGCGTCTGTCGGCGACGCTTCGCCGCCGGCTTCGGAGTGTTCCGGCGAATCCACGTCCGGCGCCGCTTCGAGTTCCACCGGCGCCGCCGCCACCTCCCCGGAGACGGTCGCGTCCTGCTGCGAAGGCGCACCTTCCTTTTCAGCTTCCGGCTTTTTCCTGCGGCGGCGGCCCCGGCTGCGGGGTTTTTCCCTTTCGGCGGATTCCTCGTCGGCCTGCTGGCGTTCCAGCGCCGCCTCCTCTTCGAGCAGCGCCTGCCGGTCGGCTATCGGGATCTGGTAGTAGTCCGGGTGGATTTCCGAAAAAGCCAGAAACCCGTGACGGTTGCCGCCATAGTCGACGAATGCCGCCTGAAGCGACGGCTCTACGCGAGTGACCTTCGCAAGGTAGATATTGCCGGCAAGCTGGCGTTTGTTGAGCGATTCAAAATCAAATTCCTCGACCTTGTTTCCCTCGACGACGACAACGCGGGTCTCTTCCGCGTGCGTCGCATCGATAAGCATTTTCTTTGCCATGTTGTCTCGCTGGGACGGCATCCGGGCGGGGCGCCTGGTGGCGCGCAAGTCGGACGCGTCCGTAATGTGGGAGCGACCAACGGCGAATCGCAGGCGGACATGCGCGGCAATTTCCAATCTGCCAAATAGTCCGTACCTGTATCAGCGCGTTGCATCGCGGTTATGTCTCCGGCACCCGTGGTGCCAAATCGTATGTCCTGCAGCGCTATCCGCAGGGATGGTAGGTTGGCGCAAGCGCCGGTCGCGGTACTGCCGCCTCGGCCCATCAACGTCTGTTCGTTGATGCAACCCTTCGGGCATGCGACGAAACTCATACGAAATGTTGTGGCTGTCGCCGGAAAATCAACATTTCACGCGCACCATATCCGGCATTTTGCGGGAAACACAATTGATTTTTGTTTGCCCGCGCATGTGCTAGGGATTGTCGCAAAACGTGCGGCGGAGATCGCCCGAGAGGCAAGGCAGTGATCGTCGGAAGAATAGTGGCAGTCGCTTTGTGGGCCGTCCTGATGGCCGGCGCAGGCATCGCGGACAGCGGAGACGCGGGGCGGCCTTCCGTCGCGCTGGCCGCGCTTTCGGACAAGAGCGGCGGCAGCGCGGTTCTCGATTTCGAGCTTTCCGCGCCGGTGCCGTATCGCCTCTTCACCATGGACGGGCCGGCCCGGCTGGTTGTCGATTTCAAGGGTGCGGCGGCCCGTCCCGTCCGGGTCGACGCGGCTGCCGCCGCCCGGCGGGTGAAAACGGTACGGGCGGGGAACTCTCCCGATGGCGCGTGGGCGCGATTCGTCGCGGAGCTGGGCCGGCCCTACGGTATTTCCAGCGCGGAATTGTCGACGCAGGCCGACGGCGGCGCCGGCCGGCTCCGTATCGTTCTGCGGCCGGTGGGGCGCATCGCCTTCGCCGAACAGAGCCGCCGCCCCCCGGACGGCGCGGCGGCGAAAATCGCGGCCTCCGTCAATCCCGACACGCGGGACGGCCGGTTGACCGTGGCGCTCGATCCCGGGCATGGCGGCATAGACCCCGGCGCCGTGCGCGACGGCATCTCGGAAAAAGAGATCGCGCTGGCCTTCGCCCACGACCTGAAGGTCGCATTGGAACTGAGCGGCCGGTACCGGGTCGTGATGACGCGAAGTGGCGACGAATTCGTGCCGTTGCGCGCGCGGGTGTTACGGGCGCGCTCGGCCGGCGCCGACCTGATGATTTCGCTGCATCTCAATACCGTCGAGAAGGGCAACGCCTCGGGCGCGGCGGTCTACACTCTCGGTTCCGCCGGTTCCGACAGCGAAGCGGCCGCCTTCGCGGACTACGAAAACGGCGTGGACAGCCTGGCCGGAACGGTGCCCGACGCGACCGAGCCGGACATTGTCCGGATACTGAGCGGGATGGCGAGCGCCGAAACCGCCGTCCGTTCGAAGCGCCTGTCGGCGAGCATACTGGAAGGATTGCGCCGTACGGTCGGGGAATTGCAGACCCGCCCGTCGCGGCGCGCCGGGTTGCGTGTTCTGCGTGCCCCCGACCTGCCGTCGGTATTGCTGGAACTGGGATTCCTTTCCGACGAGAGGGATCGCGCTAATCTGACATCTCGGCAGTGGCGCATCCGCGCCGCAGGCGGTATAGTTTCGGCCCTGGACGCCTGGGCCGCGGCGGACGCAGAGGCTTCGGGCCTGGCGCGTCAGTGAAGCGGCGCGGGACGCGGCGGAAGTTTGCAGGGCCGGTCAGGGCAGCGTGGGGCGCCGGCGGCGTGGTTTAGGGTGCCGACATGACGATGGCGATATTCCGGTTTTTCGGCTTTCTGTTCAGTTGGGCGACGCTCGGCGCGGTATTCGCGGGCGGGCTGCTGGTCGCCGTGTTCGCCTATTACGGCAAGGACCTGCCGGACCACGCCTCGCTGGCCACCTATGAGCCGGCGACGCTGTCGCGGGTCTACTCGCGGCAGGGGCTGCTGGTCGACGAGTTCGCGCGGGAAAGGCGGCTCTACACGCCGGTCGAGGAAATTCCCGATCTGGTGAAGCAGGCCTTCATCAGCGCCGAGGACAAGAATTTCTATCAGCACCACGGGTTCGATGCTTTCGGCATCGCCAAGGCGGCGCTGGACTACGCGCGCGGCGGGCGGTTGCGCGGAGCCTCGACGATCACCCAGCAGGTGATGAAGAACTTCCTTCTTTCGGGCGACCGCACCGGCGAGCGGAAGATCAAGGAGATCATCCTTGCCACCCGGATCGAACGGACGCTGAGCAAGGACGCCATCCTCGGGCTCTATCTCAACGAGATATTCCTCGGGCAGAATTCCTATGGCGTGACGGCGGCGGCCCAGGCCTATTTCAACAAGACGCTGGAGGCGTTGTCGCCGGCGGAGGTCGCCTATCTGGCGGCGTTGCCCAAGGCCCCGAGCACGCTGCACCCGGTGCGCAACATGCAACGCGCCATCGACCGGCGGAATTTCGTTCTGAAGGAAATGGCCGAGAACGGGTATATCAGCGCCGCCGCCTCGGAGGCCGCCCGGGCGGAACCGCTTCGCACGGTGCAGAACGGCGACTACCCGTCTTTCCGTACCGGGCAGCCGCCGCGCAACTATTTCACCGACGAAATCCGCCGTCAGATGAGCCGGCGCTTTGGCGAGGACAAACTGTTTGCCGGCGGTCTTGCCATCCGGTCCACCATGGACCCGAAGCTGCAGGAGGTGGCGGCGGCGGCGCTGCGGGCGCAGCTTGAGAGCTACGACCACGCACAGGGCGCCTATCGCGGTCCGATCGGGAAGCTGGCGGAAGCCGACCTTGCCGACGAGGGCACGTGGCGGGCGGCGCTGGCGGCTCTGCAGGTGCCGCGCGACATCACGGGTTGGCATCCGGCGGTGATCCTGAAACTCGGCAAGACCACTGCGAGGATCGGGATCGAGGGCGTCGAGGACGACGAGGACGGACATTTCCTGAGCATCAGGGAGGCCGCGTGGGCGCGGCCTTACAAGGAGGGCACCGGCCTCGGCAGGAAGCCGAGGAAACCGTCCGACCTGTGGGCCGTCGGCGACGTCATTTTCGTCAGCGAGGTCAGGCGTGACGACGGCGCCTTCGAGAAATGGACATACCGGCAGATACCGGAACTGCAGGGCGCCTTCATGGCGATGGACCCGCAGACCGGCCGCGTACTGGCGATGCAGGGCGGGTTTTCCTATCAGGCAAGCGTGTTCAACCGTGCCACCCAGGCGACGCGGCAGCCGGGCTCGGCCTTCAAGCCCTTCGTCTACGCCGCGGCGCTGGACAACGGCTACAATCCGGCGACCATCGTTGTCGATGCGCCGATCGAGGTGGAGACCGCCCAGGGCATCTGGCGGCCGAAGAACTCTTCCAACCAGTTCTACGGCCCGGCGCCGCTGCGTACCGGCATCGAGCAGTCGCGCAACCTGATGACGGTGCGCATCGCGCAGGCCATCGGCATGGACAAGGTGGCCGAATACGCCGAACGCTTCGGCGTATACAGTAACATGCCGCATATCCTGTCCTACGCGCTGGGGGCCGGCGAGACCACGCTCTACCGGATGGTAGCGGCCTACGCGATGTTCGCCAATGGCGGCAAGCGGGTCGAGCCGACGCTGGTGGACCGGGTGCAGAACCGTTTCGGCGAGACCATCTACCGCCACGACCAGCGGCGCTGCTACGGCTGCCAGGTCGCCGATCTGTCGGAGCGGACGCTGCCGTTCGTCGAGAACACCGCCGAACAGATCATGGACCCGGTGACCGCCTACCAGCTTACCTCGATGATGCGCGGGGTGGTTGCCCGCGGCACCGCGGCGCGTACCGTGGGCGCGCCGCTCGGCGTGCCGGTGGCCGGCAAGACCGGCACCACCAACGACGCCAAGGACGCCTGGTTCATCGGCTTCACGCCGCGCATCGTGGCGGGCTGCTATATCGGCTTCGACACACCGCGCGGCATGGGCCACGGCGCCTATGGCGGCTCCATGTGCGGCCCGGTGTTCACGGCCTTCATGAAGGTGGCGTTGGTCGGACACGGCTCTTTCGAGCTGCCGCAGCCGCCGGATACGGTTTTCGTCAAGATCGACCGTTACACCGGCGAACGGCTGCCCGACGACGCCGAGGGGGAATACGTCGTGTCCGAGTTGTTCCGGTCAGGCGACGAGCTGGGTTACGGCGAGTTCGGCCAGTTTGTCGACGGCGGTTTCTCGATGGGCCGCGACCTGGTACTGTTCTCGCGCGGCGAGAGCGCGTCGGAGCAACTGAGCGTTGGCGGGAAGACACAGATCATCCCGGCCAAGCCCACCTTCGGGTCGCTGTCGAGCGGCGGTCTCTACTGACCTCTCGCCCTTTACCGTCCCCGGCGCGGCGGGTAGAACGGCCGCGCAAGGTGCTGTCCAATTCCTCGGAGTTTCCTTCTGATGCGTTCAGAGATCGAAAATCTCGTTGGTGACATAGAGAAATCGCTGAACCTTCTGCGCCAGCGTATCGGCTGGGATTCCGCCCAGCACCGGCTGGAGGAACTGAACGCGATGACCGAGGAGCCGGACCTGTGGAACAACCCGGAGAAGGCCCAGAGACTGATGCGGGAACGTCAGAAACTGGCCGACGCCATCGGCAGCTACAAGGCGTTGGAACGGGATCTTCGCGACAACGCCGAACTTGTCGAACTCGGCGAGTCGGAGGGCGACGAGGAGATCGTGTCGGAAGCCGAGGCGGCGCTCCGTTCACTGGGGGAACGGGCGGCACAGAAGGAGATCGAGGCGCTGCTGAATGGCGAGGTCGATGCCAACGACACCTACCTGGAAATAAACGCCGGCGCCGGAGGCACCGAATCGTGCGACTGGGCCGCGATGCTGGCGCGGATGTATGTCCGCTGGGCCGAAAAGCACGGCTACAAGGTCGAGCTGATATCGGAAAACCCCGGAGACGAGGCCGGCATCAAGTCCGTCACCTACATGATCAAGGGCGAAAACGCCTATGGCTGGCTGAAGACCGAATCCGGCGTGCACCGGCTGGTCAGGATATCCCCTTTCGATTCCTCGGCCCGGCGCCACACCTCGTTTTCCTCGGTCTGGGTCTACCCGGTGGTCGACGACACGATCGAGATCGAGATCGCGCCGAACGACATCCGGCTGGATACCTATCGCTCTTCCGGGGCGGGAGGGCAGCACGTCAACAAGACGGATTCGGCGGTGCGCATCACCCACCTGCCGACAGGTATCGTCGTGACGTCGTCGGAGAAATCGCAGCACCAGAACCGGGCCAACGCCATGGCGGCGCTGAAATCGAAGCTCTACGAGCTGGAAATGCGAAAGCGCACGGAGGCCATCCAGGCCAGTCATGACGCCAAAGGCGAGATCGGCTGGGGAAACCAGATCCGCTCTTACGTGCTGCAGCCCTACCAGATGGTGAAGGACCTGCGCACCAATGTCGAGACCTCGGACACCCAGGGCGTGCTCGACGGCGACCTCGACGCCTTCATGGCCGCCGCCCTGGCGATGGACGTGGCGGGAAAAAGCCGCGCCGAGGCGAACGCGGAAGAATAGCGGCGGGTTTCGTTTGCCTTTCGAACGGTACCGCGCCCGGGCCGCCGAGAGCGCTTCCACAATCCTGATGACGGCGGCGCGGCTTGCCTCCGCCCGGCAGCAAAAGGCCCCGAGCAAAAGGCCCCGTCGCGAACGGCGGGGCCTCGTTTTTCAGATGACTTCGGGCGGCGTCAGGACGCGGCTTTTGCCGGCGCTGGCGCCGGCGCGGATGCGACCTTGCTGGTCGACGTGCTCAGCGGATCCTCCTGGCGCTGTACGGAGCCCTCGAAATGGGCACCGCTCTCGATGGCGATCGTCTTGTGGATGATGTCGCCCTCAACCCGGGCCGACGACGTCAGCCGGACCTTCATGCCGCGGACACGGCCAACGACGCGGCCGTTGACGACAACGTCCTCGGCCACCACTTCGCCTTTCACCGTGGCGGTTTCACCGACGGTCAGAAGATGCGCGCGCAGGTCGCCCTCGACGTTGCCCTCGATCTGGATATCGCCCGACGTCATGACGTTGCCCTTGATGGTAAGGTCGGACGACAGGACGGACGGGGCGGGTTTGGGTTTGCTCGCGGCCGTTCCCGATGGCGACGGCGCCGCCGCTGACGGCGCCGGGGCCGCCGGCTTGGCCGGAGCCTTGGGGTCGGTGGATTCGTGGGGTTTCTTAGTAAACATTTTCAGCTGCCTTCAGATATGTCATTGGGTTCACGTGCTTTCCGTCGCGGAAAATTTCGTAGTGCAAGTGCGTCCCTGTGCTGCGACCCGTGCTGCCCATCTTTCCGATCCGGTCACCACGCGTCACCTTTTGTCCTTTCTTGACG
>JBHHXR010000012.1:0-27299 GCA_046757205.1 Paracoccaceae bacterium
CCTGTTTGCCAGCACATGCTGTCCACGCGCGCGCGCACGTCCCTGTCCTTAGCCATTTGTGCCAAAGTGGCCGCAGAGCCCTCCTGCGGCCGACTTTGCCAGGCAGCGCGCCACAGCCATGCCGGCACCGAGCGTAACAGCCGCCGCAACAGCAGCGGAAATCAGGTAACGCATTTTTTCCTCCCATGGTTTCCTGCTCTGCGAGCGTTCGCGCAGGCATGAAGACAATCAACCCTTTAGGGCACGCGAGTGCAACCCTTTCGTTGCCGCCGCCGCACCCAACGGGCAAGTGCCCGTTACAGATCATTTTTCCTCAGGCATTGGAATGATCCAGATCAATCCGCTGGGCCATTATCTCGCAATCGTTTGAAACAAAAGGAAACCTGACCGCGCTCTTGCCGCGCCGTTCCGCCGGCAGGTTCCACGCAGGATGTATGACTATTTCCATGGCCGACGCTTAACTGTGCCCGTTAAGTAGTTGATAAGTCAAGCTCTTAGAGGTCTACCTGGAACCACCCATCCGAATTCGCGCGATCCATTCGCACACCCCTTGCCAAATCCCGGCAATCTGTCGACACTCCGCATTTCCGACCATCCGGACACCGAAAAAATGAAGACCAGGCCAAGCCCGCCCTCTCTTTCCCCGGCGACGCGCGTCGTGCAGGCCATGAGGCGCATCGACGATGAAACCGGCGCGATCGTTCCCGGCATCGAGCTGTCCACCACATTCGCGCGCGATGCCGGATACGCACCGCGCCGGCCCTACGTCTATGCCAGGGATGGCGGCCCGACGGTTGAGCATGCGGAGGAAATCCTGAGAATGCTGGACGGCGGCGCGGCGTCGATGCTGTTTTCTTCCGGCATGGGCGGCGTCTGCACGATGCTCGAAACCCTCAGCACCGGCGACCATGTCGTCGCGCAAAGTGTCATGTACCACGGAGTGATCGACTGGCTTCACCGGCTGGAAGATCGCAGAAGCATCGTCGTCAGTTTCTTCGATCAGGCGAAGCCGGGCGCGCTGGCGGCGTCGCTGCGTCCCGGCAAGACCCGGGTCGTCTGGGTGGAAACTCCCGCCAATCCGAGCTGGGACATCGTAGATATTGCCGCCGCCGCCGAAGCCGCCCATTCCGTCGGGGCGGCCCTGGTCGTCGATTCCACGGCCGCCCCGCCCTGCACTTCCAGGGCGCTTCAACTTGGCGCGGACTATGTGTTTCAATCGGCGACGAAATACCTCGGCGGCCATTCCGATCTGACGGCCGGGGTGCTCACCTGCCGGGAAATGTCGCCCGTCTGGGAAGAACTGGAAACGGTCCGCAAACTGACCGGTGCCGTTATCAGCCCGTTTTCCGCGTGGCTGTTGATCCGCGGTTTGCGCACCCTGTTCCTGAGATATGAAAAGGCATCCGAATCTGCACTGGCGATCGCCCGGCATTTCGAAAGCCACCCGGCCATCGAACGGGTACTCTATCCGGGGCTGGATACGCACCCTGGTCACGCCGTCGCCGCCCGTCAGATGACGCACGGTTTCGGCGGCATGCTGTCGATGCTCCTGCGCGGCGGAGAGGGCGCGGCGCGCGACTTCGCCCGCAACTGCCAGGTTTTCGTGCCGGCCACGTCGCTCGGCGGCGTGGAAAGCCTCATCGAACACCGCAAGGCGGTGGAAGGGCCGCATTCCGTTGTGCCGGGAAACCTGGTCCGCCTGTCGGTCGGCATCGAGGACTGCGCCGATCTGATCGCCGATCTCGAACAGTCGCTGGAACGCGCCGGATGACGCTGGCCGCCCTGTCACAAAGGGCGACCGACCCGGATTTCGTGCAGGATCCCTACCGGTTTTGCGAGCGCGTCCGGAAATGCGGTCCGCCGTTTTTCTGGCGGTACCACGATATTCCCTGCTCCGCTCGGTATTCGCTCGTCCCGGCGCACATGGCTCCGTTTTACGAATTCGAAAGTCACTCGACGCCGGAACGGGAACCGCCCGTGCACAGGCGGATCCGCGGCCTTGTCCTGCGCGCCTTCACGTCGCGACGCATCGCCGCGTTGGCGCACCGGCTGATCGACGGATTTGACGGCGAGAATTCCGATCTTCTTTCAGCGTTCGCGGAAAAAAATCCCGATAACGGTGATTGCTCGCCTGCTGGGCGTGCCCGAGAACATGTCCGACCAACCGCTGTCCCGGTCGCACGACATGGTGGCCATGTATCAGGCTTTCATCAGGGACCGTGCCGGGTCGCGCCGCAAAGGCCCGCGCGACGATCCGATCACCCATCTGATCGCGGCCGAGCAGGACGGCGGGCGTCTCACGTCGGACCAACCGGTAACGACCTGCATACTACTGCTCAACGCCGGCCACGAGGCGACGGTGCACGCATTGGGAAACGGTATCAAGACGGTGCTGGAATCCGGACTACCCGTTGACGCGCTGTACGGCGACAAGGCTTCTGCCGCGGCGTGCGCCGAGGAAATCCTGAGATTTGACCCGCCGCTGCACATGTTGACCCGTTACGCGATGACATCCGTGGAAATCGCCGTTGCAACGCCGATCCTGTTTCACAGATGCCCGGAAATCCGACTGGCGCGAACCCCGCTCTGTGCGGACCGCTTCCATTTCCACGGGCTGGAGCGTCTGCAAGTCGCCATCCAGGCCCGGCTGAGCTACGCTCTCGCCGGCTGCCCTTCCTCGACGAGTCTTACGAAATAGGACGCGCCGACAGGGCTGACCTCGTCGTTGAAATCGAACTCCGGGTGATGCCAGCCGGCCCCCTCGCCCTGCCCGAGATAGACGTAGGCGCCGGGACGCTCCTCAAGCATGAAGGAGAAGTCTTCGGCCCCCATTTCCGGCGCGTGTTCGACATCGACCATTTCCTTTCCCGCCACCGACGTCGCCACTGACGCGGCGAATTCCATCTCGGCGTCGTCGTTCACGGTGGCCGGATAGCCCGGCACATAGTCGATCTCCGCGCCGGCCCCGAAGGCGGCGGCGGTGTTGTTCACCACCCGCCGCATCAGGTCGGGCACTGCGGCCCGCAATCCGGCGTCGAACGACCGCACGGTGCCGCCCAGCATGGCGGTTTCCGCGATCACGTTGTCGGTGGTTCCGGCATGGATCTGGGTGACCGAGACCACCAGCGACTTGAGCGGATCGGTATTGCGCGAAACGAGTGTCTGCAGTCCCTGCACGATCTGCACCGCAACGATCACCGGATCAACGGATTCGTGCGGGAACGCCGCGTGCGATCCCTGGCCCTTTACGGTAATCGAGAACGTATCCGCGGCGGCCATGATCGGGCCCCTGCACATCTGGAAGCTGCCGGCCGGCGTGCCGGGTTTGTTGTGCATGGCGAAAACGCGGGAAATCCCGAAGCGCTCCATCAGCCCGTCGTCGCACATTGCCCTCGCCCCGGCGCCGCCCTCTTCGGCGGGCTGGAAGATCAGCGCCACCGAACCGGAAAAGTTCCGCGTTTCCGCCAGGTACCGCGCCGCGCCCAGAAGCATGGTCGTGTGCCCATCGTGGCCGCAGGCGTGCATCTTCCCCTCGTGTTTCGACTTGTACGGCAGATCGCGCACTTCCTGGATCGGCAGGGCATCCATGTCGGCCCGCAGCCCGACCGTGGGCCCGTCACCGCCGTTTCCCTTGATCGTTGCCACGATGCCGGACCTGCCGATCCTCTCGACGATCTGGTCGACGCCGAACTCGCGCAATCGTTCGGTGACGAAACTCAGGGTTTCCGGCAGTTCATACTGCAACTCCGGGTGCTGATGCAGGTATCTGCGCCAGGTCTTCATGTCGTCGTGGAATTCGGCGATGCGGTTGATGACGGGCATGCAGATGTCTCCGGTTGGGATTCGCTTCCCGAACCACAGCCTTTCCCGGCGGTATCGTCAATCCCGCCTTTTCCGGCCGCGCCCGGAGCGGTAGGTTGGCGCCATGACCGTAACCTCTTCTTTCCGCCCCCTGCCCGGCGAGGAATCCGATAGCCTCGCCAGTGACAGATCGCTCGGCGTCCCGCGCCTGCTGGAAATCATGCGCCGCCTGCGTGACCCCGAATCAGGATGTCCGTGGGATATCGAACAGGATTTCCGCACCATCGCGCCCTACACGGTCGAGGAAGCCTACGAAGTGGCCGAGGCCATCGAGAACGACGACATGGCCGCGCTCGAGGGCGAGCTTGGCGACCTGCTGCTTCAGGTCGTCTACCACGCTCAGATGGCGCACGAAGCCGGGTATTTCTCGTTCGACGACGTCGTTCGGAATATCTGCGACAAGATGGTGCGCCGGCACCCTCACGTGTTCGGGTCCGAAAATCGCGAGAAATCCGCCCACCAGCAGACAAGGGACTGGGAGCGCATCAAATCCGAGGAGCGCGGCGCCGCCTCCGGCCGGCCGGCGAGCGCGCTCGACGGTGTGGCAGGTTCCCTTCCGGCACTTACCCGGGCCTTGAAGTTGCAGAACAGGGCGGCACGCGTGGGTTTCGACTGGCCGGATGCGTCGCTGGTCGTGGAAAAGATTGCCGAGGAAGCCCGCGAGCTGTCCGAGGCGCGCGACAGCCTCACGCGGCACGAGGTCGAGGAGGAATTCGGCGATCTGCTTTTTGCTGTCGCCAATCTGGCCCGCCATCTGGCGATCGACCCGGAGCAGTGCCTGCGGCTCGCGAACGCGAAATTCACCCGTAGATTCAATGCCGTGGAGCGCCGCTTGGCTGACCTCGGAAAGACCCCCACGCAGTCCGACCTGCGCGAGATGGACGCACTGTGGGACGAGGAGAAGAAGGTGGAGAAGGACGGGTCCGCCGGTTGATCCGCGGGCGGTCGTCGCGCCGCAGGCGCCGGAGAATCGCTGTGGCGATGGGATTGCCGGTTCAAACCACCGCACGAATGGTTTATGAAACCCACAAATTCCTCGGCACGACCTCATGACCAGTTCCGAAACGATCATTGCACGTTGCGAGGCGCACGGGCTCCGCATGACCGAGCAGCGTCGCGTGATTGCCGTTGTCCTTCAGGAATCCCACGATCACCCCGACGTCGAGGAACTCTATTCCCGGGCATCGGCCGTCGACCACCGGATTTCCATCGCGACGGTTTACCGGACGGTCAAGCTGTTCGAAGAGGCGGGCATTCTGGAACGGTTGGAATTCGGTGACGGACGCGCGCGCTACGAGGACGCGGAACGCGATCACCATGACCACCTGATCGACCTCCATTCGGGAAAGGTGATCGAATTCGTCGATCCGGAGATCGAGACCTTGCAGGAAAAGATAGCCGCGAAGCTCGGTTACACGTTGCGCGGTCACCGGCTCGAACTGTATGGCGTCCCGAAGAAAAAAGACTGAACGGCAGGACCGGAGAAGCAACACATGAGTGCGATTATCGATATTACCGGGCGTGAGATTCTCGACAGCCGGGGCAACCCGACGGTCGAGGTCGATGTGCTGCTCGAAGACGGCGCGTTCGGGCGCGCCGCCGTTCCGTCCGGCGCCTCGACGGGCGCGCATGAGGCGGTCGAATTGCGCGACGGCGACGAGTCGAGATTCAACGGCAAGGGCGTTCTCAAGGCGGTTCAGGCAGCAAATACCGAGCTGGCGGAAGCACTTGTCGGGCAGGACGCCACCGATCAGGTGGAGATCGATGCCATCATGGTTGATCTCGACGGCACCGCCAACAAGGGAAGGCTCGGCGCCAACGCGATTCTCGGCGTCTCGCTGGCGGTGGCCAAGGCGGCGGCCAACAGCACCGGCCTGCCGCTCTACCGCTATGTCGGCGGCACGTCGGCGCGCACCCTGCCGGTGCCGATGATGAACATCATCAATGGCGGCGAGCACGCCGACAACCCGATCGACATCCAGGAATTCATGATCATGCCGGTGGCCGCCGATACGCTCCGCGAGGCGGTGCGCATGGGCGCGGAAGTGTTCCACACCCTGAAATCCGAACTCGCCGCGGCCGGCCTGAACACCGGCATCGGCGACGAAGGCGGCTTCGCTCCGGCGCTGTCGTCGACGCGCGACGCGCTGGATTTCATCGTGCGGGCCGTCGAAAAGGCCGGCTACCGGCCGGGCCACGACATCTGTCTGGCGATCGACTGCGCGGCGTCGGAGTATTTCTCCGACGGAAACTACAACCTCAGCGGCGAGGGGCTGACACTCAGCGCCGAAGAAAATGTCGACTATCTTGCCGGCCTGCTCGACGCCTATCCGATCGTCTCTGTCGAGGATGGCATGGCCGAGGATGACAAGAAGGGCTGGAAACTGCTTACCGACCGGCTCGGGAAGCGCTGCCAGCTTGTCGGCGACGATAACTTCGTCACCAACCCCGACCGCCTGTCCGACGGTATCAGGGACGGCATCGCAAATTCGCTCCTCGTCAAGGTGAACCAGATCGGAACGCTCAGCGAAACCCTGAAGGCGGTCGAAATGGCGCATCGCGCCGGCTACACCTGCGTCATGTCGCATCGCTCGGGCGAAACCGAGGACGCGACGATTGCCGATCTCGCGGTTGCCACCAATTGCGGTCAGATCAAGACCGGAAGCCTGTCACGGTCGGACCGGCTGGCGAAGTACAATCAACTGATCCGGATAGAGGAAGAACTCGGGGCGACGGCGGTTTTCGCCGGACCATCGGTCCTCGACCGTTGATGCAGCCGGTCCGGAAGCCCGCGAATGCCCGATAGCCCGCCACCGGGGATCTACCTGGCGACACCGCGTACCTGCGTGGCGGAGGATTTCTGCGTGGCGCTGGAGCCGGTCTTGCAGGGATTCGATATCGCGTGCCTGCGGATTACGACGGCGGCCAGTGAAGACGAGCGCGAATTGCTGCTGTCTGCGGCAAGGATATCGGAGGTTGCGCGCCGGTGCGATGTCCCGGTGGTTCTGGAAACACACTACAGGATCGCCAGGCGGCTGGAACTGGACGGCGTGCACCTGAGCGACGGGCCGCGCCACGTTCGCGAGGCCCGGAAGGCGCTCGGGCCGGGCGCTATCGTCGGGGCGCATTGCGGCGCCTCGCGGCATGCCGGCATCGGGGCCGCGGAGACCGGCTGTGACTATGTTTCGTTCGGACCGGTGGGAAAATCCCAACTGCTCGGCGACGGGGCGAACGCCGGAAAGGAGCTATTCGCCTGGTGGCAGGAAATGATCGAGATCCCGGTGGTGGCCGAAGGAGCGCTGACGCCGCAACTCGCTTCTGACCTCAGACAATCCATCGATTTCCTGTGTCTCGGCAGCGAGATATGGGCGCATCCGGACGGCGCCGAAAAGGCGCTCACCGAATATCTTGAGCGGCTCCGGTAGAGCCGGAACGCATCTCCGCCATGGTCTCCGCGTGGCCGCGGCGCACGACTTCGCAGCAGTACCGGGCCAGGGTCTTTCTTGAGGTGAAATCCGATGCCTTGACCGGGGCATGGAATGACAACCTGATCCGCCCGCCATTCGACTTGCCAAATACGGACAGAAGGTTGTCGGCAAATCCCATGTCACCCCACCAGCCGTAGAAATCCGGCGGCAGCCCGGCGGGCGGAGCGTAGCCGATGCTGACCGGCTGCACCCAGATCTCGGTGTCATGATCGGGCATATGGAACGCGCCGAACAGCGAGGAACGGAAATCGAGAACCAGCGATCCGTCGGTGCTGGTTCCCTCCGGGAAGAAACACATCCGGTCGCCGGCGGCTATTCGCGCGCTCAGTAGAGCCATCTCTGATCTCACCGCCTTCTGGCGGCGTTCGATGAACACCGTCCTGCCAAGGCGCGCCAGAGGACCGATGAACGGCCACGTCCGGACCTCGGCCTTGGATACGAAAGTCACTTCCGCAGCAGCCAGCAGCCCGAGTATGTCGATCCAAGTCGAGTGATTTGCCACCAGCGCGCCACCGTGCTCCATGGGTTCGCCGCGGATCTCCGGCGTCAGCCCGCAGCACCAGAGGCCGAACCGCCCCCAAAACCGGATAATCCCCGCCCCGGGGCGGCGTCGGCCGGTATACCTGCCGGTAAACCGGGCCAGCACCAACAGTATCGCGATGATCAGCGAAACCAGAAGGAAGGCCAACACCCGGACCACGGCCACCACCCATTCAACGCCGTGCAGGGGGGGGATCTCCGGTGGCCTCTCTCTTGTCCAGCGCATTGTGTGCCCCCGTCAGGCCGCGCCGCGGGTGTAGAAATTCCGGTAGCGCGCGGTCATGCGTTCGGTGTCCATCAGGAGACACACGTCGATCGTGTTGAAGAGGCGGTCCGCGTAGGCGCCCTCGCCGACGAACCCGCCAAGGCGAAGGTAGGACTTGATCAGCGACGGCATCTCCCGCATGGCCCTTGCGGCATTGATCTCCTCGGCCGGAACGCGATCCATCGCCACCAGGTTGTCGGGGCGCGCCCTGACCCTCAGGTCGGGAGGCGCGAGATGGTTTTGATAAAGGTAGGACAGCGCCTCGGCGATCGGCCCGGGATCGGTGCCATGAAAACTCGCCACGCCAAACATGATCTTGATGTCTCTTTCGATTACGTAGTCAGCAAGCGCCTTCCACAGCAACAACACGGCCGGCCCGCCACGGTTTTCGGCGGCAACGCACGACCGGCCGAGTTCCACCGTCTTGCGCCCGGAGTTTGCGAGAAGCGACAGATCGTATTCGTCGGCGCCGTAGAATCCGCAGGCCTGTTCGGCAACGCTGCCGCACAGCAGGCGATAGACACCGACGACGCGGTCCAGCGGGTCGCCCCGCCAGTGGCGGTCGATCATGATCAAATGGTCGAAATAGGGATCGAAGCGATCGCGCTCAAGCCGCATCTTTCGGTTCTCGGGCGACGGAACGGCCCCCATTTCCTCGACGAATACGCGGTACCGGAGGCGCTGCGCAGCCGCCACCTCTTCGTCACTCTCCGCGAGCCTGACCTCGTATCGGTTCAGGTCGATCCTCATAGGGTTTCGTCCAGTTTCGGTCGGTACGCGGCAGGTGATGACACAAACGCCAGGCAATGGCAAAAGGCACGTGACGGCCTTTTCTCACTCGCAGACCTGTACCGCCCTTTTACCACACGTTAACCTAACCGCCCGACGGTGTTGTTTTTCAGCCATCTTCCGTGTCAACCTTTTCCAGACCGATCCGCGAGCCCTCAATGACGACTTTTCCGGCGTTCTCGAAATTCACCGTAATCCTGCCGCCGATGACTGATTGCACCTGCCCCAGGCCCCAGTCCGGGCGATCCGGGTTGCGGACCAGGGCGCCGGGTTCGAGAAATTCGTTCATGTGCCCCGGTCTGGACGGGACCGGGACGGGTATCTGAACATGCCGCGCACCGCCATCGACCTCTCCGCGCTGGTAAGCTCTCGCATCTGCCACGACCTTAGCAGCCCGATCGGCGCCATCAACAACGGTGTGGAACTTGTTGCATCGCTCGGCGGCGCACCGGCGGCGGAACTAGACCTGATCTCGCAAAGTGCGGCGGCGGCCAACGCCAAGCTCAGGTTTTTCCGGATCGCCTTCGGAGGAACCAGAAACCACGCGGAAATCGCGGCGGCGGAAATCCGGACCCTGTGCCGCGATGTGTTCGACGGCGGGCGGCTGAATATCGACGCCCGGCTGGGAACCGGCACCGTTACGCGAGACCAGGCAAAAACGCTGCTGCTGCTGGTACTTTGTCTGGAAAGCGCACTTCCGCTCGGCGGCCATGTGCACATCGAAAGGGCCTCCGGCGGGTGGCGGTTTTCCGGTGAAGGCACGAGAGTGCACATGGACCCGGACCTGTGGTCATTGCTGTGCGACGGGAGACGCACCGACCTCATCGGTGCGCCGCAGGTCCATTTCGCCCTGGCTCGCCGGATGCTGGAGGAAGGCGGCATCGGCATCGCCACCGACATCCGGCCCAACGGTGTCGAAATCCGGCTGCATCGCACCGGGTCAGGGCGCGCCTAGACCGGCCCGGAACCGACGCATGTTCGCCTGGTAGCTGACAGCCGATTCACTCAGCGACGCGATTTCCTTTTCCGTGAGTTTGCGCACCGCCCGCGCCGGCGACCCGATCACCAGCATGCCGTCCGGAATCTCCTTGTTTTCGGTGATCAGCGCCCCGGCCCCGACAAGGCAGGCGCGGCCGATCCGCGCCCCGTTCAGCACCGTCGCCCCCATGCCGACGAGAGTGGTGTCCGCGATCGTGCAGCCATGCAGGATCGCCCTGTGACCAACCGTGCAACCGCGCCCGACCGTCAGCGGAAAGCCCATGTCGGTATGCAGAACGCAGCCGTCCTGAATGTTCGATCCTTCGCCGATCGCGATCGGTTCGTTGTCGCCGCGCAGGACCGCGTTGAACCACACGCCGCAACCCGAAGCGATAACGACATCGCCGATCAGCGCCGCATTCGGCGCGATCCAGAAATCGCCGTCGGACGGCAGGCGGGGGGAGATCCCGTCCAGAGAGTACAAGGCGGTCATCTTCTTCGCTCGTGGAATTCCGCTTCCAGGGACTGGACGAATTCGACCAGCCCGCGCTGCCGCTCCCGGCGCAGCCGCTCGGCAGCGAGTATGGTCTGCAGTTCCGCCTCGCACCGGTCGAGATCACGGTTGACCAGCACGTAATCGTATTCCGCCCAGTGACTGATTTCAGCATACGATCTCGCCATGCGATCCTCGACGACATCTGCTTCGTCCTGGCCGCGCGCCGTCAACCGTGCCTCCAGCTCGGCGATCGACGGCGGCAGGATGAAAATGGAAACCACCGACTGGCGCAGCGAGGAATTCCGGATCTGCTGCCCGCCCTGCCAGTCGACGTCGAAGATCACGTCCCTGCCCTGCGAGATCGCCTCCTCGACGGGGCCTTTCGGCGATCCGTAGAGATTGCCGAACACTTCCGCGTGTTCCAGCATCTCGCCACGCGCCACCATCGCCTCGAATTCACCGCGGCTCATGAAGCGATAGGCGACCCCGTCGACCTCGCCGGGTCGGGGCGGCCGTGTTGTGGCGGAAACCGAGAAAGTCACCTCGTCGCTGGCTTCCAGAAGGCGCCGCGCCAACGTCGATTTCCCGGCACCCGAAGGAGAAGACAGGATGACAAGAAGGCCATGCCGGTTCGCGGTTTCGCCCATCGATTTCACTCCAGGTTCTGAACCTGTTCCCGCATCTGGTCGATCAGGACCTTCATTTCCAGACCTATCGCCGTCAGCTTTGCCGAACCGGATTTCGAGCACAACGTATTGGCCTCGCGGTTCAGTTCCTGCATCAGGAAATCGAACTTCCGCCCGACGGCCCCGCCCGCCTTCAACAGCTCCCGCGCCGCCGCAATATGGGCGTTCAGCCGGTCAATCTCCTCGGTGACATCCGATTTCACGGCGATGATCGCCAGTTCCTGTGCCAGCCTCGCTTCGTCGACGATGTCGGTTGCATCCAGCAGGTCGCGGACTTTCTGACGCATGAGCTCGCCGGTTCGCGCAGTCCGCGCCTCCGCCGACCTCGCCGCATCCGACGCGCTTTTTTCGAGCGCCGCGATCTGGCCCTGCAGAATGTCACGCAACGCGCGTCCCTCCGCCGCGCGGACCGTGGCCAGTTCCTCGAACAACCGCGCCACCTGCGAACGCAGATGTCCGGCGATCTCACCGGTTTCATCGCCGGGCCGTTCCTGCTCGTCCGGCAGGGACAGGACATCTGCCGCCGAAACCGGCGCAAGCCGCAGGCCGCTTTCCGCCGCAACCTCCTCGATCAGCTTTACTGCGGCCACGACTTTCCGAAGGCCTTCCGCATCAACTTCCGGTAGGCCGGTTTCTTCGGTCTTCGAAAGTTTCAGTGTCAGGGAAACCGCGCCGCGACGCAGCCATTTCGGCGCCTCCGTACGGATATCCGGTTCCAGGCTCTCGAATCCCTCGGGCAACCGGATGCGAAGATCGAGCCCGCGGCTGTTGACGCTGCGAAGGTCCCATTGCCACGCGCAGGAACCGTGCGTCCCTCCAAGCTGGACAAATCCCGTCATGGATTGCATCGACATATGCCCCCTATCGCCGTTTGCTGCGGCGACTTCAACCCCAACCGGCGCCAGCCGGCACCGTTAACCCTGACGGGAAAATTCCATAGCAATCGCTTAAAATTATATTAATCTTTCCAGTGACAAGTTGTTAACCATCATTCGCGGTACGCGACGGAATCATGCACACACTGCCAGCAGCGGACTTTTCCGCCAGCATCGTCAAGAAGCACTGGAATGCCATCCGGGCCGGGCGCATCGCGCCATTTCGGTCCGAGATCGACCCAAACGCCGTTTCCGGCGTGCTGGAAAACCTTTTCATCCTGGAAAGGATCGGGCCCGGCGACCACCGCATCCGGGTCGCCGGCACGCAGGTCTGCGACTTCAAGGGCATGGAGGTACGGGGCCTGCCATTCGCCTCGTTCGTGCACAGGAAGGACCGCGGCCGGCTGAGCGGTGTGATCGAAATGGTTCTGAATTGCGCCGCGGCGGCCGAAGTCCGCCTCGGTGGCGTCGATGGCGGCGACCGGCCGGTTTCGGCCGACATCCTGTTGCTGCCGCTGCGCAGCGACTTTGGCGAAATGTCTCGGGTCATCGGTTGCATGACGGTTCGTCAGCAGGAATTCTCCTGCCCGATCGAGCTGAAGATTTTCGATGTTGAGGTTGAGTCCGTTGTGATTTCCGAAAACGGACGTACCGAGCACCCGCTGCCCGGTTTCTACGACCCTGCACGCGAGTTTTCATGTCAAGAAGAAGCCGCATCCCGGAGCGTTCTTGGCGGAAACCCGGGATCGGGCCGCGTGATGACCGAGCGCCGGCCCCTGCTGCGGCTGGTGCACGACCGGTCTAATCCGAATATTCGGCCTCCGAATACCCCTGGAGCGCCAGAAGCGCCGTGAGATCGGAGTGATCGAGGACCGCAGCGGCGCGCGCGCGCAGGGCCGGCTTGGCGCGGAACGCCACCCCCAGCCCGGCGGTCTCGATCATCGCCAGATCGTTGGCGCCGTCGCCGACCGCCAATGCCTCGTCAAAGCCCACGTCACGGTCCCGGCACAGGCGGCGAAGCGCGGCGAGCTTCGCAGCACGGCCCAGGATCGGTTCCGCGACCTCGCCGGTAAGCCGGCCGTCGGCCACGATCAGCCGGTTGGCCTGATTGATGGCGAACCCGGCAGCCCGGGCCACCCGTTCAGTGAAATATGTGAACCCGCCCGATACCAGCGCGGCCGTTGCCCCGGTGGCAGCCATCGTCCGCACCAGTTCCCGTGCGCCGGGATTGAGCGATATTCGTTCTTCGAAACAGCGCGCCATCGCGCTGGTCGGCAATCCTTCGAGAAGGCGTACACGGGCGCGCAATGCACCCTCGAAACCAATATCGCCGCGCATGGCCTGCTCGGTTATGGCCGCGACCTCTTCGCGAAGCCCGGCAAAGTCGGCCAGTTCATCGATACACTCGACGGGAACGATAGTACTGTCCATGTCGGCGATCAGAACGGATTTCTTGCGCCGGACGCCGGACACGAAGTTGCAGTCGACCGCCAGCGACCGCGCCAACTCGATCTGCCTGGCAGGATCCGCGCCGGCCGGCACCGGAATTTCGACTGAACGTCCTCCCAATCGGTGCGGCGCCGGGGCCGGTTCCGCAAGAGCGTCGCCGACCTTCTTGACCACCTCGTCCGGCACGCCGGCGGCGGCCGTCAGGACCAGATATCCATTTTCCATCCGGCCAGCGCCGGATCAGCCGGCGGCGCGCACTGACTCGAGCCGCCGGTGAAGTTCCTCGGCCACCAGAAACGCGAGTTCCAGCGACTGCGAGGCGTTTAGCCGCGGATCGCAGGCCGTATGGTAGCGGTCCGACAGGTTCTCGTCGCTGACCGCCCTGAGACCGCCCGTGCACTCGGTGACATCCTTGCCCGTCATCTCGAAATGCACGCCTCCGGGGTAGGTGCCCTCGGATTTGTGGATCTCGAAAAACTCGCAGACTTCCCGCAGGACACTTTCGAAGGGGCGCGTCTTGTAGCCGTTGGACGACTTGATCGTGTTGCCGTGCATGGGATCGCAGGACCAGACCACCTCGCGGCCCTCCCGTTCCACGGCCCGGATCAGCCCGGGCAGGTGATCGCCGATCTTGCCGGCGCCGAAGCGCGTAATCAGGGTCAGCCGGCCGGGCTCGTTTTCCGGGTTCAGCAGGTCGATCAGAGTCAGCAGT
Organism: Paracoccaceae bacterium; assembly: GCA_046757205.1. Taxonomy (GTDB): domain Bacteria; phylum Pseudomonadota; class Alphaproteobacteria; order Rhodobacterales; family Rhodobacteraceae; genus JBHHXR01. The sequence continues at coordinate 14,140 of JBHHXR010000012.1, forward strand.
TCGGAAGGCGCCAGGCTCGGGCCGCATTTCAGGCCGATGGGGTTCTGAACTCCCCGGCAGAATTCGACATGGGCGCCGTCAGGCTGCCGGGTCCGGTCTCCGACCCAGATCAGGTGCCCCGATCCGGCGACCGGCAGGCCCGACGTGGAATCGATCCGGCACAGCGCCTCTTCGTACTCCAGAAGCAGCGCCTCGTGACTGGTAAAGAAATCCACGCGATGCAGCGATTCGACGCTGTCTCCGCTGACACCGGCCGCCCGCATGAAGCCGATCGCCTCGGAGATCTGACTCGCCAGTTCCTGGTAGCGCTCGTAGCCTTTCGCCCCGCCGGCGAAGCCGAGCGTCCAGCTGTGCACCCTTTCGATGTCAGCAAAACCGCCCTGGCTGAAGGCGCGCAGCAGGTTCAGCGAAGCGGCGGCCTGGGTATAGGCGCGCAACATGCGTTCCGGGTCGGGGATGCGTGCCTCCGGCGTAAACGCGATGTCATTGACGATGTCGCCCCGGTATGACGGCAACTCCTGCCCGTCGCGGGTTTCAGTCGCGGCGGATCGTGGCTTGGCGAACTGTCCGGCGACCCGACCGATCTTCACCACCGGGCATTTCGCGCCAAAGGTCAGCACCACCGCCATCTGCAGCATTACCTTGAAGGTGTCGCGGATAAGGTCGGCCCCGAATTCCTCGAAACTCTCGGCGCAGTCGCCGCCCTGCAGAAGGAAGGCCCTTCCCCTGGCCACTTCGGCAAGGGATTTCTTGAGGTTTCGCACTTCGCCGGCAAACACCAGTGGCGGGTAGGATGCGAGCTGCCGTTCGATCCGCCTGAGCGCATCCGGGTCCTCGTAGTCGGGCATCTGCACACGCGGTTTCGCGCGCCATCCCGACTTCGTCCAAGGTGCCGTCATCTTCGAAACTCCCACAGGCATGAGATGAGGCGGCCTTATAGGCCAGCAATCGGGGCTTGAAAAGGCAAAACACCCTGATGTATGGGCTGGCAACGGCGGATTCCGAGCATTTGCCCTTGACCCGGAAAACCCCGAAACCAAACATCAACGGCAGCAGTTTCGAACTGGAGAACGGGCGCGGGATGACGAACACCAGCAACGACCGTCCCCAGCGTTTCATCTTCCTGCTGCTGAACGATTTCTCGCTGCTGTCCTTTTCCAGCTCGATCGAACCCCTGCGGATTGCCAACAGGGCGTCGGGTCGGACCCTGTATGAATGGCGGCTGGCGGCTGAAAACGCCGAAAGCGCCACCTGCTCGAACGGGGCCACGATGCTGGTCGACACGGGCCTGGAACCGCTGCACCGCGACGAGACGATTTTCGTCTGCGGCGGCATCAACATCCGCGAAAACACGACCCGGAATGTCCTGACATGGCTGCGGCGGGAATCGCGGAAGGGCATGCCGGTCGCCGGGCTTTGCACGGGATCGCACGTCGTTGCCAAGGCCGGCCTTTTCCAGGACCGCAAATGTACCATCCACTGGGAAAACCGCGATTCGTTTTCCGAGGAATTCCCCGATATCGAGCTGTCCCAAAACGTCTTCGTGATCGACAGGAACCGCTGGAGTTCCGCCGGCGGAACCGCCTCGACCGATCTGCTGCTGAAACTGATCGCCGACGAACACGGCCAGGATCTTGCCAATGCCGTGGCCGACCAGATGATCTACACCTCGATCCGCACCTCGCGTGACGAGCAGCGGCTTTCCATCCCCACCCGCATCGGCGTGCGCCATCCGAAGCTCTCGACCGTCGTTCAGATGATGGAACGCAATGTCGAGGAACCGATTTCGCCCTCCGTGCTGGCCGCCGATGTCGGCATGTCGACACGCCAGCTCGAACGCCTGTTCCGCCGTTACATGAACCGCTCACCGAAACGCTACTACATGGAACTGAGGCTTCAGAAAGCGCGCAACCTCCTGATGCAGACGGACATGTCGGTGATCAACGTGGCCCTGGCCTGCGGCTTCGCCTCGCCGTCGCATTTTTCCAAGTGTTACCGGGCGCATTTCGAGACCACGCCGTACCGCGAGCGCGGCTCGCAGGCCAAATCTCTGCGCGGTGAAGCCTGAGTTGTTTAAAGGCGCCCAAACCGTTCTTTGAAATGTGTCCCCGGCGCTCTTGATCGTTTGCATGGCCGGACGGTAAAATGATCGCCTGTTCATTTCCAAGCGAGGCACGCCATGACCGAATCCATAGCCATCGTCGGCGCCGGCCGAACGCCGCTCGGCGGATTTCAGGGCGAATTGTCCGCCGCCAGCGCCGCCGAACTCGGCGCAGCGGCAGTACGCGCCGCCATCGAAGGCGCGGGAGCCTCGCCCGGTATTGTCGAAGAACTGCTCATGGGGTGTGTCCTGCCGGCCGGCCAGGGGCAGGCACCGGCACGGCAGGCCGGATTCCTGGCCGGGTTTTCGGAGAGCGTCCCGGCCACGACCGTCAACAAGATGTGTGGTTCGGGCATGAAAACCGTGATGATGGCTCATGACCAGCTTCGCTCGGGTAACGGTTCGGCCATCGTCGCCGGCGGAATGGAGAGCATGACCAACGCGCCCTATCTGCTTCCGAAGATGCGCGGCGGAGCGCGGCTTGGCCACGCGCAGGCGACCGACCACATGTTTCTCGACGGGCTGGAGGACGCCTATGACAAGGGGCGGCTGATGGGAACATTCGCCGAGGACTGCGCGGAAAAGTACCAGTTTTCGCGCACGGAACAGGATGAGTTTGCCCTCGCTTCTCTCGAGCGCGCATCGTCGGCGCAGGCGAGCGGCGCGTTCGACGGGGAAATCGCGGCAGTGACGGTCCGGCACCGCAAGGGCGACACGACGGTTTGCCTCGACGAGCAGCCTCGAACCGCCCGGCCGGAGAAAATTCCGCACCTCAAACCGGCATTCCGCAAGGACGGGACGGTGACGGCGGCGAATTCCTCGTCGATATCGGACGGCGCCGCCGCGCTCTTGCTCATGCGCGGGTCGGCGGCTGCGAAAAACGGCCTGGAGCCGCGAGCGAGAATCGTCGGGCACGCCAGCCACGCGCAGGCGCCCGGGTGGTTCACCACTGCCCCGGTTCCGGCGGCGAAAAAGCTCCTCGACGGGATCGGCTGGACGGTGGACGACGTGGACCTGTGGGAAGTCAACGAAGCCTTTGCAGTCGTTCCCATGGCTTTCATGCGCGAAACCGGCGTGCCGCACGACCGGCTGAACGTCAACGGCGGTGCCTGCGCGCTCGGCCACCCGATCGGCGCCTCGGGCGCCCGCATCATCGTCACGCTCCTGAACGCGCTGGAGCGGCGCGACCTTTCACGCGGCGTGGCGGCGATCTGCATTGGCGGCGGTGAAGGCACCGCGATCGCCATCGAACGGGTCTGAGCGCGGCATGCGGATTTCACCGGAACTGGCCGCCGTCGTCTCCGGTGGCGCTTCGGGTCTGGGCGCCGCCGTCGCGCGGATGCTACGGGCCAACGGCGCCCGGGTGGCGATACTCGATATCGACGAAGGAAACGGCCGCTCCGTCGCCGCCGAGACCGGGGCCGGGTTCTTTCGCACCGACGTATCGGAACCCGCATCGGTTTCCCGATCGATCGAGGAAGCCAGCCAATCGCTGGGCCCGGTGCGCATCTGCGTGTGCTGCGCCGGTATCGCCCCCGGCGAAAGGACGGTGGACAGGGAAGGCAACCCGCACCGGCCGGAGATTTTCGGTCGGACATTGTCGATAAACCTGACCGGCACCTTCAACGTGGCTACCCGCGCGGCCGCCGTCATGAACGGCCTCGAGCCGCTGGCAGACGATGGCGAACGCGGCGTGATCGTCAACACCGCCTCGGTCGCCGCGTTCGAGGGGCAGATCGGGCAGATCGCCTACGCCGCCTCGAAGGGCGGCGTCGCGGCGATGACATTGCCGATGGCGCGTGATCTGGCGAAATCCGGCATCCGGGTGATGGCTATCGCACCGGGTCTGTTCCGCACGCCGATGGTCGAGGGGCTGCCCGAGGACGTCCAGCGCAGCCTTGGCCAGCAGGTACCGTTTCCACCACGCCTCGGCAGTCCCGAAGAATTTGCGGCGCTGGTCCGCCACATTGTCGAAAACCCGATGCTGAACGGTTCGGTCATCCGCCTCGACGGCGCGATCCGCATGGGACCGCGATAACTCCGCCGGACCGCGTCAGTCCTGGAAACGAACGCCGGACCGTTGCGATCTCAGCCGAGGGTCGGCGGATTTCACCAGCGCCGGGCGACCCTCCAGTATCTCGAAACAGCGCGCCAGCGTCTCGGTCTCCAGCCTGGCCAGCGCCTCGCGCGTGTAGAACGCCAGATGCGGCGTCAGGATGACGTTGTCCATGTCGTAGAGAGGCGCCAGCGGATGGCGATCCCGGTTCAACGGCTCCTCGCCGAAAACGTCGAGCCCGGCGCCGGCGATCCGGCCTTCCCGGAGCGCCCGCAGCATCGCCGCCTCGTCGACGATCGCGCCCCGCGAGACATTGATCAACAGCGCCGACGGTTTCATGCTGCGAAACTCGGCCTCGCCGATCATGCCGCGCGTCCGCTCGTTCAGCACGCAATGGATGGAAACGAAATCGCTGACCGCAAGCATCTCGTGCAGATCGTGGTATTTGCTCACGCCGGCGTTGCGCATGATCTCCGCCGGCATGTTCGGGTTGTAACCGATGACCCTGGCGCCGAACCCGGCACCTGCCATCCGCGCCATCTTGCGCCCGATACGCCCGACGCCGACAAGGCCGAGCGTCTTGCCTGATATGTCGGAACCCAGCCACTCAGCCGTCGGCCAGATCCAACCCTCCTGCGCCATCGCGCGCCGGATGGGAAGGAGTTTTCGCGCCAGCGCGATCAGCAGGGCAAGGGCGCCCTCGGCAACCGTTTCCTCGGCGTAGTCCGGAACGTTGACAACCGGGATACCACGCGAACTCGCCGCCCCGATGTCGATCGCGTCGATCCCGACGCCGTATTTGACGATGCCCTTCAGCCGTTCCGCCGCGTCGATGATCCGCGCGGTGATCGGCGTGTAGCACATCAGGACAAGGTCGGCGTCGCGGCACTCGTGCAACACCTCATCTTCCGTGGAGCCGCCCGGCATCAGCACCAGGTTCACGCCGCGCGCCGTCAGCGCGGCATCAACGCCGGGGCACTCCATCTCGCCGTCGGTCCGGACGACTTTGGCGGGGCTGCTCATCCCGACCGGTTTCCCAGGACGGCGTTTTCGACGATGTCGAGCGCCCGGTCCAGATCAGCCTTGGCAATGATCAGCGGCGGCGACAGGGTCAGCACGCTGCCTTGCGATATCTTGACGCTCAGACCCGCTTCCAGGCAGGCGTAATAGATGCGTTCGGCCTCGTCGCTGTCCGGTGTCCGGGCCGCCTTGTCGGAAACAATGTCGAGGCCGAACATCAAGCCGCGTCCGCGAACGTCGCCGACGCAGGGCGCCCGGGCCGCCAGGTCGCTCATGCGGCCAAGCGCGTGCGCCCCAAGTTCCGCGGCCCGTTCGACAAGTCCTTCCTCGCGGATGATCTCCAGCGTGGTCAGCGCCGCGCGCGCCGTCACCGGGTTTTTTTCATGCGTGTAGTGCCCGATCGCGAAATCGCCGCACACATCGAGTTCGGTTCGCGCGACAACCGCGGCAATGGGTAACACGCCGCCGCCGAGCGCCTTTCCCAGGACCACGATGTCGGGAACCACTTCGTCATGTTCGAAGGCAAAGAACTTTCCCGTCTTGCCCAGCCCGGTGGGTATTTCGTCGAAAATCAGCAGGGCGCCGCAATCGTCGCAGGCCCGTCTTACCTCCTGCCAGAAGCCCGGCGGCGGCACGTAGGGCACTGCCCGCATGGGTTCGGCGATAACGGCGGCAGCGTCGCCTTCCTTTTCAAGTACATATCGAACCATATTCGCACATGCCAGGCGGCAAACCTCCGGCCCGGAATGCCCGTAGGGGCAGCGATAGCAGGCAAACGGCGCGACATGCTCGGCCCCCGGCAGCAGCGGACCGGCGATATGCGAGCGGAAGGTCTCCTCGCCGCCGACGCTGGCCGCGCCGAACCCGGCGCCGTGGAACGCGTCCCAGAACGAAACCGTCTTGAACCGCCCGGTGGCGGCGCGGGCGATCTTCAGCGCGACTTCATTTGCATCGGAACCGCCGGTGGTGAAAAGAGCCTTCGACAACCCGGCTGGTGCCAGCCTGCCAAGCTCTTCCGCCAGTTCCACCGCCGGTTCGCAGGTGAACCGGCGCGGCGCGAAACTGAGCTGGTCAAGCTGTCTCTTGATGGCGGCTATCAGCTTCGGGTGGCCATAGCCGATGTGGTGAACGCTGTTGCCATGAAAATCCATGTACCGGCGGCCGGCGATGTCCTCGATCCAGATGCCCTCGGCCTTGGCGACGGTGCTGAGGCAGGGGCTGGAGAGGCTTTGATGCAGGAAGGCCGCCGCGTCGCGGGCCAGCAGTTTGTCGGATGCCGCGTGCCGGTTGCGCGCGCGCCATTCGCGCCGCCGCCGCGACCTGTTGGCCTCGCCCTCGGTATGAGTAATCGGCGTGTCAGTATTGCGCATTGAACCCCGCGATGTCCGAAAGCAGACCGGCCGCGCAATACTCCTGCGCGGCCGGTACGCGAGTCAATCGCCCAAGCGGACGGTTACGGTTTCTCGCCGCGCGCGAGCCGGGCGTTGATATCCTCGATCACCGGTTCGATATCGGCAAGGCTGTCGATCACGTAATGCGCCCCGGTTTTCGCCAGAATATCGCGCGTCTTCGCCATCCGGCGCGCAATCTCGTCTTCGGAGAGGGACGCGCCCTGTTCGGGCGTATCCACATCCATGTAGTTCGAGTATCGGACAACGCCGACGCCCCAGCACCCGGCGTTCAGCGCTTCGCCGACGCCCGAGATCGTGTCATCGACCTTGACGACCGACTGAATCGGGTGAATGCCAAGAATGTCGAGGTTCTTGTAGACCATGAACGGCCCCGGACGGGCGCCGTGGATGACCTCGTCGCCGGCGACCGATGCATCCGGCCGGTATCCCTGCTTTGCCGCTTCTTCTTCGAGGATATCGACCATCGGGCGGGTAAATCCGGTGGAGCTGCCGATCTTGATGCCGCGCGCCTGCAGGCGCTGCGTTACCTCGGCCACACCGGGCAGAAGACCGGTATACTGGCGCAGGCAGTCAAGCTGCAACGGCACAAAGTCGGCAAACATCCTGTCCACATCCCCCTGATCGGGGTAGGAGCCGTGCACCGATTTCCACCGTTCCCGGATTACCGGATCCTCGGTCAACGCCTTGATATGGAGATCCTTGCGAAGCCCCATCGGTCCGCGCGCCTCCGGCATCGAAATCTCGACGCCCTGCTTCTTGAAGACTTCGACAAAAACGACTGCCGGCGCGACGACATAAGCGTCGGCGGTCGTTCCGCTCCAGTCGAGGACAAGGGCTTTCACCCCGCCCCGGTAGGACCGGGAGTACACGAATTCTGACATCAATTTCTCCTGATTTTCATGTCGTTGGATTTGCTGCCGGTCGAGTGCCGGCGATCTTCGGTTCAGTCGGCAAGTTTTGCCCGCTCGGCCAGCGCCGAGGCAGGCGGGGCCGCGTTACCGACGCCCATCTCTTCAAGCGACGCCCGCACGGCATCCACGACCCGGCGCATCACCGCTTCGTCCATTTGCCCGATGCACCCGATTCGGAAGCTGTCCACCACGGTCAGTTTTCCCGGGTAGATGATGAACCCCTTCGTCTTCATCAGCTCATAGAACCGCGCGAACTCGAAATTCGGGTGGGCGGGATTGAAGAAGGTCACGATGATCGGCGACAGCCAGCGGTCGCGCAGGAGCGTTTCGAATCCAAGGTCGCGCATCCCCGACACCATGACATCGCGGTTTTTCGCGTACCGCGCGCCACGTGCCGCCACGCCTCCCTCGGCACCGTGCAGCCGCAAGGCCTCGATGAACGCCGCCACGACATGGGTCGGTGGCGTGAACCGCCATTGGCCGGTCTTGTTCATCGCCGACCACTGGGCGTGCACATCGAGGCTGAGCGAGTGGCTGCGCCCCTTCGCCGCCTCCAGTTCGGATTTCCTCGCGACCACGAAACCAAACCCGGGAACACCCTCGATACATTTGTTGGCCGACGAAACCATCGCTTCGTACCGGATGTTGCGCAGGTCGAGCGGCAGGGCCCCGAACGCGCTCATGCTGTCGATCAAGAGCTTCCGCCCGGCGGCGGATGTGGCCTCGGAGATCTCCTCGATCGGGTTGAGTATGCCCGAACTGGTCTCGCAATGCACGACGACGACGTGGGAAATCGCCGGGTCCGCCGCGATGGCCGCTGCGACCTCGGCACCCCGCGGCGGCAGATAATCGCCCTTGTCGATGACCGAATGGTCGCGCCCGAGATATTCCAGAGTGGTGACGATCCGTTGTCCGTAGGCGCCGTTGACCAGCGCCAGCGCCTTGCCGTCGCGCGGCACGAAACTGCCCAGCATCGCCTCCACGGCATACGTCCCGCTACCCTGGAGCGGCACGCAGTCGTACGCGCCGGCGACGTCTCCGGTCATCGCCATGACGCGCCGGCGAAGTTCCGCGGTCATGGCACGGAAGTCGCTGTCCCAGGAACCCCAGTCCCGGAGCATGGCGTGTTTTACCGAGGCGGCCGTCGTCAACGGCCCCGGCGTCAGCAGATACGGCTCACCGAACTCCGGAGGGGCAATCGTCGTATCGATTTGGGTGCCGCCGTCATCGGGCATCGAACTGCTCCTGTGGTCGCAAACCGGTTTCTTTCCGGCGGCAAACTGCGCCGAAACCAAGGATATGTAAAATCGTTATTTCGAATTATTTGATAAGACAGGCTTATAGATTTTCCGCGCCGATCGTATCCACAAGCCTGGTGTCCAGGATCTGGTTGTTACGGTACAGGATAGGATAGGCCACGGAGGCGAACATCGAGTTTATTTCCTTGAGCGCATGCAGCGCCTCAAGGTGCAAGTCGCTGGTCTCGAAACTTCGCTCCTCGCCGGAAGCAAGCCGTTTCAGGTGCCGTTTTCGGCTGGACCGGATTCGGCGCGTCATATCGGCCTTTTCCTCGATCAGCGTGCGCGCCGAGTCGATATCCTCCGATACCACGACGTTCAGCGACAACTGGATGTTGTCCATTACCTGCCGGTGCATGTCGACGAGTTCCTTCCAGCCCTGGGAACTGAAACTCAACTGCTTCTGGCTAACCTCGCTGGCGATCGGCAGAAGGTTCTTGACCACGATGTCGGCGGCCGATTCGAGGTTGATCGAAAACTCGGTCAACTCTCTTGCCTGCCGCGCCTCGTTCTTGACCATTCCTACCTTGCTCATGTCGGCGACATATTTTCGGATATCGTCGAACGACTTGTTCACCTCTTTCTCGAGATCGCGAATCCTTGAAGCCTTGGTCTTGTCGCCCGACCCGATGACCGACATCACGGGTTCGACCATGGTCTGGACGTTTTCGCCCATGCGAAGAACTTCGCGGGTGATGCAGGCCAGCGCCAGCCGCGGCGTATCAATCACATTCGCGTCCAGCGCCGATCTCGGGCGCAATGGCTGGTCCGCGCTTTCGCCGGCCGGATCGGCAACGACTCTGGTGACGAGCTTTTCGATGGGCCCGACCAGCGGCAGGCCGGTGAGCAACACCAGCCCGTTGAAAACGAGATGAACGGTCACCAGCGCCTGGCCGGGATGCGAACCCAGAAACGACGTCATCGGCGGAAACGCCATCAACGCCAGGATTGCAAGGATGGCGCCCGCCCCGCGCAGCAGAACGTTGCCCATCGGGATCCTCCGGGCTATTGGCGCCATGTCGCGCGACAGCCACACCGCCAGAAGCGCACCGCCGAGATTGGCGCCGAATACGATCGCCACGCCGGCGGGAACAGGAAGCACGCCCTGCGCCGCCAACGTCACGCTCAGCAGGATCGCGGCTACGCTGGAATGCATGGCGAAGGCGATGAAAGTGCCGAGAATGAAGGCGGTCGTCGGCTCGTTGCTCAGGAAACCTGCGATCTCCGGAACGAACGCGCTCTCGCGCATCGGTTCGGACGCCTGCGAGATCATTCCGAGCGCGATCAGGATAAAGGCGATGCCCATTATGATGCGCCCGCTCTGGCGCGAAACCTGCCCGTCGGTCTTCAAGAACAGCCAACCGCCGGCGAACAACAGGAAGGGAATCAGCCAGCTCAGCTTGAACGACAGGATCTGCACCACCAGCGCCGTGCCGAGATCGGCGCCCAGCATGACCGACAGCCCGTGGCTGAAGGTCACCAGCCCGCTGGCGGCGAAGCCTGCGGTCAGCAGCGCCGTCGCCGTCGAACTCTGCATCAGGACGGCGATCAGTGCACCGGCGCCGGCGGTCGCCAGCCGGCTGCGCCCCTGCCCGATCAGCACCCGGCGCATCGCCGGGCCCGACGCGCGCTCGATCCCGGTCCGCACCATGCGGACGGCGTAGAGCAGGAGCATCGTTGCCCCGGCGAGTTGCAGCAGAAACAATGGCAGGTCCATCAAGCGGTACCGTTCGATTGCATTCAAGTCAGATGCACGGAAAAAGGATGCAACCCAATTTCACAGTGGAGACCAAAAATCAAATCGTTATCATTGATCGGTGTATAAACCGGCCTTTCTTTGCATCGCGAAGACCCAATGCGCTACGTTCAGCTCAGAGCCTTTCACAACGTCGCACTGCACGGTGGATTCCCGCGCGCCGCGAAGGCCCTGAACCTGACCCAGCCGGCGATTTCCGACCAGGTCCGCAGATTGGAGGAAGAGTATGACATCCTGCTGTTCAACCGGCACCGCAAGCGGGTGACGCTCACCAGCCAGGGAAACATGCTTTTCGATATTACCAAACGCCTGTTCGAAAATGAAAACCAGGCGCACGAACTGCTCGCCGAAAGCCGCGCGCTGAGCCGGGGCACATTGCGCATGATAGCCGATTCGGCGCATAACGCGATCGGCGTGCTCGGTGAGTTCCGCAAACGCCACCCGGGAATACACATCACCATCCAGTCGGGAAATTCCGAGGAGGTGATGCGCGCACTGCACAGCTACGACGCCGACATAGGCGTCCTCGGCGAGGTTCCTTCCACAAGCGACGTCGAGGCCGTGCGCCTGTATTCCGCGCCCATCGTCGCTTTCGCGTCCCAGACACTTGGTTTGCCGGACGATCGTCCGATGCCGCTCGCCAAGATCGTGCGATACCCGCTGGTCCTGCGCGAACGCGGATCGCTCACCCGCCAGAAACTGGAGGAACGGGCCGCCGAGACCGGTTTGTCACTCGATCCGGTCATCGAGGCCGAGGGCCGCGAGGCGGTGCGCGAGATCGTCGCGTCGGGCGCCGGCGTGGGGTTCGTGTCGCTGGCCGAGTTTGGCCGCGACGACCGCCTTCGCGCGATCGCCATCGAAGATAATCCGATGATGATGGTGGAAGCGCTTATCTGCCTGCGCGAACGCAGCGGCGGCAAATTGATCCGCGCGTTCATGGCGTTGGCGGCCGCGATGGCGGAAGCGGACAGTCAGGCCGTCTCCGGTTAGATCGGTGCATTGATTATTGGATGTGACACTCTTTTTGTTCGCACCATCAATCCCGCAGGCCGGTTGCCTCGTCAATGGCCGCGGCGAGCCGGTCGACGAGCATGTCGACTTCCGCATCCGAGATGACGAAGGGCGGCGCGATCAGTACGTGGTCGCCGTGGCGCCCGTCGATGGTTCCGGCCATCGGATAGCAGATCAACCCGTTGTCGAACGCCGCTTTCTTGATCCTGGCGGCAATCCGGCGATCCGGAGAGAACGGCGCCTTTGTCTCGCGGTCTTGCACGAGTTCCACTCCCCTGAACAGGCCGCGCCCGCGTATTTCGCCGACATGCGGATGTTGCGAGAGACGCTCCTGCAGCCCGGACGCCAGCCGATCACCCTGGACGCGTACCCTGTCGATCAGACCATCGCCGGTGATCCGCTTCAGCACCGCCAGCGCCGCCGCCGCCGCCGTGGGGTGCCCCTGATAGGTGTGGCCGTGCTGGAAAAAACCGGAACCTCCGGCGATCGTGTCGTGTATCTCGTCGCTGCACAGCATCGCGCCGACCGGCTGATACCCGGCGCCGAGCCCCTTGGCGATGCACATGATGTCCGGGGCGACGCCATCTGCCTCGCAGGCAAAGAGAAACCCGGTTCTCCCCATCCCGCACATCACCTCATCGAAGATGAGTAACACGCCGTAAGTATCACAAATTTCACGAATTCTCCTGAAATATCCCTCGACCGCGGGAAGTGCGCCGACGGTCGCCCCGACGACCGGTTCGGCGATGAACGCCATCACGGTTTCCGGGCCGCAGCGCAATATCTCAGCCTCCAGCTCGTCGGCAGCACGCTGGCCATATTCGAAGCTGCTCTCGTTTTCGCGTCGCAACCGGTATTCGTAGCAGGGCTCGATATGCGAAACATCGATCAAGAGCGGCGCGAACTGCCGGCGCCGCCATTCGTTGCCGCCCGCCGAAAGTGCCCCAATGGTGTTTCCGTGATAACTTTGCCTGCGGGCGATCAGTCGCGACCGCTCCGTCTCGCCCTTTTCGACGAAGTATTGCCGCGCCAGCTTGATGGCGGCCTCGGTCGCCTCGGAGCCGCCGGAGACGAAGTAGACCCGGTCCAGCTTTCCCGGCGCACGCGCGATCAGGAGATCGGCCAGTTCCTCGGCCGGTTCGGAGGTGAAGAATCCGGTATGCGCAAACGCGATCCGGTCAAGCTGTTTCTTGATCGCGCGTGTCACCGTCTCGTCGCCATGACCCAGACAGGAAACCGCGGCACCGCCCGATCCGTCCAGATAACGGTTGCCCGATGCGTCGATCACAAAGCACCCCTCGCCGCCCACAGCCACGGGCGGTTCCGATTTCGAATGGCGATAGAAAACATGGCTCATCGGTTATTCTCCGGAAATCTGGCGGCGTGCCGTTGCCCGCCCCCGGCGGTTTGGCGTTTCCTACACGTCACGATGCGTCATTCCCACCCCTTCTTTCCGGTTGCAGGATTTACGCCCCCTGCGTGACGTTTCTGATTGAGAATCAGATGGCAACTGGTGTTTTGCTTCCCCGACGCGATTCAGAATTTCCGGTGAGAGTGTCATGCCAGGATCCCAGCAACCGCGCCCGCGCAACGTC
>JBHHXR010000013.1:0-26854 GCA_046757205.1 Paracoccaceae bacterium
CATGATGGTGCGGCACATGGCGTCCCACACGTCCATGAAGGAAAGCGGCCCCGAGGCATCGGCGCCGACCCCCTTGACCGGTGCGCCGCGCGGCCGGAGCGTGGAGAAATCGTAGCCGATACCGCCGCCCTGCTGCATGGTCAGCGCCGCTTCCTTGAGGTTGTCGAAGATGCCTTCCATGCTGTCGGGGATGGTGCCCATGACGAAGCAGTTGAAGAGCGTCACCGCGCGCCCGGTTCCCGCACCCGCCAGTATCCGTCCGGCAGGCAGGAAACGGAAATCCTCAAGAGCCGCGAAAAACCGGCTTTCCCAGGCAGCCGGGTCTTTTTCAGTCGCCGCGGCCGCCTTGGCGACCCGCCGCCAGCTATCCTCGACGGTTTCGTCCACGGGCGTGCCCTCCGCCGTCTTGAACCGGTATTTCATGTCCCAGATGGACTCGGATATCGGGGCGGAGAAGCGGCTCACGGGGCCTATCCTTGCGGTTTGCGTGGGAGGGGGTACAAGATATGCCTAAGTCGCGGTCAGGTCAACGTACATGAGGGCGTGACGCCGCAAAAGCGGCATTGCGGTCGCTCCGTGCTCTGTTAACCTTTCGGCGGGCGGGAATCGAACGAAATGGCAGGCAAACTCAACCTCGTCAAACTCTGCGTCGGCGTCTCCAGCGTCGCCGAGCTTCAGGCGTGGCGCGACCGCAAGCGCGCCGAGGCACGTGCCCGGGGTGAGGAATACTTCACGCGGCATGTCACCCGCATGTGGCCGCGCCGCGCCGGTGAAATCCTCGGTGGCGGCTCGCTCTACTGGGTGATCGGCGGCGTCATCCGCGTGCGCCAGCGCGTCTTGCGGTTCGACGAACGCATCGGCGCCGACGGCATCCGCCGCTGCGCCATCGTCATGGACCCGGAGTTGATCCGCACCGAGGCGCAGCCGCGCCGCGCCTTCCAGGGCTGGCGCTATCTCGAAGCCAGGGACGCGCCGCGCGACCTCGCGCGGACGGGCGCCGACCGGTCTATCCCGGCCGAGTTGCAGGAAGAACTGGCGCGGATCGGCGTGCGGTGAAGGCGGAAAACCGGTTCCTGCCCGGCGTCTTGCGCCACCGGATGCCGATGATTCGCATACCGTTCACACGATCCGGCCGGGAACGGCCAGCCCGGCGCGGCGGCACAATTCGTCCAGCGTCGCTTTTTCGGAATCCGCCCAATCCGCCGCCCTGCTGGCGTATAGCGTCGCCTCGCTGCGCAGGACAAGCCCGTCGGCCAGCGGCTTGAGGTGATTTGCCCGCAGCGTATCGCCCGACGAGGTGATGTCGGCGATCGCCTCGGCGGTCAGGTTCTTCACCGTCCCCTCGGTCGCACCCTGGCTGTCGACCAGCTGGTAGTCGGCCACGGCGGCCTTGCGGAGAAACTCCCGCACCAGGTTGTGATACTTGGTGGCGATCCGCAGCCGGAAGCCGTGGCGGGCGCGGAACGCCGCCGCCACCGCGTCGAGATCGTCCAGCGTCTCGGTATCGGCCCACGCCTTCGGGACCGCAAGCACCAGATCGGCCCGGCCGAACCCCAGCGGCAGGATCTCGGTCACGCCGGATTCCATCTCCGGGAGCTTCTCGCGCACCAGGTCCTGACCGGTGACGCCGAGATGGATGCGCCCGGCCGCCAGTTCCCGGGGGATTTCGCCCGCCGGCAGGAGCACCAGCGACACGCCGCCGATACCGGTCACGGCGCCGGCGTATTCCCGGCCGTCCGGCACGCGTTCGACGCGGATGCCGCGCCCGGCCAGCCACGCGACCGTCTTTTCCAGCAACCGCCCCTTCGACGGCAGGCCGAGCTTCAGCCCGCTCATGACCGGCCTGCCCGCAGGGACAGCAGCGCCTCGGGCCGGATTATCCCGCCCGCCGCCGGCACGCCGCGCCCCTGCCCGAGCACCCGCGTAAGCGCGTCGTAGCGACCGCCGGTGGCGATCGGCGGCAGGTCGGTGCGGCCCGAGGCCTCGAAGCCGAACACGAAGCCGTCGTAGTATTCCATGGTGGTGCGACCGTAACCGGCGTCGAACACCAGCCCCTCGACGTCGATGCCGAGACGGACCAGCGCCTCCGACCGCCGTGCCAGTCTTTCCGCCGCCGCCGCGAGTTCGGGCGCATCCCCGGCCAGTCGGGCCAGCGCATCCGCCGCCGCGGCGACCGGGACCCGCAATTCGGCCAACGCGTCGAAACGCGCCACTTCCTCGTCCGACAGGGGGGCCGTCGCCGCCTCCTCGCGCAGCACCGCGATCCGCAGGTCGATTTCTTCCGCGCTGCGCAGTCCGACCAGCGGCACGCCCCCCGGCCGGCCCTCCGCCAGCAGGCGCTGCCGGGATTGCGATACCGCCACACGGCCGGAAAACCTGTCGAGCAGGCGGCGGAACCGCACCGGCCGCCAGACGTGGCGGCGCAGCGCCGCCTTGCGTCGTTCCGTGGTGCGCAGCGCCGCGATGGCCGCCAGCAGGACGCCGATGTCGCCGGTGACGGCGCGCAGCGGCTCATCCGCCAGCAAGCTGCTGAACAGGGCGAAAACCTCGGCGTCGGCGGCCGCCGGATCGTCGCCGCCGAACACCTCGTAACCGACCTGCAGGTATTCCGTGGGGCGCGGCGATCCCGGCTCCTGCCGCCGCCAGACGGGGCCGGCATAGGTGCAGCGCGCAGGCTCCGCGCCGCCCGCCATGTGCATTTGCACCACCGGCACAGTGAAATCCGGCCGCAGCACCTGCTCGCCGTTGACCGGATCGTCGGTGACATAGGCGCGGGCGCGGATATCCTCGCCGTAAAGGTCCAGCAAGAGATCGGCGGGCAGCAGCGCCCCCGGCTCCACCTGTTCGGCGCCGGCCTGCTCGAAGGCCGACAGAAGCCGCCGCGTCTCGGCCTGCAATTCGGCCAGCGCGGTGCCGCGGCGCCCCTCCTTGAGATACGCGCGTGCCGCCAGCATAGCCTAGCCGTCCGCCCGGGAGATCATTTTCCTGACTTCGGCGACCAGATCGCCGCGCGCCACCTCGATCTGCGCCGGCTGCGCCCGCCATTCCTGGCGGGTTTCTAGTTCCGCCGCCAGACGCGCGCCCAGCGCCAGGTCCTTCAGCTGCACGGTGCCCGCAGCCGCCTCGTCGCTGCCCTGAATGACCGCCACCGCCGCACCGCGCTGATCGGCGTATTTTAACTGCCGCCCCATGTCCTTGGGATTGCCGAGAAAGACCTCCGCCCGGACGCCCGCATTGCGCAACTCCGCCGCCATCGACTGGTATTCCGCCATCCTGGTGCGGTCCATCACCGTCACCACCACCGGTCCCGCCGCCGCGCTGCCGACCCGCCCCTTTTCCCGCAAGGCCGCCAGCAGGCGATCCACTCCGATGGATATCCCCGTCGCAGGCACTTCCTGCCCGGTGAAGCGCTTCACCAGGTCGTCGTAGCGCCCGCCGCCGGCGACCGAACCGAACTGCCGCCTGCGGCCCTTATCGTCGTGGATTTCGAAGGTCAGCTCCGCCTCGTAGACCGGGCCGGTGTAATAGCCGAGGCCACGGACGACCGAGGGGTCGATCTGGATGCGGTTCTCGCCGTATCCCTGCATCTCCAGAAGCTCCGACATCCGCGCCAGCTCGTCAACGCCGTCACCGCCCGCCGCCGAGCCGCCGACGATTTCGCGCAGGCGGCCGGCCGTCGCGGCGCCGCTGTCGCGCCGCGCCGCCATGAAGTCCATGATGATCGCCGCCTGCTCGTCGCCCAGCCCGGCGCCCTCGGCGAAATCGCCGCTCTCGTCGCGGCGCCCCTTGCCGAGAAGCGCGCGCACGCCGCTCTCTCCCAGCCGGTCGAGCTTGTCGATCGCCCGCATGACGATGCCGCGTTCGGCTTCGAAACGCGACAGGTCGGACGGGTCCAGCACGCCCGCCACGTCCATCACGCCGTTCAGAACCTTCCGGCTGTTCACCCGCACGACATAATCCCCGCGCTCGATCCCCGCCGCCTCCAGCGCGTCGCACAGCATGGCGCAGATCTCGGCGTCGGCCGCAACGGTCGGCGTGCCCACGGTGTCGGCGTCGCACTGGTAAAACTGCCGGTAGCGCCCCGGCCCCGGCTTCTCGTTGCGCCACACCGGCCCCACCGCATAGCGCCGGTAGGGCACCGGCAGATCGCCCCGGAACTGCGCGTAGACGCGCGCCAGCGGCGCCGTCAGGTCGTAGCGCAGCGCCATCCAGCTTTCGTCCTCGTCCTGCCAGGCAAAGACCCCGGCGTGCGGCCGGTCCACATCCGGCAGATACTTGCCCAGCGCCTCGAGCGTCTCGACGGCCGGGGTCTCCAGCGGATCGAACCCGTAGCGGTGATAGACATCCGTGATCTTCGCCAGCATGGCGTTTCGCTCGGCCACCTGCGTGCCGAAATAGTCGCGGAATCCCTTCGGCGTTTCTGCCTTGGGGCGGCGGATTTTCTGTTTCTTTTCCCTGGCCATGCCTTTCGGGCCCCGATCGGTTCGCGCGTTCCTAACGGATGGCCGGTCAGGGGGCAAGCGCGCCATAGGCGCCGCGGTGATAGATCAGCGGCGGCACCTCGCGCTCTCTTATCCGCGTCACCTCGCCGACGACGATGAGGTGATCGCCGCCATCGTAGCCGGCGGCGTGGCGGCACTCGAAACGCGCCGCAAAGTGCTTCAGAAGCGGCGTGTCGCCCTCGCCGGACCCGTATTCCACGCCGTGAAACGCGTCGCCCGCCCGCGCGAAGGCGTGGGCCAGCGCGATCTGGTCCGCCGCCAGAACATGGATCGCGAAATGACCCGCCGCCTCGAATGCGGGAAACCGTTTCGACTTGCGCGCCGGCGACCACAGAACCAGCGGCGGATCGAGCGAGACCGAGGCGAAACTGTTCACCGTCATTCCCAGCGGTCCGTCGGGCGTCATCGTCGTCACGATCGTCACCCCGGTGGCAAAGCGCCCCATGGCGTTTCGCAGTTGATGCTCGGTGAACGACAATCGCCTCTCCTTCGCGGCACCGGTTACATGCCGCAGCCCGCCGCGGCAACAAAAACTCAATCCGGCAGCGCGGTGGTGCACAAGACTGCGCACGGCGCCACGTGAAGAACTCCGCGCGTTTTCCCGGCGCGCTTCGCGTCGATCACCGACGGACCGTCCTTGCGCGCGCCCCGCCTCCGGCCTACATCGAAATCAATGGAAAGGGCCAGATGACGAATTCCGACGCGCGATTGACGGAACTGGAATCCGAGCTCGCCCACCTGTCCCGGGTGGTGGAGGAGCTGAGCGCCGTAATCCACCGCCAGCAGACGGAGATCGACACGCTGAACCGGCGCGCCGCCCTGCTGATGCAACGCGCCGCCGAAGCCGAGGCGGACGCATCCGTCACCGTGCCGCCGGCCGACCAGAAACCGCCGCACTGGTAACAGGATGGAGACCGTCATCCTCCTGCACGGCCTGGGGCGAAGCTCCACCTCGATGCGCTACATGGCGCTGCGGCTGCAATGGGCCGGGTTCGACACCGTCACGCTGGACTACCCGTCGCGCGAGGCGGGGATCGCCGAACTCGTGGACGGTCTGTTTCGTCGCCTGCCGAAGGCGGGAAGGCTGCACATGGTCGGTCATTCTCTCGGCGGCGTGCTGGCCAAACACCTGATGCTGCGCCTGCCGCCCCAGCGCCGCGGCCGCATCGTCCAGCTCGGCGCCCCCAATTTCGGCTCGGAAATCGCCGAGACGGTGGATTTTCTGGCGCCGGTCATGGGCCCCGCCCTCGAGGATCTGCGCCCCAACGGCGGCATCGACGACAGCGGGCTGGACATCGGCGCCATCGCCGGCACCGCCGCCCCCGAGGCGCTCGGCCGCCTGACCGGGATAGAGGGCGAGAACGACGGCAAGGTGTCGGTCAAGAGCGCCTGGGGCAACGCGCCCGAAGGCAAGCGGATCAAGCTGCCCGTCGCGCATTCGGTGATGATGCTGAACCGCGATGTGATCGCGGCGACGGTGAAGTTCTTGCGCGAGGGGCGGTTCTGAGGTTCCGGCCCGCGCCGTCAGAAATCCTCGACGAACACCACCCCCGGGGCCGCCTTGATCGCGCCCTTGATCTGCGGCGTCAGCGGGTATTCGTCGGCCAGCGCCATCTCCACCTCGCCGGGCAGATCCGGATCCATCAGCACCAGATTCACCGGCCCGCATGTGCGGCCCCGCGACCGGTCCAGGACCGCACGGACCGAACCCGCCGCGCTTTCGGCGTTGATGTATATCCGCAATCCCGCGGCGGCCGCGCCTTCCGTCGCCTCCTCGACCGGCACCACCGTGCGGGCCAGAAGCTTCAGCGTATCGCCGTCGATATTCGCCTCGACCGACAGCACGACGTTCCGTCCCGGTTCCAGCAGGTCGCGGTATTTCTCCAGCGTGTCGGAAAACACCGTCGCTTCGTACAGCCCCGTCGGGTCCGACAACTCGACGAAGGCGAAGCGGTTGCCGCGCGCCGATTTGCGGATCTGCACCCGCGATACCGTGCCGGCGATCCTTGCCGCCAGCGGCGCGCCCTGGGCCTTCTGCGTTACTTCACCGAGCGTCATCACCGGCGGCCGCTGGCGTTTCAGCAGCGGCATGTAGTCGTCCAGCGGATGCCCCGAAAGGTAAAAGCCCACGGCCTGGTGTTCTTCGGCAAGGCGCCCGGTCGGCAGCCAGTCCTCGGGCATCGGCAGGCGCGGCGCCGGCAGGTCCTCGCCGGCGTCGCCGAACAGGCTGACCTGCGCCGATGTGCGTTCGTCATGCGTCGCGGCCGAGTGGGCGACCAGCGCATCGATGCTGTCCAGCACCTTGCGGCGGTTGGAATCCAGCAGATCGAAAGCGCCGGCCCGCGCCAGCATTTCCAGTGGCCGCTTGCCGATCCTGCGCAGATCGACGCGGCGTGCGAAATCGACGAGATCGACGAATTCTCCGCCGGCCTCGCGCGCCTCGACAATCAGCCGCATCGCTTCGACGCCGACATTCTTCAACGCCCCGAGCGCATAGGCGACCTTGCCGTCAGACACGGTAAAGGTGGCGCCGGAGCGGTTCACGCAGGGCGGAACCAGTGCGATCTGCAGCCGGTCCAGCTCCTGCTTGTAGACGTTCAGCTTGTCGGTCTGGTGGATATCGCAGTTCATCGCGGCGGCCATGAACTCCACCGGATGATTCGCCTTCAGCCAGGCGGTCTGGTAGCTGACCACCGCATAGGCGGCGGCGTGCGACTTGTTGAACCCGTAGTTGGCGAACTTGTCGAGCAGGTTCCACACCTCGGTCGCCTTCGGTTCGCCGACGCCGTTCGCCTTGGCGCCCTCGATGAACTTCGGTTTCTCCTCGTCCATCAGGGACTGGATCTTCTTGCCCATGGCGCGGCGCAGCAGATCGGCGCCGCCGAGAGAGTAGCCGGCCATCCTGCGGGCGATTTCCATCACCTGTTCCTGGTAGACGATGATGCCCTGGGTCTCGTCGAGTATCGGGTCGATGCTCGGGTGCAGGCCCTGGCGCTCCTCGCGGCCGTTCTTGACGTTGCAGAACTTGGGGATGTTTTCCATCGGCCCCGGCCGGTAGAGCGCGACCAGCGCGATGATGTCCTCGATGCAGTCGGGCTGCATCTGGCGCAGCGCGTCGCGCATGCCGGTGCTTTCCACCTGGAACACCCCGACGGTCGCCGCCGAGGCGTAGAGATCGTAGGTCTTCGCGTCGTCGAGCGGGATCGTCCCGATGTCGATTTCGACGCCCCGCGCCTTCAGGAGATCGAGCGCATACTGGATCACGGTGAGCGTCTTCAGCCCGAGGAAGTCGAATTTCACCAGCCCCGCCTGCTCCACCCACTTCATGTTGAACTGGGTGGCCGGCATTTCAGAGCGCGGATCGCGGTAGAGCGGCACCAGCTCGTCCAGCGGCCGGTCGGCGATCACCACGCCGGCGGCATGGGTCGAGGCGTTGCGCAACAGGCCCTCGATGCGTTGCGCGTAGTCCAGCATCCGCGCGACAACCTCCTCGCGGCGCGCCTCCTCGCGCAGCCGCGGCTCGTCGGCCAGGGCCTTTTCGATGGAGACAGGCCTGACCCCGTCCGAGGGGATCATTTTCGCCAGCCTGTCCACCTGCCCGTAGGGCATCTGCAACACGCGGCCGACATCGCGCACCGCCGCCTTCGACAGAAGCGCGCCGAAAGTGATGATCTGCGCCACCCGTTCGCGGCCGTACTTCTGCTGCACATAGGCGATGACTTCCTCGCGCCGGTCCATGCAGAAATCGATGTCGAAATCGGGCATCGACACGCGATCGGGGTTCAGAAACCGCTCGAACAGCAGGCCGTAGCGCAACGGGTCCAGATCGGTGATCGTCAGCGAATAGGCTACCAGGCTGCCGGCGCCGGAGCCGCGCCCCGGGCCGACCGGAATGCCATGCTCCTTGGCCCATTTTATGAAATCGGCGACGATCAGGAAGTAGCCGGGAAAGCCCATGCTCTCGATGACCGCCAATTCGTAATCCAGACGTTTACGGTATTCCGCTTCCGGGGCGGCGTGCGGGACAACGGCCAGCCTGTCCTTCAGGCCGGAGAGCGCCTGCCGGCGCAGTTCCTCGACCTCGTCCTCGGCGAAACGCGGCAGGATAGGCTTGCGGGTGCGCGCCCGAAAAGCGCAGCGCCGCGCAATTTCGACGGTATTCTCCAGCGCCTCCGGCAAATCGGCGAACAACTCCGCCATTTCGTCCTGCGACTTGAAGTAGTGCTCATCGGTCAGCCTGCGGCGCGGTTCCGACTGATCGACATAGGCGCCTTCCGCGATGCAGATCAGGGCATCATGCGCCTCGAACATGTCGCGGGTCGGAAAGAAAACCTCGTTGGTGGCGACCAGCGGCAGATCCAGCGCGTAGGCCAGTTCGACCATTCCCGGCTCCGTCGCGGCCTCGGCCGGTGTGCGGCGCGCTCCGGCGACCGGGTGACGCTGCAACTCGACATAGAGCCTGTCGCGAAAACAGCCGGCCAGGCGCTCCAGAAACGCCCTGGCCTGCGCTTCCCGGCCCGACCGCAAAAGCCAACCGACCGGCCCTTCCGAGCCGCCGGTCAGGCAGATCAGACCGGCCGAATGGAGCGAAACCTGCTCCGGCGTGACATGCGGAAGGGCCTCTCCCGATCCCAGAAAACTGGACGAACTGAGCTTCAGAAGGTTACGGTATCCGGTCTCGTTCTGCGCCAGAAGCACCAGCGGGCGGGGGCCGGGGGCCCGCTCGCCGGCCTGTGTATCACTTTCAAATTTTGTTTGAAACTGGCAGCCGATTATCGGCTGAAGCCCGGCTTTCGCGGCTGTCTCGGAAAATTCCAGCGCGCCGAACAGATTGCCGCTGTCGGTCAGTGCGACGGCCGGAAAATCCTTGTCGGCGCATAACTTAGGAAGATCCCGGATCTGCACCGCCCCCTCCAGAAGCGAGTAGGCGCTGTGCAGTCTGAGATGGATGAATCGGGGGGGCGGCGACATGCCGGAAATCCTAGCGCGGGACGCCGCAGGAGGAAACCACGAACTCTCATCGAACTCGCCGGGCTTGCGTTTCGTGCAAAAACCGGGCCGAGTTAAGAAAAACGAGTCACCAACAGAGAGGGATCATGTTCGGATCGACACCGCATGGGCGATGTGCGCCCGGCCTCTGCCTGTCTGCGGAAACCGCCCCGCGTCACACCGCGCCGGACAGCGACCGGGAAACCACGGCATGAACCTGCTTGAAGTCTCCGGCATCACCAAGAGCTATCCCGGCGTGCTCGCCAACGATTCGGTCAGTTTCTCCGTCGAACCCGGCGAAGTGCACGCGCTGCTGGGCGAGAACGGCGCCGGCAAGTCGACGCTGGTGAAAATGATCTACGGCCTGGTGCGCCCCGACAGCGGAACCATGAAGATACACGGCGCCACCTTCACGCCGCACAAGCCCAGCGAGGCGCGCGCCGCCGGCGTCAGCCTGGTGTTCCAGCATTTCTCGCTGTTCGAGGCGCTCAGCGTTGCCGAAAACATCGCGCTTGGCATGGACAACCCGCCGAACCGGAACCTTCTGTCCCGCCAGATCACCGAGATCAGCACCGTCTACGGCCTGCCGCTGGATCCGACGCGGCTGATCGGCGATCTGTCGGTGGGCGAGCGCCAGCGAGTGGAAATCGTGCGTTGCCTTCTGCAGAACCCGCGCCTGCTTATCATGGACGAGCCGACATCGGTCCTGACGCCGCAGGAAGTCGATACGCTGTTCGAAACCCTGCGCACGCTGTCCTCCGAAGGCGTCGCGATCCTCTACATCTCCCACAAGCTGGAAGAAATCCGCGCGCTCTGCGACAAGGCGACGATCCTGCGCGCCGGCAAGGTGGTGGGCGATTGCATTCCGGCCGAGGAAACCGCGCACTCGATGGCCGAAATGATGATCGGCGGAGAGCTGGAGATGCCCGGGGCGCGTGAGTTCCACCCCGGCGAAACGGTGCTTGAGCTGTCGGATCTCACGCTCGATTCCGACGATCCCTTCGGCACGTCGCTGGCCGGAATCTCCCTGTCGCTGCGTGCCGGCGAGGTTCTCGGCATCGGCGGCGTTGCCGGCAACGGCCAGGACGAACTGATGCTGGCCTTGTCCGGCGAGCGGACCGTCGAGAGCGGGCAGATCGTCCTGAACGGCCTGTCGGTCGGTCACCTTGGACCGAACGACCGGCGCGTGCTGGGCCTGCTCGCCGCCCCGGAGGAGCGCCTGGGCCACGCCGCCGCGCCGGAAATGAGCCTTTCGGAGAACGCCCTGCTGACCGGACGGCTGCGCCAGAAACTGACATGGAACGGCTTCGTGAAAGCGGATGCCACCGACAGTTTCGCGAAGGCGGTCATTGAGGCGTTCGACGTGCGGACGCCAGGCGTCACGACACCGGCGCGTTCGCTGTCCGGCGGCAATCTGCAAAAATTCGTCATCGGGCGCGAAGTCCTGCAAAAACCCGACGTCTTCGTCGTCAACCAGCCGACCTGGGGCGTTGACGCGGCCGCCGCGGCGGCGATCCGCGTGGCGCTGCGCCAGCTTTCCGCCGACGGCGCGGCGGTTCTGGTCATCAGCCAGGACCTCGACGAGTTGATGGAGATATCCGACACCTTCGCCGTGCTGGCGGGCGGGCACCTTTCGGTGCCGACCGACGCGCAAGGCCTGAACGTTGAAAAGATCGGCCTGATGATGGGCGGTCATCTCGAGGAGGATGCCCATGCTTCGGCTTGAACACCGCCCGCGCACCTCGCCGCTGATGCAGGTTCTGACGCCGGTCGCTGCGGTCGTCCTGACCATGATCGCGGGCGGCATCCTGTTTGCCATCCTCGGCAAGAACCCGTTCGAGGCCATCCGGATCATCTTTCTCGACCCGTTCCTGCAATCGTATTCGCGCTCGCAGCTGCTGGTAAAAGCCGGCCCGCTGATCCTCATCGCCATCGGCCTGTCGATCGGTTTTCGCGCCGGTGTGTGGAACATCGGCGCCGAGGGCCAGTTCGTCATGGGCGCGGTCACGGGCGGCGCCGTCGGACTGGCGCTGTGGGGCTACGAAGGCCCGTGGATCCTGCCGCTGATGACCGTCGCCGGGGCGCTGGGCGGGTTTCTCTGGGCGATGATACCGGCCATCCTGAAGATCAGGTTCAACGCCAACGAGATTCTCGTTTCGCTGATGCTGGTCTACGTTTCGTACAATTTCCTGGCGGCCATGGTCACCGGACCGATGCGCAACCCGGTTGGCTTCAATTTCCCCGAATCGCGCAGCTTCCAGGACGCCGATTCGACCACTCTGCCGATCCTGTACGAACCGCTCGGCATTCATGTCGGCGTGCTGGTGGCGCTGATCGCCGTCGTCGTCGCCTATGTGTTGATGGAACGCCATATCTTCGGGTTTCAGGTCAAGCTGGCGGGCCAGTCGCCGCGCGCCGCCGCCTTCGCGGGCGTGAAAGCGCCGCTCATCATCGCCGCCTGCCTCGGCATTTCGGGCGCGCTGGCGGGCATGGCGGGACTGTTCGAGGCGGTCGGCCCGGCCGGCAAGCTGACCACCAACTTCCCGGTCGGATACGGCTTTACGGCCATTATCGTCGCCTTCCTCGGACGCCTGAATCCGTTCGGCATCCTGCTGGCGGGGCTGGTCATGGCGCTGACCTATATCGGCGGCGAAACGGCCCAGTTCATCCTCAGCGTTCCCGCCGCGGCGATAAGCGTGTTCCAGGGCATGATGCTGTTCTTCCTTCTGGCGCTCGACATATTCACCACCTACCGCCTTCGCATCATCAGACCGGAGATTGGCTGACATGGATTTTTCCGCTCTCAACCCGATTGCCCTGGCCGTCAGCCTGATGGTCGCGGCCACGCCGATCCTGCTGGCCGCGCTCGGCGAGCTGGTGGTGGAAAAGGCCGGCGTCCTGAACCTCGGCGTCGAAGGCATGATGATCATCGGCGCGATTTCCGGCTTCGCCGCGTCGGTGGAAACCGGTTCGCCGTGGCTCGGCCTGCTCGCGGCGATCGCCGCCGGGGCGCTTCTGGCCTCGATATTTGCGTTCATCACCCAATATCTGTTGTCGAACCAGGTCGCCACCGGCCTGGCGCTGACGTTGTTCGGCCTCGGCCTCGCCGCGCTCGCCGGGCACGGCTACACCGGGCAGAAACCGCCACCAATGCCGCATCTCGATCTGCCGGTGATCTCCGACATTCCGGTGCTCGGCCCGCTCCTGTTCCGCCATGACTTCATGGTCTACTTCTCGCTCGCGCTGGTTCTTGCCGTCTGGTATTTCCTCAACCGCACCCGCGGCGGGCTGATCCTGCGCGCTGTCGGCGAGAACCACGACGCCGCCCACTCGCTGGGCTACAACGTGGTGGTAATCCGCTTTCTGGCGATCATGTTCGGCGGCGCCTGCGCCGGCCTCGGCGGCGCCTACCTGTCGCTGGTCCGGGTTCCGCAATGGACCGAAGGCATGACGGCGGGCGCCGGCTGGATCGCGCTGGCGATCGTCGTCTTCGCCTCGTGGAAACCCAGCCGCGTGCTGCTCGGCGCCTATCTCTTTGGCGGCGTCACCATCATGCAGCTCAACATGCAGGCCATCGGCATCGGCATCTCGGCCGCGTATTTGTCGATGACACCCTATCTGGTCACGATTATTGTTCTCGTCATCATGTCGGCGGACCGCACCCGCGCCGCGCTCAATGCGCCGGCTTCGTTGGGACGCGTTTTCCACGCCACGCACTAGTACCGAAAAAGAACCCCGCGGCCCCCCGGCCGCTTCGCAACACGGAGGATATCGAATGCGAATACTGAAAACCCTGGCGGCCGCGGCCGCCGTCGCGGTCGGGCTCGCCGGCGGCGCACTCGCCGCTGAACCGGTGAAGGTCGGCTTCGTCTACGTCGGCCCCGTCGGCGATCTCGGCTGGACCTACCAGCACGATCTCGGGCGGCAGGCGGTCGAGGAGGCGTTTGGCGACAAGGTCGAAACGTCCTACGTCGAAAGCGTGCCCGAGGGCGCCGATGCCGAGCGTGTCCTGACCCAGATGGCGCTGGCCGGTACCGACATCATCTTCACCACCTCGTTCGGCTACATGGACCCGACGATCAACGTCGCCAAGAAATTCCCCAACGTGAAGTTCGAGCACGCCACCGGCTACAAGCGGGCCAAGAACGTCTCGACCTACTCGGGCCGCTTCTACGAGGGCCGCTATGTCATCGGCAAGATCGCCGGCCGGATGACCAAGACCAACACCATCGGCTATATCGCATCCTATCCGATCCCCGAAGTCGTGCGCGGCATCAATGCAGCGTACATGGCCGCCAAATCGGTCAACCCCGACGTCAAGTTCAAGATCGTCTGGGTCTACACCTGGTTCGACCCCGGCAAGGAAGCCGACGCCGCGAACGCGCTGATCGAGCAGGGCGTCGATGTGCTGATGCAGCACACCGACTCGCCGGCGGCCATGACGATCGCCGAACAGAAAGGCATCTACGCCTTCGGGCAGGCTTCGGACATGTCGAAATTCGGCCCGCACGCGCAGCTTACATCGATCATGGATAACTGGGGGCCGTACTACGTCCGCCGGGTGCAGGCCGTCATGGACGGCACCTGGAAGAGCGAGGACGCCTGGGAAGGCATCGGCCCCGGCATGAACGCCATGGCGCCCTTTTCCGACGCCATTCCCGATGACGTGAAGGCCGAGGCGCAGGCCGCCGCCGACGCCATCGCCGCCGGCAAGCTGCACCCGTTCACCGGCCCGATCAACAAGCAGGACGGCTCGCCGTGGCTGGCCGCCGGAGAAGTCGCCGACGACGGCACCCTCGCCGGCCTGAATTTCTACGTCGAGGGGATCGAAGGCGA
Organism: Paracoccaceae bacterium; assembly: GCA_046757205.1. GTDB lineage: Bacteria > Pseudomonadota > Alphaproteobacteria > Rhodobacterales > Rhodobacteraceae > JBHHXR01. The sequence continues at coordinate 14,328 of JBHHXR010000013.1, forward strand.
ATTGCCGAAGTAACCTTTCGCGAGGCACACTCGAAGGCCCGGCCCCGCCGGGCCTTCCTGCATTCGGAAACATGCCATGACACCGCCACGCATCACCTCTCCCGCCGGCACCGCGGCATCGCGCTTCGCCTTCGGCACCATGCAGTTCGGCGGCCGCGCCGACGAGGCCGAAAGCGCGGCGATGTACGACGCCTGCCGATCGCGGGGAATAAACTTCTTCGACACCGCCTTTGCCTATGGCGAAGGCGCGTCCGAGCGCATTCTCGGCGCGCTGGCGAAGCACGAGCGCGACGGTCTGGTGATCGCCACGAAATGCGCCTTTCCCGGCGATTCCAAACCCGCCACAATCCGCGTCCAGTTCGACCAGAGCCGGCGGCGGCTCGGCATGGACATGATCGACATCCTCTACCTGCACCGCTGGGATGACGCGACGCCGCTGGAAGACACGTTCGGCGCGCTGGCCCGGTTTCGCGAGGCCGGGATGATCCGCTACATCGGCGTCTCCAACTTCTCCGCCTGGCAGACCATGAAGGCAAGCCACGTCGCACAGGGCCTGGGCCTGGGCATCAACATCATTCAACCCATGTACAACCTGGTGAAGCGCCAGGCCGAGGTCGAGATCCTGCCGATGTCGGTATCCGAGGGTTTCAACGTGACGCCCTACTCGCCGCTCGGCGGCGGACTGCTGACCGGCAAGTACGCGGCGGGAACCGGCGACGGCAGGCTCCTGCGCGACGCCGCCTACAAGGCGCGCTACGGCGTCGGCTGGATGCATGAAACCGCGCGCGGCCTCGCGGCGCTGGCCGCCGAAATCGGCACCCATCCGGCGACACTCGCCGTGGCCTGGGTGGCCCGGAACCCGGCGGTCACGCATCCGCTCGTCTCGGCGCGGTCGCTGGCGCAGATCGCGCCGTCACTCGACGCGATGACCTTCGAGCTTTCCGATGACCTTTTCGAACGCGTCAGCGCTCTGTCACACAAGCCGCCCCCCGCGACCGACCGGCTGGAGGAAGCCTGAGCAGCCGCGCGCGCCGGCGCGCCCGTCCGGATGCCCCGAGCCGGGCGTCCCGCCCGCCCTTGCTGCCCGGACTTTCGGATGGATTGAGCGCACGAAAAGCCCGCCGTGAAAGTTTGCACCCCCACGGCAGACCAGTTTCAGAACCTGAACCCCACTCAACCGCCTGAAGCGGCACTTGCTCCCTGTGTCAAAGCTGCCGGCTCCGACGGCGCGGCGTTATCCGCCGCGTATTGGCATCGTCGTCCGTGAAGCGGAATCCGATAAATTCCAGAACGACCCGCCAAAGCGGGCGGTAGGGCCCACTTGCGTTGTTGATCACTTTTTTTCCCCACCTACTCAATACACCGGCGCCCATCCGCCACTCGGCCGGCACCGTTACGCTAACAAATGCGAGAAGGGCGGAAACCGCCTTTACCCCCACACACGCCCCGTTCACACCACACGGCAATAGGCGGCGCGAATCTCGGGCAAACGACGTATACACGTAAAATATGACGAAAATTTGCCGTGACGGAAGATTCCGGGCGCGCACGGAAGGCCGCCGGCCTAACCGCTGAGCAGCGGCCTGAGGCGCATTCTGATCAGCCGGCTCAGACCCGGCGCCAGCGGAACCTGCCGTTCCGCACCGGCCAGCGACAGGGTGGCGTCGCGCAACACCTGAATCGCCGCCGCTGGATCGCCGGGCAGCTTGTGCGCCGGGATCGGCCTGCCGACGGTGATGGAATACGGCGTCCGCGCCTTGTTCAGAACCTCGTGGAACAGCGTGATGTCCCGCAACGACGGATGCAGAAGATCGAACAGATAGAACAGGGCCGAATTTCGCGCCGAAATGTGCAACGGAACCACCGGCAGGTCGAACCTGCGCGCCAGCGCGGCCGCCGCCGGCATCCACGGCCGTTCGTGCAGACGCAGCCCGCGCCGCTTGGCCAGCCGCCCGGAGGGAAACACGATGGCCGCGCGCCCAGCCTCGAACGCCCGCCTGGCGTAGACGACGGTCTCGCGGTTCGAGCGGTGATCGCGTTTTTCCTCCCGCCATTCGACCGGATCGATCAGAGCTTCCAGTTGCGGCAGCACCCTCAGCGCATCGCGGTTGGCGAAGATGAACAGATCGCGGCGGACGGCGGCAATCAGCGAGTAGAGAACGATGCCGTCCGCTATGCCGGTGGGATGGTTGCAGACGATCATCGCAGCGCCCGACCGCGGCACGTGCTCCAGCCCGCTGGCGGAAACCCTGCAAGCGATCGTCCGTGCCAGGGCGCTCATCACGCCGTGCGCGTCCATCGGCCGCAGCGTCTCGGCGATCGCCACCGTCCGTTCGTATCCCAAAAGCCGGTAAAGCACGCTGCGGGCGACGCGGACCTTGGCGTCCCGCCGGGTGATCCAGGGCGCGCGCTCGGCGATCAGCGTGTCGATGATTTGTCTCATGGCTCCGCAGGTATCAGGCGGAGGCAGCGCAGACGTGACGCCCCCGCACGCCGGTGAATTCCCCGGTACGCGAAACCGCACCGCGACGGGCGCCCCGCCGGTCGCCATGGCGCCCACCATACCGAACGCAGCCATGATAGCGCATTTTCCCGGCGCCGCTAAGAACTTCGTCGCGGACCGGTGGAAACGGGCCGGCGCCGGCGCCGGATCTGCGCCGCCCCGGCCGCCGGCGGATGCCATCCGTTGCCGGTGACGCGGCCGGCCGATCCGGGTTTCGCGGACCGCAGACGGCACCTTCCGGGCAATCCCGGCGGATTGCCCGGCGGCAAGGCCTGATTCAGACCAGCGCGATCAGCCGCGACGGGCCGCCCGATCCGCCCCGATGTTTGGGAGCGCCAACGACAATGGTCGCCCCGCTGGCCGGCAATTCGCCGAGATTGGCGACATTCTCCAGCCCCCAGCGGTTGGTCGGCAGCCAGGTGTAGTGGGTGTCGAACGTCGTCGACGATCCATTGTCCAGCGACAGCGTGTCGACGGCGATCCCCACGGCTCCGGTCTCTTCCATCAGCATCTGCGCCGCTTCCACATGAAACGCCGGATAGTGCTGCACGCCGGCATCGTCGGCGCCGCGGAATTTCGGCGTTCCAAGGTGATTTTCCCATCCCGAATACATCGCCACGCAGCAATTGTCCGGGAAATCGCCGTTGGCGGCTTTCCACGCGGCCAGGTCTTCGGGGGTGACCTGCGCCTCGACGTCGCCGTCGGCCTTGGCCCGGATGTCGACGATCGCCAGCGGGCACACCAGGCCTTCCACCGGGATCTGATCAACCGACTGGCCGTCGGCGGAAAAATGCAGCGGCGCGTCCATATGCGTGCCGGTGTGTTCGTTGATCGCGGTATTGAAGACGTTGAAGCCATGTTCGGCGAAATTGAACTGCTGTTCGGCGGAAAACCCCGGTACCCCGAAATAGGTCGGGAAATCGCCCGACAGGGTGTGGGTCATGTCCACGACCTTCGTCGGGGCGGACTGCGCAAGCGCCGCCGGCGCCGCACCGACGGCGGCAATCGCAGCTGCCGCCGGGGCCGCCTTGAACAGGTCGCGGCGTGTCAGCATTCGTTTCCTGACGGAATTGATAACGCACATATCGCACATTGGCTTTTCCTCTCTGCTGCAAGCATCCTCTTTGATCGGGATGTCCGCACTGCATATCACAGAAAACACCGTCTCGGCTAGCTGACCTGCCGCCGCGCCGTGCCCCGCTATTCCACCGTCACGGATTTCGCAAGGTTGCGCGGCTGATCGACATCAGTGCCCTTCTCGACGGCCGTGTAATACGCCAGCAACTGGGCCGGCACGGCATAGAGAATCGGCGCCACGAACGGATCTGCCTTCGGCATCACCAGCGTCTTCCAGACCCCCTCGGAAGCGGCCGCCGCGCCCTCGGCATCGGTGACCAGAAGCACCCGGCCGCCGCGCGCCAGCACCTCCTGCATGTTGGATACGGTCTTGTCGAACAGCCCGTCCACCGGCGCGAAGCAGATCACCGGCACGGTGTCGTCGATCAGCGCGATCGGGCCGTGCTTCAGTTCTCCGCTGGCGTAGCCCTCCGCGTGGATGTAGCTGATCTCCTTCAGTTTCAGCGCCCCCTCCAGCGCCAGCGGGTAGAGCGCGCCGCGGCCGAGGAACAGGATATCGCGGGCCTTGGCGAGGTCGCGCGCCAGATGCGCGATCTGACCGGCCAGCCCGATGGCCCCGGACATCGCGCGCGGCAATGTCGAAAGCGCCGCCGTCAGTTGCCTCTCGCCGTCGGCATCGAGATGCCCGCGCTGCCGCGCCGCGTGGATCGCCAGCACCGCCAGCACCGAAAGCTGGCAGGTGAACGCCTTGGTCGAGGCGACGCCGATCTCCGGGCCCGCCATTATCTGCAACGTCGCATCGGCCTCGCGCGCGATCGAGCTTTCCGGCACGTTGACGACGGCCAGAACCGCCGCCGCCGCGCCGCTGGCATAGCGCAGCGCCGCCAGCGTGTCGGCGGTCTCGCCGGACTGGCTGACGAAAACCGCGCCCTCGCGGCCGGTCAGCGGCGGCTCGCGGTACCTGAACTCGGAGGCGATGTCGATTTCCACCGGGATACGCGCGATCTGTTCGAACCAGTACTTTGCCACATTGCAGGCGTAGAACGCGGTGCCGCAGGCCACCAGCACCAGCCGGTCGAGGGTCGAGAAATCCGGCACCTGCCGCGGCATTTCCACCGCCGTGCGCGACGGGTTCATGTAATTGCTGAGCGCAAAGGCGACGACCGAGGGCTGCTCGTGGATCTCCTTGGCCATGAAGTGCCGGTGGGTGCCCTTGTCGACCACCACCTGATCGACATTGACATGGCGCATCTCGCGGTTGGCGAGATTGCCGAGCGCGTCGTGGATGGTCGCGCCGGCGCGCGTCAGCACCGCCCAGTCGCCTTCTTCCAGATAGGTGATGCGGCTGGTCAGCGGCGCCAGCGCCAGCGCGTCGGAGCCGACATACATCTCTCCCTCGCCATGCCCGACCGCCAGCGGCGAACCGCGCCGCGCCGCGATCATCAGGTCCTCGCGGCCCTCGAAGATGAAACACAGCGCGAAGGCGCCGTGCAGCCGCGCAAGCGTCGCCGCCGCAGCGTCCTCCGGCGACAGCCCGTTCGCCAGATGCCAGGCGCAGAGATGCGCCACGACCTCGGTGTCGGTCTCGGTCTCGAAAACCCTGCCCTTCGCGGTCAGTTCCTCGCGCAGTTCGCGGAAATTCTCGATGATGCCGTTGTGCACCACCGCGACGGGCCCGGCCATATGCGGATGCGCGTTCACCTCGTTCGGTGCCCCGTGGGTGGCCCAGCGGGTATGGCCGATGCCGATCGCCCCGCCGACCGGCTCGTGGGCAAGCAGCGCCGCCAGGACCGACAGCTTGCCGACCGCCCGGCGCCGCTCGACGGCACCGCCGTTCAGCGTCGCCACGCCTGCGCTGTCATAGCCGCGGTATTCCAGCCGCTTCAGCGCGTCGAGAATGACCGCCGACGCATCCTCGCGTCCGACGACACCGATGATTCCGCACATCCGTCCGCTCCTTCCTGTCCGGTCCGTTCCGCTTCGAAGGGATCCGGATTTTCCAGGAGTCTAGAGCAGCCCGGGGCACCGGGGCAATCACCGCCCGTGCCTGGCGCTCTCAAATTGCATTGCCATGCGCGTCCGGCATGTCACACTCCGTGACCGCCCTGCCCGGACCTGCGGCGAAGGATATTCCCGCCGGCAACCGGAAACACCGGTTCCAGGACAGAATCGAAACGCGGTTTTCCGCCCGGCATCGAGGCGTCGGGGCCATCGCGCCTCAGCCCGATGATCGCCGTCACCGTCAGGCGGTTGGCGGCGAATTCGCCGCGGAAACCGATACGGGAAAATTCCTCGCCAAGGGAAACCATCGCCTCCAGCCGTGACCTGTCGATGCCCTTTTCGGCCAGGTAGTCGGCAACCAGCGATGCCCGGCGAAGCGCCATCGCCATGTTAAAGGCGGTATTGCCCAACCTGGCGCTGTGTCCGTAGACCCTCGCCCTGACGTTCGGATGCGCGATGATCCACGCGGCCTGGATGTCGAGGCGCCGCCGCGCCTCGTCGTCAAGTTCCGTGTCGTCTTCGCGAAAAGTGACAACATACGGCGTTTCCGCCTGAAAACGTTCGGCCAGCTCTCTCAGCCCGGCGCCCGGCTGGCCGGAAAACCCGGCTTCGGCCCTCGAAACGCCGCCACCGGCAATATCGGCCGCCGCCAGGAAAACACCCGCCAACGCAACCGCAAACCCGCGTAAAACAAACTCGAACATATCGCACCTCGCTGGCGACAACCGTGAAAGCAACACACCCGCATACCGTGCGGACGACCGGGTACTACCTCGGGTGTTGGGCCAAAATGGGCCGATGCGGGGGCTGTATTGGGATCAAATGCAACGGGATTTTGGCAGCCGGCGCGGCACCGCCGGTAAGCGGCGGGCCGCTTGCCCGCTCCGACATGCGATGTCGCAATCGGTGCAGCCGCGCCGCGCCGCATGGGCCAGTGTCGCCGGGAAAGGAACACGGAGTTCGCCATGAAAGCCGCCGTATGCCGCGCCTTCGGACAACCGCTCGTCATCGAGGACGTGACGCTGGCGCCGCCGCGCAAGGGCGAAATCACGGTCAGGCTGGCGGCCTGCGCGATCTGCCATTCCGACATCGCCTATGCCGATGGCCGTTGGCGGGGCCCGCTGCCGGCGATCTACGGCCACGAAGCGTCGGGCACGGTGACGTCGACCGGCGACGGCGTGACGGAGTTCGCCCCCGGCGACCGGGTCCTTGCCACCCTGATCTGGTCCTGCGGCGGCTGTCCGGCCTGCGCGTCGGGCGACCCGACCTGCTGCCACCACGCCTGGGAGGCGCGCCCGAGCCCGCTGACCGGCGGCGCCGGCGAAACGATCGTCCGGGGCCTGAACACCGCCGCCTTCGCCGAGGCATGCGTGGTCGATCAGAGCCAGTGCATCAAACTGCCCGACGACATCGCGATGGACGTCGCCTCGCTGTTGTCTTGCGGCGTCATCACCGGCGTGGGCGCGGTCACCAACACCGCGAAACTGCGCACCGGAAGCACCTGCGCCGTCATCGGCGCCGGCGGCGTCGGGCTCAACACCATTCAGGGCGCGCGCCTCATGGGGGCTTCGCGCATCGTCGCGCTGGACCTGACGCAGGAAAAGCTCGCCACGGCAAGGGAATTCGGCGCCACCGACGGCATCATCGCCTCGGCGCCCGACGTGCCGGGACAGGTGCGCGCGCTGACCGGCGGTATCGGCGTCGATTACGTGTTCGTCGCCGTCGGCGCCCCGGCCGCGTTCCAGTCGGCGCCCGATCTGCTGGCCCCGGGCGGCGCCGTGGTGATGGTCGGCATGACCGGCGACGATGACGAAGTCACCTACAACCCGGTCGACATAGCCATCGTCAACCGGTCGCTGCTCGGCTCGCGCATGGGACGCACCGTGTTGCGGCGCGACGTACCGTGGCTGATCGAAATGTACCGCCAAAACCGGCTGAAACTCGACGAGCTGATCACCGGGCGCTACCCCCTGGAGAAAATAAACGAGGCGATGGCGGAAACCCGGGCCGGGAACGCGCGCCGCAACGTCATCGTGTTCGACTGACCGGTGACGGCCGGCCGGCGGCTTCTCCGATCACCAGTCCCCCGGATCGGCAGTTCGCCACGAAATGCGAGCCCCGCCGCCCCTCACCCGGTTTGTGGAGCCGGCGGAGGCGCGGCCCGGCGGTGCCGCCGGGCAGGGCTTGTCGAGGGGGCGGCGATTCGGCTCGGAGGGCGGATGTCGATGAAACGAACTTCAAATTCATCATGGCAGGATTCCAGCCACATTGACGCCAAGTTTTGCCGTTAGCTTCTCGTTACTCGGCTGACCCGACAGGGCCTGCCGTGTCCGGGGGCGCAATTCAAGCGTACGGTTCCGACTGCTGAACACGGCCTCGCGGCCGTGGACCGGCGTCTGGCTCCTTTCCCCGGTTAACGAGTAAGGAGAGTCGTAATGAATCGGAAAGTGGAAAAACTGGTCCAGCTGGCGCTCGGTACGGAAACCGTGGACGAAGCCATCGCGGCACTTCGTCAGGCGCGAAAACTGCAGCCGACGGGATCCCTGAAAGCAAATCACAGCCCCGATTGGGAAAAATTCGAGGCAGAGCGGGAAAGGTTCGACACGGACCGCGCCATGTTCGAGGAAGAGAGAACCGCTTTCCACCGGCGCATACTGGCGGCGGAAAAGGACGGCGGCAATCATCGTGCATCGCGCGGTCCTGTCGCACGGGCGTGCCGTACGTTGGCTGGTTTAGCCGGGCTCACGGCGGTGGCCAGCGTGCTCTTGGGCAGCGTCGCTTTTGCGATGATCACCTACAACGCTTCGCAAGATGGTGCCGCGCCCGGCGTGGAACGGAGCATCTGCGGCGTCCTCGAACGGTTTTCGCTGAATCCCTGCGGCCGCTAACCGTGGTCTGAAGCTGCGAATACCTGCCCGAGACACGTCAAATTACTGTCATATTACAGCCGAGTTTTTCGGTAGATACTGCCGTACTCGGCCGATTCAAGCCTACAGGCCGAGACCGGTGGTGCAGTTCGAACCCGCGAGTCCGGCTGCCGGGCATGAAGGATGCGTCATGTGTTGCGAACTGCTTTTTTCACACCGGTTGACGAAAATGGAGCGTTCTTATGCACCGGAGAGTGGAAAAACTGACCCTTCTGACACTCGCGGCGGAAACTGTCGAAGAGGCGATCGCCGCATTGAAACAGGCGCGAATACTGCAACCAAAGGGACTCCTCAGGGTCGATCAGGCCGCGGAAAGGGAAAAGTTCAAATATGATCGGGATTTGTTCGACGCCGACCGCGCCGCGTTCGAGAAAGAGAGAACCGCGTATCACCGCCGCATCCTGAATTCCGAGAAGAAGGGCGCCTCAAAGCCGTCGCTTCGCGGTTTCGCGGTCCGGGCTCTCCGCGCGACGCTCATATTCGTCGGCCTCGCGACGGCATTTGGCGTCATTTCCGGCGGCGTCGCGCTTGTGATCATTTCCCATGACGGCCCGCAAGGAAGCTCGCTGCTCGATCTTCAGAAGAACGTTTGCCACGTGCTCGACGGGTTCTCGGCGTACCGGTGCGGCGGCTAAGCCGCGCCGCTCTCGCCGGCGCATCGCCACCTTGCACGGGGCGCGCGGCGGGCGCTTCTCCGCAGGATCAGCCCGCTTCGCTGATTAAACCTTAAACCAATTCGGATCGGCGTTACCGCCGCAAACCAGAACCCCGACACGTTCGCCGGGCTGCGGCGTGAACCGGCGCGATGTGAGCGCGGCAAGCGCGGCAACGCCGCCCGGCTCGCCGATCAGCCGCGCCGCGGCCCACAGGCGCCGTTGCGCGTCAAGGATTTCGGCATCACTCACAAGTATGGGGCGCTCTATGCGCTCGCGCACCATGCCGTAACAGATACTGCCGATACTTGGCGCGCCCAGCGACGACGCGGCGATCCCGCTGACCTCTGTCGTCGCTTCCGGTCCACCGTCCCACGCCGTCGCCAGTGTCGGCGTTCCCGCCGACTCCACCGCCACTATCCTGATCCGCGTGCCGTACCAGGCGCTGATGCCGCCGATCAGCCCGCCGCCGCCCACCGCCACCACCAGCACGTCCAGGTCGGGCATCTGCTCTTCCAGCTCGGCGCCCAGCGTGCCTTGTCCGACAACCGTTTCCCTGTCGTCATAGGGATGCACCAGCACCGCGCCGGTGTGTCCGCCATGTTCCCGCGCCGCCGCCACGGTGGCGGAAAACCGGTCCCCGACGACCACCACCTCGGCGCCGAAGCCGCGTATCCGCGCAATCTTGGTGGGTTCGGCGTATTCCGGCACGAACACCCGCGCCGGCACCCCCAGAACACTGGCCGCATAGGCCACGGCGGCGCCGTGATTTCCGCCCGAGACGGCAACCACACCGGCGTCCGGTACCGTCCGGGTAAGCAGGGAATTGAACGCCCCGCGCGGCTTGAAGCTGCCGGTATGCTGCAATTGCTCGAGCTTCAGCGTGACAGGGCAGGAAAGCCCCAAAGACGCGCCGTCCGTCTCGAAAACGGGCGTCCGCCGCAGATAGGGTGCGATACGTTCCCGCGCCGGGCCGATTTCCGCCCTTCCGATCATGGCCTCGTCCCTTCGATAAAGGCGCGCGGTGCTCCGGCTCTGCCGAAGCCCGTTGCCGGGCGCCATCCGCGCCGGCCGCTCTTGGGCGTCATGGCGCGAACAGGCGGCCAGGCGCCCGCTCCTTCCAGTCCAGCCCGGCCAGCACGTGCAGGTGCCACGCCAGCGCCAGGTTGGAGGAAACCACCGGCCGCCCCAACGCCCCTTCCGCCCGCGCGAGGATCCCCAGACTGCGCAGGTTGGTGCAGGAGACGAAAACCGCGTCACAGGCCACGGTCCCGACCTCTCGGATACCCTCCAGAACGGCCGCCTCGGTGATCCGTGCGACAAGCCTGTCCTGCTCCTGCGCGAAGCTGCCCATCGAGGCGATTTCGAAGCCCGCCGCTTCCAGCCTGCCGCGCATCGCCGACGTGACGGTTTCCGAATACGGCGTCAGAAAGCCGATCCGCCGCGCGTCGAGATGCGAAAGCGCCGCGATCACGGCGCTCAGGGGATCGGTGACGGGCACGTTTGGATGGTGCCGCCGGACCAGCCCCGCCACCTCTTGCGGCCCGATCACCGTGGCGCCCGACGTGCAGCCGTAGCCGATCGCCCGGAACGGGCAGCCCGGCGGCAGCAGCGCCGCCGCCGCCGGCAGGTCGGCGCGCATCTGCGCCAGCGTCTCGACCGTCACCGCCCGCCCGCAGGGAATGCGTGAGTGGTAGAGCGATACGCCCCCGGCGAAGACGCCGCGCAGTTCCGGCTCCAGCGTCTCGTCGGTCTGCAGGACGATCAGCCCGATGGCGCCCTCTGCGGCGACTCCGTCGTCGAGTTCGTACGGCAGGGTTTTCATGCGATCACCGCCATTTCCTCCGCAGCCCGGCGGCTCAGCAGCTCCGGCTCGCCGTCGCGGATCACGATGTTTTCCTCGTGCACCAGCATCCGCCCCGGCGCCAGCGCGATACTCGGCTCAAGCGTCAGCACCATGCCGGGCCGCAGAACCGTGTCGTCGAAAGCCGCCAGCGACGGGCTTTCCGTCAGTTGAATGCCCAGCCCGTGGCCCATCCGCCCGACATCGCCGCCCGCGCCGCCGACAACCGCCGCCATGGCGCGGAACAGACCGGCGCAGGTGGCCCCGGGCCGCGCCGTCGCCAGCCCGGCATCGACGGCGCGTACCAGCGTCCGGTACGCGCTCCTGACGCTCTCGTCGGCGGCACCGACAGCGAAATTCCGGTCGAAATCGCAGTAATACCCGTCCAGCGCGGCGCCGGTGTCGAGCATCAGAACGTCGCCCGCACGCAGCGGCGTCGGCGCAGGCGGCGAGATGACGTCGCCGTAGCCGCCCTGCCCGGCGGCGCCGACCAGGTAGGGCACGTCGTCCGCCCCGCGCTGCAAGAGCGCGATGCGGAACCGCCGGAACACCTCGGACAGCGGCACGCCCGGCCCGGCCAGCCCGGGCAGGTCGGCGAAGGCATCCGAAGCGATCCCGCAAATCCGCCGCAGCCGGTCGATCTCGGCTTCCGACTTCACCATCCGCTCCTGCCGCAGCATGTCGGAAGCATCGGCAAATTCCGCCCCCCGCAGACGGCCGCGCAAATCCTCGAAATCCCGCAGCGGCATCCGCAGTGAACTCTCGCGGCCCATCGGCAGCCCCACCCGCCCGCAGCCGTCCAGCACCGACGCCAGCAGCGACACGCCGTCATCCACCGGATCGGGCGAGGCCCAGGTACGGATATCCTCCACCCAGGTCCGCCGCATCGCCGCCGCCCCGATCTCGGGGATCACCGCCACCGGCTTGCCGTCGGCCGGGATCACCAGAAACCATGGCCGCGTCGGGCTTTGCCAGAACGGCGTGCGGAAGCCGCTGAAATAGCGCACTTCGGCCTCGGTCGTCAGCAGAATCGCGTCCATTCCGGCGCCGTGCATCCGCCGCTGCACCGCCGCCAGCCGCGTTTCGTACTCGCTGACCGGGAAATCACTCATCCGCCGGCCCTTCCGACAGGTAGGCCAGCACCCGCGATGCACCATCCAGCCCGATCGCCGCCGCGTTTTCGCGGATGCAGGCCAGCCCGGTAAGCCCCGCGCCGCCCGAAGGCGAGGTCGCCAGGCCGTGTTCCGCCAGCACGCCAGCCGTCTCCGCCGCCGCCTCGTCGCTCACCGTCATGAACGCATCCGCCTCGCGCGCCAGGTATCCCAGCGCCAGATGCGACGCCTCCTTGCAGTCGAGCCGCCCCATGTTGGACACCGGCCCCGGCGAAACCACCGGCCGCCCCGCCGCGATGCCGGCGAACAGCGCCTGGGCGGCTTCGGGCTCGACAACGACGATTTTCGGCGCCTCGCCCCAATTCGCCCGCGCCGCCGCCGCCCCGGCCACCGCCAGCCCGCCGACGCCGG
>JBHHXR010000014.1:0-26486 GCA_046757205.1 Paracoccaceae bacterium
CCACCGTCACCGCGTTCGACGGCACGCCGAGAACGTGGGCCACCATGTGCTGCACTTCGCTGGGGTGCTGGGTGCCGGCGAAAAGCGTTACCTCGTCATCCTCGCCGGGGATCGCCAGCGCGATGTGGCCTTCGAGATAGAAATGCTCCTGCCCGCCGACGCGGACCTTGCCGGTGATCCGGTTCTTCGAGTTGGCGAAACCCTCCTTAACATTGCCGCGCTCCAGCTTCAGCGGCTCGGTGACCAGCGGATAGCCCCGCGCATCGGCTTCGGCCACGTCGGTGACATGCGGCCTGGTGCTGTACTCGACCCTCGCCTTCGTCGTGGCGCGCCGCGCCGCCTCGCGGGTCTCGGCGATGACGGCAAAGATCGGCTGGCCGTGGAATTCGATATCGGTGGCAAAGACCGGGTCGTCGTGCTTGCCGGTGGGGCTGACGTCGTTGTGGCCGGGGATATCCTCGGCGGTCAGGGTTCCAACGACACCCGGTTGCGCCCGCACATCCGACAGATCGAGCGACAGGACTTCGCCGCAGGCGATTTCGGCAAGTCCCAGATAGGCGTGCAGCGTGCCCGCCGGTTCGGCCATGTCGTCGATATATTCGGCCAGGCCGGTGACGTGCTTGTGGCCGGAATCATGGCGCTCGGGGTCGTTGACCGCGCCCCTGATCCCGGTTGTCGCTTCGCTTGTCATCGCTCGCCTCCCAGCTCAGGCCGCATCGGTACGGCGCAGCATGGCAGGTTCGCCGCTGCCGGGCCGGGTTTCCAGCCAGAACCGGCGCAGAAGGTTCCTTGCCGCGAGCGCGCGGTACGCGGCCGAGGCGCGCCAGTCGGTGATCGGCGCGAAATCCTCGGCAAAGCCCTCCTGGGCGGCGGTAACGGTTTTTTCGCTCCAGGGTCTGCCGGCAATCAGCCTCTCTACCGCGTGCGCACGCTTCGGTATCGCCGCCATGCCGCCGTAGGCGATCACGGCGCGAGAAACCTTGCCGGCCTCGATGGCGATGTTGAAAGCGCCGCAGACCGACGAGATATCCTCGTCGCGGCGCTTGGTGATCTTGTAGGCTGCCAGCCGTTCGCCCGGGCCGGGGTCGGGGATGTGCAGGGATTCGACGAAATCGCCGGGTTCACGGTCCTGCTTGCCATAGGCGACAAAGTACTCTTCCACCGGCAGGGTGCGGCGCTCGCCGCCGCGCCGCAGCGTGACGGTGGCGCCGAGCGCGATCAGGACGGGCGGCGTATCGCCGATGGGAGAGCCGTTGGCGACGTTGCCGCCGACGGTGCCCATGTTGCGCACCTGCTCGCCGCCGATGCGGTTCCAGAACTCGCCGATCTCAGGAAACTTTTTTGTGATCACATCCTGCAATTCCGTATAGGTAACGCAGGCGCCGATGGTCGTGCCGCCGTCGGTCTCGTCGATCCGGTGCAACTCGTCGAGGTGAGAAATGAAGATGACGGGCGAGATCGGGCGCATGAATTTGGTGACCCAGAGCCCGACATCGGTGGCCCCGGCGACGATCGTCGCATCGTGGTTTTCAGCGCGTACTTCGGCAAGGTCGTCGACGCTGGCGGGCACGATCAACCGGTCGTCGCCAGCGGTTATTTCAACCCGCGCGCCGTTTCTCATGGTTTCCAGCCTCTTTGTGATCACAGACCGTTCGGCGACCAGCGGATCGTTCGCCGGATCGCCGGAAACCGATTGCGCGGCCCGGACTATCGGCTCGTAGCCGGTGCAGCGACAGAGGTTGCCCTGCAGCGCCGTTTCCACCGCCTCGCCCGTCGGGGCAGGGTCGCGCATCCACAGCGCGTAGAGCGACATCACGATCCCCGGTGTGCAGAAGCCGCACTGCGAGCCGTGAAAATCCACCATCGCCTGCTGCACCGGGTGCAGCGCGCCGTTCGGCGCGGCGAGATGCTCCACCGTGACCACGTGGCAGCCGTCGAGCGAGCCGAGAAACCGGATGCAGGCATTGACCGTCTCGTAGATCAGTTCGCCGGCCAGAAGCCGCCCGACCAGCACCGTGCAGGCGCCGCAATCGCCTTCGGCGCAGCCTTCCTTGGTGCCGCGCAGACGTTCGCGCAGGCGCAGATAGTCCAGGAGCGTGTCGTCGGAGCGGACATCGTCCAGCCGCACCTCGCGGTCGTTGAGAAGGAACCGGATTTCGCGGCGCGTCGCGGTCATGCGGTCAGCTCCCGCGGTAGGTGGAATAGCCATAGGGCGCGACCAGAAGCGGCACATGGTAGTGCGCCGAAGCGTCCGAGACGCCGAAGCGCACCGGGACTTCATCGAGAAACGGAACGAAATCGGTGATCGCCGACAGGCTGCGGAAATATTCTCCGACATGGAACACCAGCTCGTAACAGCCGGTGGCGAAATCGGCGCCTTCCAGCATCGGCGCGTCGGTGCGGCCGTCGCGGTTTGTCACCTGGGCCGAAATCTCGCGCCGCGCGCTGCCATCGACGGCGAAAAGCCCGATCCGCAGCCCGGCCGCCGGCGCGCCGCTGGCGGTGTCCAGCACATGTGTCGTCAGCCGTCCCGAACCGGTCATGCGTAATCCTCCCCTGTCGCCGCCCCGACGGCATTTCCCCACTATCGGCAAGGCAGGCGGGTGGCGGAAGTCCCGCGGCAATATATCACTTTCAAGAAAAGATTGAAAAAGCGGCGGCCGGCTTCCGCCATCCGGCCGTCAAACGGCAGCGCGCTCCGCGCATGGGCCTATGACCCCTTGTCTCGTTTCATCTCTCGGGAAACACTCAAACGCCTGCGCACGCGTGATACGCCTTGTCCACACCGCCGCGCCCGGGCGCGGACCGTTATCTCAGTGCGGCCAGCAGGGCGGCCGTCGGCCAGCCGTCCGCCGGAAGGCCAAGGCGCGCCTGTTCGCTGCGAACCGCGGCCCGGGTCAACGCGCCGAGAATACCGTCGATTGCGCCGACGTCGTGGCCACGCGCGGCGAGGCGGCGCTGCAGGAGCATCATCTGCTCGTCGGGCAGCTTCGGTTCCGGGTTGCCCTTGAGATAGCGCTCCGCCCCGCCGATCCGGGTTGCCAGATAGGCCGCCGTCAGCGTGTTCACCAGCGACTTGTTCCATTCCAGAAAGACATCGGTGAAGTTGTGGAAGACAAGGAATTTTGGCCCCTTGCGCCCTTGTGGCAGGATCAGCGCCGCCGGCAGGTTGCCTGCGACGGAACCCGAACGCGGCTTAACGCCCAGACGCTCCCACTCACGGACGCTGCGCGTGCTTCCCATCCCGGTCTGCGACCAGTCAAGCCCGGCGGGCGCGGTAACCTCGACCAGCCACGGCTCGCCGCGCCGCCAGCCATGATGGGAGAGCATGTTGGCCGCCGTCAGGATGGCGTCCGGCGCACTCGACTTCATGCGCACATGACCGTCGCCGTCGCCGTCCACACCGAGTTCGAGAATGTCGCCGGGCAGCATCTGGACGTGCCCGATCTCGCCTGCCCAGGCGCCGGTCGTGTCGGGGCCGAAGTCGCCGCGGGCGTGCAGCGCCATCGCTCCGAAAAGCTGCGGCCGGAAGATCTCCGGTCGCCGGCAGTCGTGCGCCAGCGTCGCCAAAGCGCTGACGGTGTGAATGTCGCCGGTGACGGCGCCGAAATCGGTCTCCATCGCCCAGAACGCCAGGATCACTTCGCGGGGCACGCCGAAGCGGCGCTCCTCCTCGTCGAACACAGCCGCGTAGCGCTTGCGCATTTCCTTCGCGCGCTTCAGCCGGAAGGCGCTCACCGCGCGGCCGGAGAATTCCAGGAATGATTGCCGGAACACGCCCTGCGCCCGGTCGCGGGCAAGTACCTTGCGGCTCTGGTTCACCCCGGCGAGGATGGCTTCGACGGAATACGCCGGCAGGCCGCGCGCCTGCGCCTCGCTGCGCACGCCTTGCAGAAAGGACCGCCAGCTACCGCCGCAGGGAACCTGGGCGGCGGCCGCCGCAGCGGCCAACCAGAAAACCGCAGACAGGATCAGTTTCATTGCACGCCTCGGGTTACCGATCATGGTGTCGCGCCTCAGGTGTCGCAGGGAAAGCCTGACAGGTAAAGGGCCTTGGGTAGGCGGCAAGGCGGGCGCGCCGGGACGACGGGCAAATAATCCGAATCAACGGGTCCCGCTGCCGGGCCGGCACGGCGGGGAGCGATCAACGGCGGTGCGCCCTGCCCCCGCGGCGGAGCGTTAACAGGAATTAAATAAAATTGCCCCGATCATGCCGCCATGCAGGAACGGACCGGCATGATCGCGCGCGCCTACACGGTCGCGTTTCAGGGTGTCGAGGCGCGGATCGTCGAGGTTCAGTGCGCCATCACCGCGGGGCTTCCGGCTTTCAATCTCGTCGGTCTGCCGGACAAGGCGGTGTCCGAAGCCAGGGAACGCGTGCGCGCGGCGATGATGGCGATGGGACTGGCGCTTCCGGCAAAGCGCATAACCGTCAATCTTTCGCCCGCCGACCTGCCGAAGGAAGGATCGCATTTCGACCTGCCGATCGCGCTTGCCCTGCTCGCCGCGATGGACGTGCTTTCCCGCGACGAGGTGGCGCGGCAGGTAGCGCTGGGCGAGCTGTCGCTCGACGGTTCGCTGGTGCCGGTCGTCGGCGCGCTCCCGGCCGCGGTGGCGGCGGCTGCGGCAGGCTGCGGGCTGGTGTGCCCGTCGGCCTGCGGGGCCGAGGCGGCCTGGGTCGGAGCGGTTCAGGTGATCGCGCCGGAAAGCCTTCTGGCGGCGATAAGCCACTTTACCGGGCGGGCGATCCTGCCGGCCGCCGAACCCGGCGAGGTGACGCCGGCGGTTTCGGAAAAGGACATGCGGGACGTACGCGGGCAGGAACGCGCCAAACGGGCGCTGGAGATCGCCGCGGCGGGTCGGCATCACTTGCTCATGGTGGGGCCTCCCGGGTCGGGAAAGTCCATGCTGGCGGCCCGGCTTCCCGGGATTCTGCCGCCGCTTTCGGCCCGCGAGGCACTGGAAACCTCGATGATCCATTCGCTGGCGGGGTTGCTGGACGAAGGCGGCATTTCGCGCGCGCGCCCGTTCCGGGCGCCGCATCACACGTCGTCGATGGCCGCCATCGTCGGGGGCGGTCGCGGCGCGCGGCCGGGCGAGATCTCTCTGGCCCATCACGGGGTGCTGTTCTTCGACGAGCTGCCGGAGTTCCCGCGCGCCGTTCTGGAGACGCTGCGCCAGCCCATCGAGACCGGCGACGTGGTCGTGGCGCGCGCCAATGCGCATGTTCGGTATCCCTGCAAGTTCATGTTCGTCAGCGCCTCGAATCCGTGCCGCTGCGGGTATCTGAGCGATCCCGCCCGCGCCTGCTCGCGCGTGCCGCATTGCGGCGCCGACTACATGGGGAGGATATCCGGCCCGCTGATGGACCGGTTCGATATCAGAATAGAAGTGCCGCCGGTCGAAATCGCCGACATCGCGCTGCCGCCTTCCGACGAAGGTTCAGCGGAAGTGGCGCGCCGCGTCGCAAAGGCGCGCGAGCGTCAGGCCAGGCGGTTTCAGGCCAGCGAAAACCATTCGGTTAATGCCGATGCGGAAGGAGACTTCCTGTTGGAGGTCGCGGCGCCGGACAGCGAGGGTGCTGCGCTGCTGAACGCGGTTGCCGAACGGTTCCGGCTGAGCGCGCGCGGATATCACCGTGTTCTGCGCGTGGCGCGGACCATCGCCGACCTTGACGCGTCTCAAACCGTGCGGCGGCCGCACGTGGCGGAAGCCCTGGCATATCGGCTGACGACGGATCTGTCGCTTTCGGGAGATGCCGCGGCCGGCGTGCGCCACCTGCGCGCGAAAGCCTCGTGATACCCCCGATTGAGGCGGGCCTGCCGCCTATTTCAGATGCAAGGCAAGAAAACCGGCGGCGTTGTCGAGCGCCGCGCCGGCCTCCGGTATCCAGCCGTGCAGGAGTTGCCAGACATGCGGAACCGACGGCCAGATCCCGAGTGTCACGTCGGTGCCGGTTTCTTCCAGCCGGCGTGCCATCCTGATCGAATCGTCCAACAGAATTTCCGTCGATCCCACCTGGGTCAGGACCGGTGGCGCCTTGCCGGCAAAGCCGAACAGCGGCGACGCCCGCGGGTCGCGCGCCCTGTCCGGTTTCACGTACATGTCACGGACTTCAACGAGGCGCTCGGCGGGAAGCAGAGGGTCGCGAGCGGCGTTCGACCGAAGGCTGCCGCCTGAAAGCGTCAGGTCGGTCCAGGGGCTGAAAGCGATCAGGCACGCGGGTCTCGGCAGCTCGTCGGAACAAATCCTGTGCAGCAGGGCCAGCGCCAGACCGCCGCCGGCCGAATCCCCGCCCAGAGCGATCTGCGGGCCGGTGAAACCGGCTTCCAGCAACGCACGATACGCGATCACCGCGTCGTCGAACGCGGCCGGGAAAGGGTGTTCGGGCGCCAGACGGTAGTCGGGCAGGAACGCGCGGACGCGCGCGCGCCGCACCAGCGCGGCAACCATGCGCGAATGCGTTCGGGCCGAACCCTGGACAAACGCGCCACCGTGAAAGAACAGCAGAACGCCCTTGCTGCCGGTGTCCCGACGTTCCACCCACAGGCCGGGGACGGTTTTCCCCGAGAAAGCGAGTGCGTCGGGCCGGAAGATGCTGCCGGGCACGCGCCGGAAAAACCGGCGCGCCTGAACTTCGAATCGCCGGCGCGCGACGGCCGGTTCCTTGATCCGCAGGAGCGCCGGCTTCTCGACCAGCCGGAACAGCAGATTCAGCAGACCGAGGCGGACGGACATCAGTTCGCGATGCGGCGTTCGATGGCATCCCAGATCATCGCCGCGACATTGGTGCCGTCGAAGCGTTCCAGTTCCTGAATGCCGGTTGGCGACGTCACGTTGATTTCCGTCAGCCATCCCCCGATCACGTCGATGCCGACGAAGATCTGGCCCTTTTCGCGCAGCAACGGGCCGATGCGGGCGCAAATTTCCTGGTCGCGCTTGCTGAGGGCGGATTTTTCCGGTCTGCCGCCGACGTGCAGGTTGGAGCGCGTCTCGCCCTCGGCCGGCACCCGGTTGATGGCGCCCGCCGGCTCTCCGTCGACCAGGATGATGCGCTTGTCGCCCTGCGCAACGTCCGGCAGAAATTTCTGCGCGATCAGCGGTTCGCGGTTGATGCCGGTAAAAAGCTCATGAAGCGCGTTCAGGTTTCGGTCGTTCGGATCCAGCCTGAAAACCCCGGCGCCGCCGTTGCCGTACAGCGGCTTGAGGATGATGTCGCCGTGGCGATGCTTGAAATCCTTCAGCGTGGCGAGATCGCGGGCAATCGTCGTCGGCGGCGTGAGGTCAGGGAATTTCAGGACCAGAAGCTTTTCCGGGTAGTTGCGGACCCAGAACGGATCGTTCACCACGAGGGTTCCGGGGTGGATCATGTCCAAGACATGCGTGGTGGTGATGTAACTCATGTCGAAGGGCGGATCCTGGCGCAACCAGACGACATCCCGGGTTCCGAGATCCACCTCACACATCTCTCCGCGCAGGAAATGTTCGCCCTTGGCGCGCCGCACCTTCAGCGGCCAGCCGCGCGCCGTGACCCTGCCTTCCTGGTAGGCGAGCATGTCAGGTGCGTAATAGAACAGTTCGTGGCCGCGCGCCTGCGCTTCTTCCGCAATGCGGAAGGTGCTGTCGGCGTCAATATCCACCGCCTCGATCGGGTCCATCTGAATGGCAACCTTCAGACCCATGCGCCGCCTCGCAAATGCAGTTTCGCCCACAGCACACTTGGCGCGCCGGTCAAGGTTAATCAATATGAAACATCGTCGAAGCTGAGTACGTTTTCGAGGATTTCCGCGCCGCCGGAACCGTCGACCAGCACCACGTCAAAGCGCATCGGCTGCATGGCGCGGCCGTTTTCCGACAGCCAGACCTCGGCGGCGTTGCCGATCCGCTCGATCTGGCGGCGCGAAAGCGCGGCGGCGGCCCGGTCCAATGTCGACCTGGCTTTGACCTCGATGAAGATCGTCTGACCGCCGCACTCGACGATAAGATCGATTTCGCCGCCGCCGTTGCGAACGCGCCGGCCGAGAACGCGGCCGGACTGCCTTTCGTAAAGCCCCGCCGCAATTTCCTCCGCTGCCAAACCAAACTGGAAGCCGGTGCCCGGCTCATTTGCCTTCTTCAATCTCCAGCGCCCTCCGGTAGGCTTCCTTCCTCGGCACGCCGAAAGTCTCGGCCACGGCCGTTGCCGAATCCTTAACCGACAAAGTCCTGAGCGCGTCCCGCAGCGCCGCGTCAATGTCTTCGGCCTGAGGTTCTCCGGCCTCGGGCGGGCCGATCACGATCACAAGCTCTCCCTTGGCCGTTGCTTCGCCGGACACCTCGCGGGCCAGACCGGCGAGCGTTCCGCGCCGGACTTCCTCGAACCGTTTGGTCAGTTCCCGACAGAGCGCGACACGGCGACCGGCGCCAAGCGCGTCTGCCATCGCCGAGAGCGTGGCGGCAAGGCGCCTCGGCGCTTCGAACAGCACGAGCGTCGCGTGAATGCCGGCGAGATCGCGCAGGAATTTCATCCTTGCCCGGGATTTCACCGGCGGGAAGCCGGCAAAAAGGAAGCGGTCGCTGGGAAGGCCGGACACGCTGATGGCCGCCAGCAATGCGGAAGGTCCGGGCGCGGATGTCACGTGCAACCCCCGCGAAATGGCCTCCTCGGCCAGCCGGTAACCCGGGTCGGCAACCAGGGGTGTGCCGGCGTCCGAAACGCAGGCGACCGACTTTCCTTCTTCGATATATCGCAGAAGTCGCGGCCTTTGCTGCGGGCCGTTGTGGTCGTGATACGGAAGGATCGGGCGCCCGCGCACCGAAATTCCGTGAATATCCAGCAGCTTGCGGGCCCGGCGGGTATCTTCGGCAGCGATTACGTCGGCGGTGGACAGGACGTCGAGCGCACGCAGCGTGATGTCGCGGGCGCTGCCGATCGGTGTTGCGACAAGGTACAACCCCGGCCGAAGTTCGCGCCCGGTCGTGTCGTTATCGGTTTTTGGTTTTGAATTCATCAGTTTGTTTGTAAGACTGAAGGCCACATGGCGCTGAACGGCGAGGGATCATGTTGAATTTCAGGCAGCTTATATCCAGACTTGGGCTCCCGGTCGCGGGTTTTCTGGCGGCGGCGACGATTTCCGCATGCGACATGCCGGCGGGCGGGTTCGGGCCTGGACCGTCGGCCGCGGTCGACAGGAGCAAACCGGTGCAGGTGGCGCTCCTGGTGCCGTTGGGAAGCGATCAGGTGTCGCAGGACAAGCTGGCCACCAGCCTGGTGAATGCCGCCAGAATGGCCGAGGCCGACCTGCAGGGCATCGATCTGGATCTGCGGGTCTACGCGACCGGCGGCGACGCCGGGCAGGCCGCAGTCGCCGCCGAGCAGGCAGTGAATGAAGGCGCCAATATCATCGTCGGACCGCTGTTCAGCGCCGCCACGAACGCCGCGGCGTCGGCCACCGCGTCGAGGGGAATACCGGTCCTGAGCCTTTCCAACAACCCGGTTGTGGCCGGTGGCAACATCTATCTCATGGGGCAAACATTTTCTGACACCGCGAATCGGCTGGTGAGCTTTGCCGCGTCGCAGGGGCATCGCAACATCGGCATCGTCTACCCGGAAAGCATCGAGGGGCAGGCGGGCCGCGACGCGGTTCTGGGAGCGGCTTCGCGCTTTGGCGTGCGGATCGCGGCAACCGCCTCGTATCCGTTGACCATCAAGGGTATCGGCGAGGCGATGGAGCCGATAGCCAAGCAGATGCTCGGCTCGGGTGCGGACGCGGTATTCCTGACCGACAATCCGACCGGCGGTCTCGGATTCGCCGCTATCGGCCTGCGGTCCAACGGCCTGAGCAGCGATGTGGCGCAGTTCATCGGCCTTTCGCGCTGGGACGCCAGCGGCGATATCCTGACCCAGCCCAGCCTGCGCGGCGGCTGGTTCGCGCTTCCCGATCCGGTGCTGACGAGCCGCTTCGAGGAACGATACGTGGAGACATTCGAGACCGAACCGCACGAGTTGTCGGGCCTGGCCTACGACGCCGTGGCCGCCATTGGCGCGATGCTGCGCGAGTCGCCGCCGACCGACACCCAGCCGTTTTCGCGCGCCCACCTGACCGACCCGTCAGGGTTCGCCGGGGTCAACGGGATATTCAGGTTCACGGCCGACAACACGGTTCAGCGCGGCCTGGCGATCATGCGGGTGGACAAGGGTGTGGCGGAGATTCTCGATCCCGCCCCGCGCGGGTTCCCGACCGCCGGGTTGTAGGCCGATGGACGGCGCACCGGAGGCGCGAACTCCGGATATGGCCGTGAAAGAGCGTATGGTTACCATCGACGCCGCTGCCTTGCGGCACGATCTCGAATGTCTGGCGAAACGGGAAACCGACCGGGGCAAGATCCGGCAGGGTGCCTTCGATCTTCTTCGGTCCGCATTGGTCCGGGGACGCGATGCCATCGACGCGCGGCTGCGAGCGGATCCGTATTGTGCCCTCGATGCGATCAAGGCCTATACCGATCTGGCCGACACCATCGTCGGGCAGACCTTCGAAGTCGCGCGGCGATGGCTCCATCCGATCGCGAATCCGACGGCGGGGCAGCGTATCTGCGTTCTGGCGGTAGGCGGATACGGCCGCGCCGAGATGGCGCCGTTCTCCGACGTCGATCTGCTATTTCTGACGCCGTACAAGCAGACGGCCTGGGGCGAGAGCGTCATCGAATCCGTCCTCTATATCCTTTGGGATCTGAAGATGAAGGTCGGCCATGCGGTGCGGACCGTGGATGACTGCATTCGGTTGGGCCGCGACGACATCACGATCCGGACGGCGCTGCTGGAACACCGCTACCTGAGCGGCGAGCGGGCGCTGGCCGAAGAACTCGAAGACCGGTTGTGGCGGGAGCTGTTTGAAAAGACCGGACCGGGGTTCGTCGAGGCAAAGCTGGCGGAACGCGAAGCCCGGCATTCGCGCCATGGCGGATCGCGGT
Organism: Paracoccaceae bacterium; assembly: GCA_046757205.1. GTDB lineage: Bacteria > Pseudomonadota > Alphaproteobacteria > Rhodobacterales > Rhodobacteraceae > JBHHXR01. Next base: position 10,951 of record JBHHXR010000014.1, read on the forward strand.
ATCTGGTGGAACCCAACGTCAAGGAGGGCAAGGGCGGGCTGCGCGACCTTCAGACGCTGTTCTGGATCGCCAAGTACCTCAACCATGCGAAGGCGCCGCGCGACCTCGTCAAGATCGGCGTTTTCACCGCCGAGGAGTTCAGGATCTTTTCCACGGCGGAGGCCTTCTTGTGGACGGTCCGCTGCCAGCTTCATCTGGTCAGCGGACGGCCGAACGAGCAGATGACCTTCGATACGCAGGTGGAAATCGCCAAGGCGCTGGGGTTCAAGGACAAGGCGGGCCAACGCGGCGTCGAACGCTTCATGCAGACCTATTTCACCCACGCAAGGCATGTCGGCGAACTGACGCGGATTTTCCTCGTCGCGCTGGAGGCGCAGCACGTAAAGCGCCGACCGAATCTCGGGCGTTCGATCCTGAACGCATTTTCGTCGAGGCGCAGCCGCGTGCCGGAAGGCTATACGCTGCGGCACGGGCGGATGGATATCGCCGACCCCGAGGCGTTTCTCAAGGTACCGATCAATATCCTCAAGCTCTTCCAGCACGCGCTGGAGACGGGAATTCTCATCCACCCGAACGCGATGCGGCTGGTTGCGTCCAATCTCGATCTGATCGACGACGAGTTGCGGCAGTCGCCGGAGGCGAACCGGATATTCCTTGCCACGCTGCTCGATCACGGCAACCCGGAGCGGGCCCTGCGCAGGATGAACGAGCTTGGCGTTCTGGGCCGGTTCATCCCCGAATTCGGCCGCGTCGTGGCGATGATGCAGTTCAACATGTACCATCACTACACGGTTGACGAGCACACTATCGAATGCGTGTCGATCCTGAACCGGATCGAGGGCGGGCAACTGGTCGAGGAATTGCCGATCGCCTCGGCCATCCTGCAACAGGGCATTAACAGGCGCGTTATCTATGTCGCGCTGTTGCTGCACGATCTTGGCAAGGGGTCGCCGAAGGATCATTCGATCCTCGGCGCCGAAGTGGCGCGCAGACTGTGCCCGCGTCTCGGTCTGGACGCCCATGAAAGCGAAACCGTGGGGTGGCTTGTCCGCAACCACCTGCTGATGTCGGATACGGCGCAGAAGCGCGACGTCGGCGACCCACGAAACGTGAAGGGATTTGCTGAAACGGTCCAGAGTCCGAACCGGTTGAAGCTCCTGACCGTCCTGACGGTCTGCGACATAATGGGGGTCGGGCCCGGTGTCTGGAACAACTGGAAGGCGGTTCTTCTGCGCGAGCTCTATGCCCAGACGATGGACATTCTCACCGACGGCAGCGCCACCCAGACCCGCAAGGACCGCGAGGCGGAGGCCAAGGAGGAACTGGCCCGGGCATTGCCGGACTGGAGCCGCGAGGACATCGAAACCGAACAGGCGCGCCATTATGCACCGTACTGGCTCGGTCTCGACACGGCGACGCATGTGGAGTTCGCCAAGCTCGGCAAAGAGGCCGCCACGGTGTCCATCGCTCACCGAATAGAACCCGACGATTCGCGCGACGCAACCAGGGCCTGTTTCATGTTGCAGGACCATCCGGGCCTGTTCGCCCGGCTGGCCGGATCTCTGGCGTTGTCGGGTGCCAATGTGGTCGACGCCCGCACCTACACTTCCGCCGACGGGTATGCGACGGCGGTTTTCTGGATACAGGACAGCCAGCGGCGGCCATATGAAAAGTCGCGGCTGTCGCGTCTCCGAAGGACGATCCAGAGAACCCTGAAGGGCGAAGTCATCCCGCGCGAAGCCTTGAAGACAAGAGACAAGGTCAGAAAACGCGAACGCGATTTCATCGTGCCCACCGCTATAGCTTTCGACAACGAAGGTTCGGACATCTACACGATCATAGAGGTCGACACCCGCGACCGGCCGGGACTGCTGCATGATCTGGCGAGAGCACTCAGCGACGCCAACGTTTCCATCGCCTCCGCCATCATCGCGACCTATGGCGAGCAGGCAGTGGATGTCTTTTACGTCAAGGATCCGTTCGGTTTGAAAATCCACGGTAAATCGAAACAGGCAAGCATCGAAAAGAAACTCTCGGCAGCGATATCCCGAGGCGCCGAAAATATGATCGCATGAACCCGAAGCCGATCCGTCTCCTTCCGGCTTTCCTCACCGTCGGCGGCTGGACACTCGCGAGCCGAGTTCTCGGCTTTGTCAGGGACATGATGATTGCGGCGTTTCTCGGTACGGGGCCGGTTGCGGAAGCGTTTCTGGTAGCCTTCTCGCTGCCCAACATGTTCCGCCGCTTCTTCGCCGAGGGCGCGTTCAACATGGCCTTCGTGCCGATGTTCTCGAAAAAGGTCGAGGCGGGCGAGGATGCCAGGGCATTTGCGCAGGACGCACTGTCGGGGCTGGCCAGCCTGCTGATCGTGCTGACCCTCATCGCGCAGATCTTCATGCCATGGATGATCCTTGCGCTGGCCGGCGGGTTCTCCGGGGACGACAGGTTGGAGTTGGCGGCGCATTTCGGGCGGGTAACGTTTCCGTACCTGCTGTTCATATCGCTGGCGGCTCTGCTCGGCGGCGTGCTCAACGCGCTCGGCAGGTTTGCCGTGGCCGCCGGTGCACCCGTCCTGCTCAACATCATTCTCATCGCTGCAATATCGCTGGCTGCCGCTGCGGATTGGGATTTCGGCGAGGCGCTGGTGTGGGGGGTCGCGGCGGCAGGCGTCGCCCAGTTCGCGGTGGTCTGGATCGCCGCCGGCCGGGCCGGGATGCGGTTGCCGCTGGTTCGACCAAGGTTGACGCCGGAGTTGAAGAAGCTTGCCAGGATTGCGGCTCCGGCCGCGCTGGGGGCCGGCGTGGTGCAGGTGAACCTGCTGATCGGACGCCAGATCGCCTCCTTCTTCGACGGCGCTATCGCCTGGCTGAACTACGCGGACCGACTTTACCAGCTTCCGCTCGGCGTTGCCGGGATCGCCATCGGGATTGTGCTCCTGCCGGATTTGTCGAGGCGGCTGCGCGCCGGAGACGAAGTGGGCGGGCGCCACGCTTTCAATCGCGGCGCCGAATTCGCGATGGCGCTTTCGCTTCCGGCGGCCGTTGCGCTGGTGGTGATCCCCCAGCCGCTGGTTTCCGTGCTCTTCGAGCGTGGTGCCTTCAATGCGGCGGACAGCCGCGCGACGGCTGCCGTGGTGGCGATCTACGGGCTTGGCCTGCCGGCTTTCATGCTGCAAAAAGTCCTGTCCCCGCTTTATTTTGCAAGGGCCGACACGACGTCACCGTTTCGTTTTGCGGTGATTTCCATGGTTGTGAATATCATTCTCGCGGTGGGTCTTGCGCCGGTTATCGGATACCTGGCATCTGCCGTCGGAACCACCATGGCCGGCTGGAGCATGGTCGCTCTCCTGAGCCGGGGTGCGCGGCCGATGGGCATGGCGGCGAGGTTTGACGACCGCTTGAAACGGGCACTGCCGCGCATCGCGGTCTCGAGCGTCGCAATGGGTGCCTGTCTTTGGGTTTCCGCGATCTGGCTTCACGATATGCTTGCCGCTCCTGGCATCCGCTATATCGCCTTGGCGATGCTGATCGCCGTCGGCTTCTCGGTTTACACGGGCCTCGCCCTGGCCACCGGCGGAATAGACCGCAAACTGGTGAGGTCCACGCTCAGCCGTCAGCGCTGACGCATGCGGCCGAGCCAGCCGCGAATGCGCCGCGCGCCGTCGGGGCCGAGCACGAAGGACAGCGCGAAGCCCGTGCAGAACCCGCCGAGGTCGGCGATCCAGTCGTTGCGCCCGCCGAAGAAAACCTGAAACAGCAGTTGCAGACCGAGGAGCAGGGCGACCAGCGTGAAGGCCCTGAGGCGGCTTTCCCCGGTCGCGTCGGCGTGCAGCCACAGAACCCACGTGTACGCCCCGAGAAGGCCGTAGACCGCGGGATAGGCACCGATGAGCGGGAACCGCGTTTCCAGGATCAGGCCATAGCACAGCGCGCCGGCGGCGGAACTCGCGACGAACAACACCAGCACCGATGCCGCCGAAAACCTCTCCGCCACCATCTTGCCCAGCGCCAGGATCATCACCGTCGCGAAGCCGGCATGGACGGCTGAGAAGTGCACGAACGGAAATGTCACGAAACGGGCGAGAGAACGCGCGGAATATACGCCCGTGCTCCGCGCGTATTCGAAGAGCTGATCAAAAAAACCCAGCGATTCCACGGCTGACATGCGCCAGCCTACGCCGTTCTGCCCCCCCGCCATGCCTGCCGAGGCGAGCTGGAACACGATCTCCGGCCCGGCGATGGCGAGCGCCAGAAAAACAACGACGGGCGGCAGCGGATTGATCGGCGCCGCGTTCAGGTCGGGATCGTACACTGGCGGATTTCCTTCGGTTGACGCTGCCGGGCGGTCCAGCGATAAGAGCCGCCGAGTTTGTAACCGAACACGAGGCCCCAGGCCATGTCCGAAATGCGTCACACGCCGCGGGTGTTTTCCGGGATCAAGCCTTCCGGCGGTCTGACCCTGGGTAACTATCTCGGTGCGATCAAGCGTTTCGTCGAGATGCAGGACCACGACTTCGAGACAATCTACTGCGTCGTCGACCTGCACGCGATCACGATCTGGCAGGACCCGGCGGAGCTGAGACGGTCGACCCGCGAAATCGCCGCGGCATTCATCGCCAGCGGTCTCGACCCCGCAAGATCCATCCTGTTCAACCAGAGCCAGGTTGCGGCACATGCCGAACTGGGCTGGATTTTCAACTGCGTGGCGCGCGTCGGATGGATGAACCGGATGACGCAGTTCAAGGACAAGGCCGGGAAGAACGCCGAAAAGGCATCGCTTGGTCTTTACGCCTATCCTTCCCTGATGGCCGCCGACATCCTGCTTTATCACGCCACGCACGTGCCTGTCGGCGAGGACCAGAAGCAGCATGTCGAGCTGACCCGCGACATCGCCGCGAAGTTCAACAACGATTTCGGCGCGCCGGGATTCTTCCCGGAACCGCGGCCGATCATCGAAGGGCCGGCGACACGTGTGATGAACCTGCGCGACGGCACCAGGAAGATGTCGAAATCGGGCGCTTCGGACATGGAACGCATCAACATGACCGACACCGCAGACGTCATCGCCAAGAAGATCCGCAAGGCCAAGACCGACCCGGAACCGCTGCCCGATGACGCGGCCGGGTTGGAAAACAGGCCCGAAGCAAGAAACCTCGTCGACATTTTCGCCGCGTTGTCGAATTCATCGCGCGATGCGGTGATCGAGAAGTTCGCCGGCGCCCCGTTCGGAACTTTCAAACCGGCCCTTGCAGATCTGGCGGTCTCGGTGATGGAGCCGATTTCGCTGAGGATGGCGGAACTCATGGACGATCCGACGGAAATCGACAGGATTCTCGGCGATGGCGCGCGGCGGGCCCGCGAGATCGCGACACCGATCCTGGCCAGGACCTACGAAATCGTAGGGTTTGTGCAAAGCCGCTAGCCGGGCTCGGTCATCCCATTTTCCTTGCCTGTACCGGGGGAATGCCCGATGATCGATCCTGTCGGAAATGGGAATGGATCTGAACCGTGCGAAAATTTCTGGTCGTCATGGACGATACGCCGGAATGCATCAACGCGATGAGGTTCGCGGCGCTTCGTGCCGCGAAGACCGGCGGCGGCGTTGAAATTCTCGGAATTATCGCGCCGGAGGAGTTCCAGCACTGGATCGGGGTCGCCGACGCGATGCAGGCCGAGGCCCGCGAGCGGATCGAGGAACATTTCGCCATTTTCGCGACGCGCATGGAAGAGCAGGACGGTGTGAAGCCGCATCTGATCATCCGCGAGGGCGAGCGCGTCAAGGAAGTATTGAACGCGATCAAGCAAGACCCCGAAATCGGCGTTCTGGTTCTCGGCGCCGCAACCGAGGGCGACAATCCCGGCCCGCTGGTAAGCCAGCTTGTGGGAAGGCGGGCGCGCGACATGCGGGTTCCGATTACGGTCGTTCCCGGAAATCTCAGCAAGGAAGACTTGGTCGCCGTCACCTAGCGCTGCGGCCCTTGCGGCCGGCGCTTTCAGGTTAGAATCGTTCTAATAAACTTGATTTGTTTTCTCGGGTATGCCACTTCTGGAGCAAACGGAAGGCGACGACATGTTTATCCAGACAGAATCCACACCGAATCCGGCAACCCTGAAGTTCCTGCCGGGGATGGCGGTTCTTCCGAGCGGAACGGCGGATTTTCCTGACCGCGAAAGCGCGCAGACATCTCCGCTCGCACGCCGGATTTTCGGGGTCGAGGGGATCGAGGGCGTGTTCTTCGGCGTCGATTTCGTGACCGTCACCAAGGCCGAGGGCGTGGTATGGGACCATGTGAAACCGGCGATCCTCGGTGCGATCATGGAGCATTTCCAGTCCGGCCAGCCGGCCATCGAAGGCGAGGGCGGCGCGGTCGGTCACGCGGATCACAGCGGCCCTGACGAGGAAATCGTCGGCCAGATCAAGGAACTGCTGGATACCAGAGTGCGCCCCGCCGTCGCCCAGGACGGCGGCGACATCACGTTTCACGGTTTCGACCGCGGCGTCGTATACCTGCACATGCAGGGGGCCTGTGCAGGTTGCCCGTCCTCCACCATGACGTTGAAAATGGGCATCGAAAACCTGCTGCGGCACTATATCCCGGAAGTCACGGAAGTGCGCCCGGTTGTCGGTGCCTGAACCCCCGCTGATCCTTGCGTTTGACACTTCGGCCGCGCAGTGCGCGGCCGCCTTGGTATCCGATGGCCTTGTATTGGCAAGAAAATCGGAAACGATGCAGACAGGTCAGGCGGAACGGTTGTTCCCGTTGCTCGAAGAAATCCTGGGCATGTCGGGAAAAGCCTGGAAGGACATTTCGCTGCTCGCCGTCACGACCGGCCCGGGAAACTTCACTGGCGTTCGGATCGCCGTCTCGGCTGCGCGCGGGCTGTCGCTTTCGCTGGGAATCCGGGCGGTAGGTGTGACCGTTCTTCAGGCTCTTGCACATCCGCACCGCAAACCGGTGCTTGTGCTGCTGGATGCCCGCCGCGGCAGGCTTTATGCCCAACTCTTCGCGGACGGCGAAAGTGAGGCCGGCGCCGAACTGACGACGTTCGAGGCACTGGCCGCGCGCGAATGGCCCGCCGGCATGATCTGCACGGGTTTCAGGTGCAGGGAGCTGGCGGCCCGAACAGGAACCGGCGCGGGCCGGGAGGAAACTCTGGCAGATCCGGCGGATATCGCGGTTTGCGCCGCGGCCAGTCGGGAATTGCCCCGGGAGGGCAGGCCGGCGCCGCTGTATCTGCGGTCCGCCGACGCCGCGCTGCCCGCCGACCCGCCGATGACGATACTCGATGACGCCTGACGATCTGTCGGCGCTGCACGCGCTGTGCTTCGATGATGCCCCGGCCCCGTGGAGCGCGCGAAGTTTCGCGGCCCTTGTGTCGGACCCGGCCTGCTGCCTCGTGACCTGTGACAACGGGTTTGCCCTGGCACGCGCGGCCGGACCGGAGGCCGAGCTTCTCACCATCGCGGTCCACCCGGCGCACCGGCGCGAGGGGCACGCGTATGGCCTGCTTCGGCGGATCGAAGCGGCGCTGAAATCCCGCGGTGTCGGGGAATTGTTCTGTGAAGTTGCCCGCTCGAACACGGCGGCGGCCGCTCTCTACGCCAGGGCCGGCTTCGTGGCGGCGGGGGTCAGGGTATCCTACTACCGGAAGAACTCCGGCCTGTCAGAAGACGCCCTGATCATGAAAAAAATCCTTCACGACAAATGAAGCCTCCGTCTTGTTTCCGGCCCGGCAAGCGGAAAAAAGAGATTGATCTGGACTAGGCATGAAGCTTTACTCCCGGTCAGGGGTAATCTCTGAAACGGTTCGGCACTACGGATTCGCAAAAGATCCTGACACGCCGCATGAAACCGAAACGATCACACAGCGGAGGAACTAATGAAAATTATCAAAAATTTGCTGGGTGTTGCAGCTCTGGTTGGCGCAGCCACCATTGCCAGCGCGCAAGGCGAGGTCAAGCCTGCCATTATCTTCGATCTTGGCGGAAAGTTCGACAAGAGCTTCAACGAGGCGGCCTACCGCGGTGCCGAGCGTTTCAAGGAAGAGACCGGCGTCGCCTACGATGAATTCGAGATGCAGAACGAGGCCCAGCGCGAACAGGCGCTGCGCCGGTTCGCTTCGCGCGGCAACAATCCCATCGTCGTCACCGGGTTCGCGTTTGCCTCGGCGCTCGACACGGTCGCCGCGGAGTTTCCCGACACCAATTTCGCGATCATCGACATGGTCGTCGATCAGCCGAATGTGCGCTCGGTGGTGTTCAACGAGCACGAGGGTTCGTATCTGGTCGGCATCCTGGCCGCCATGGCCTCCAAGGCCAAGAAGGTCGGGTTTGTCGGCGGCATGGATATCCCGCTGATCTCCAAATTCGCCTGCGGTTACGTGCAGGGCGTGAAATCGGTCGATCCGAGTATCGAGGTTTTCCAGAACATGACCGGCACGACGCCGTCAGCCTGGAACGACCCCGTGAAGGGCGGCGAACTGACCCGCGCGCAGATAGATCAGGGCGCCGACGTCGTTTACCATGCGGCGGGCGGAACCGGCCGGGGTGTGCTGCAGGCGGCCGCCGACGCGGGGATTCTCGGCATTGGCGTGGATTCCAACCAGAACCATCTGTTCCCGGGTTCGGTCCTCACGTCGATGCTCAAGCGCGTCGATGTCGCCGTCTACAACGCGTTCAAGGACAGCGCCGACGGCAAATTCACGACCGGATTCAATGTGCTCGGTCTGGCGCAGGACGGCGTCGGATGGGCGCTGGATGAAAACAATGCACCGCTTATCAGCGACGAAATGAAGGCGGCGGTGGAAGACGCCAAGGCCAAGATCATCTCCGGCGAAATCAAGGTGCATGACTACATGGCCGACAGTTCCTGCCCGGTGATGTGAGCAGGACAGCCATCGTGCCAGACAAGGAAAGGGGGCGGCCCGGAGCGGCCGCCCCCGCGATCGAGTTGCGCGACATCTCGAAGGCCTTCGGGCCGGTTCAGGCCAACAAGGACATTTCGCTTAGCGTCCAAAGGGGCGCCATCCACGGTATCGTGGGGGAAAACGGTGCCGGCAAGTCGACATTGATGTCCATCCTGTACGGTTTCTACAAGGCAGACAAAGGTGAGATCTACGTCAACGGCCAGTTGACACCCATCCACGACAGCGAAGCGGCGATCGCCGCCGGGATCGGAATGGTTCATCAGCACTTCATGCTGGTTCACCCGTTCACGGTGCTGGAAAACGTCGTTCTCGGCGCCGAGGACGGCATGCTGCTGAAACCGTCCTTGGCGAACGCGCGCAGCACGTTGACGAGTCTCGCGCATGAATACGAGCTTGAAGTCGACCCCGACGCGGTGGTTGGCGAGCTTTCGGTGGGTTTGCAGCAGCGCGTGGAAATACTGAAGGCGCTCTACCGCAAGGCGGACATCCTAATCCTCGACGAGCCGACGGGCGTGCTTACGCCCTCGGAGGCCGACCACCTGTTCCGGATTCTCAGGAGTCTGAAGGACGAAGGCAAGACGATCATCCTGATCACCCACAAGCTGCGCGAGATCATGGCGATCACGGACACGGTTTCGGTGATGCGGCGCGGAGAAATGACGGCGACCAAACCAACGGCAGAAACGAGCCCTCAGGAACTGGCGGAGCTCATGGTCGGGCGGCAGGTATTGCTTCGCGTGGACAAGAAAACGGCTGTGCCCGGCGAAGCGGTTCTGGAAGTCGAAAGCCTCAATTTCTCGGATGAGAACGGCGTGCAGAAACTGAAGGACGTGTCGTTCTCGGTCCGGGCCGGGGAAATTCTCGGCGTCGCGGGGGTGGCCGGAAACGGGCAGTCGGAGCTTTTGTCGGTGCTCGCCGGCATATCGCCGGCCGATGCCGGAAGAATCTGGCTGAACGGGCAGGAACTGGCACTGGGCCACTCGATCTCCGCCAGGCGAAGGCGTGAACAGAGCGTCGCCCACGTCCCGGAGGACCGGCATCGCATGGGCCTGGTAATGCCGTTCATGGCTTGGGAGAACACGGTCTTCGGGTATGAAAGCGTGGACGAGTTCGCCGGCCCGTACGGACTGATGAACCGCCAGGAAATCATGGATGACGCGACCGGCAAGATGGACCGCTTCGACATCCGCCCCCGCAACATCCGGCTGAAGGCGTCGAATTTTTCCGGCGGGAACCAGCAGAAGATCGTGCTGGCGCGGGAGATCGAGCGCAATCCCGATCTGCTGCTTGTCGGGCAGCCGACGCGCGGCGTCGATATCGGCGCCATTGAGTTCATTCATCAGCAGATCGTGGCGCTCCGGGATACCGGCAAGGCAATCCTTCTTGTCTCGGTCGAACTCGATGAAATCCTTTCCCTGTCGGACCGGGTGATCGTGATGTTCGACGGAGCGATTGCCGGCGAACGGATCACCGCGGAGACCGACAACAGGGAACTCGGCATGCTCATGGCCGGCATGGCAGAGGACGCGGCATGAACAGGGTGGTTCCCCGCTGGGTCGATATTCTGCTGATCCCGCTCATCAACCTGTTGCTGGCGTTCCTGGTTGCCGGACTGGTCGTTGTCATCATCGGCGAGGACCCGTTCAGAGCGATGAAACTGCTGATCGTCGGGGCGCTGGGTTCCAACTACGGCGTTGGCTTCACGCTCTACTACGCGACCAGTTTCATTTTCACCGGCCTCGCCGTCGCCGTCGCCTTCCACGCCTCGCTGTTCAATATCGGCGGTGAGGGACAGGCGAATTTTGCCGGGCTCGGGGTGGCGCTCGTAGCCCTCACCATGGACTGGAGCCACTGGGTGATCGTGTTTCCGCTGGCGATCCTGGGGGGCGCACTGTTCGGTGCCGCCTGGGCCGCGATCCCGGCATTCCTGCAGGCCAAGCGCGGCAGCCACATCGTGATCACCACGATCATGTTCAACTACATCGCCACCGCCGTGCTGGGGTATCTTCTGGTCAACACGCTGAAGGTTCCGGGTTCGATGGCTCCGGAGACCCGCCGCTTCGCCGACGGGGCGCATTTGCCGTATATCCACGAAGTGCTGGGCTGGGTCGGCATCAAGATGTCGAACACGCCGCTGAACATTTCGTTCATCTGGGCGCTGATCTGCTGCGCCGGCGTGTTCGTGCTGATCTGGCGCACGCGCCTGGGCTACCGGATCAGGGCGCATTCGGAACCGGCGGCGCGGTACGCCGGTGTTTCGCCTTTCGGCATCATCATGATCACCATGCTGATTTCCGGCGCGCTGGCCGGGATGATGGCGCTGAATGTCGTGGTCGGAGGGTATTCGCAGAAACTGGTGAACGACCCGATTCAGGGTTTCGGTTTCGTCGGCATTGCCGTGGCTCTCATGGGCCGCTCGCACCCGCTGGGCGTCATTCTCGCCTCCATCCTGTTCGGCATGCTCTATCAGGGTGGCGCCGAGCTCGCGTTCGAGATGCCGGCCATCAGCCGCGACATGATTGTTGCCATCCAGGCGCTGGTGATCCTTTTCACCGGAGCGCTTGAAAACATGGTGAGACTGCCGATCCGCCGCATGTTCCTGCAAATAAGGGTCGGAGGCCGGTAATGGACATTTCGACCGCTTTCCCGATCGTCCTCCAACTGATGGATTCGACGCTGCGTCTTGGGACGCCGTTGATCCTTGCCTGTCTGGCCGGTCTTTTTTCCGAGAGATCCGGCATTTTCGATATCGGACTCGAGGGCAAGATGCTGGCCGGGGCGTTCGCCGCCGGGGCGTTCGCGGCGGTTTCCGGATCGGCTTGGGTGGGGCTGCTGGCGGCCATCGTGGTTTCGGCATTGCTGGCCGGTATCCACGGCCTGGCGTCGATCACGTTTCGCGGCAACCAGATCATTTCCGGCGTGGCGATCAACTTCCTGGCGGCCGGAATGACCGCGCTGATCGGGCAAAACTGGTTCCACCAGGGCGGACAGACGCCACCTTTGTCGGGTGCCGCGCGTTTTCAGTCGCTTGATTTGCCGCTGGCGGAAACGCTGGGCGGAATACCCGTACTCGGGCCGATCTACCGCGACTTGATCTCGGGTCACAATATTCTGGTTTATGTCGCACTGTTGACCGTTCCCCTGACATGGTGGGTGCTGTTCCGAACCCGCTTCGGCCTGCGCCTGCGCGCTGTCGGCGAAAACCCCGGCGCGGTGGACACGGCCGGTGTGTCGGTGATCCGCCAACGGTATTTCGCGGTCCTGATTTGCGGCGCGCTGTGCGGTATTGCCGGGGCCTATCTCAGCACCGGTATCGCATCCGGTTTCGGCCGCGACATGTCGGCCGGGCGCGGGTTCATCGCGCTGGCCGCCCTGATATTCGCCAAGTGGCGGCCGGTGCCGGCGATGTGGGCCTGCCTGCTGTTCGGTCTGCTGGAGGCGGTATCGCTCAGGTTCCAGAGCATAAGCCTTGGAGATTTCGGCACCGTGCCGGTCCAGTTCATGCAGGCGCTGCCCTATATCCTGACGGTTGTCATCCTGGCCGGGTTCGTTGGCAAGGCGACACCGCCGAGGGCCGGCGGCATTCCGTACGTCAAGGAACGATAAGCGCCTTTCCACCGTGGCCGGCAGCCATTTCCGGCAGGTCTGTGGGGTATTTGCGACGTTGCCGGCGGAGGAATGGCGACACCTCTTTACGCCGCGAGCGCAGGGGCGTATCCGATATGAAATGCAGATTTACCTACCGATAGCCGAAGTTTCAGTAAATGCTTTCCTGCTGCTTGGTCTTGGCGGGATAGTCGGCATTCTGTCGGGAATGTTCGGCGTCGGCGGCGGTTTTCTGATGACGCCATTGCTGTTTTTCATCGGCATTCCGCCCGCCGTTGCGGTCGCAACAGAAGCAAACCAGATTGTCGCATCGTCCTTCTCCGGCGTTCTGGCGCATGTGAAAAAGCGCACCGTCGATTTCAAGATGGGCGGCGTGCTTCTTGCCGGCGGTCTGGCCGGCGCCGCCGTTGGCGTGCAGGTCTTCAAGATGCTGAGGCAGATCGGCCAGGTCGATTTGCTGGTGACGCTCTCTTACGTCGTGTTTCTCGGCATCATCGGCACGCTGATGTTTCTTGAAAGCCTCAAGGCCATCTGGCGCAGCAAGCACGGCAGGGTCGTGCAGCGAAGGCGGCGCCACAACTGGGTACATGGCCTGCCGCTCAAGATACGGTTTCGCGTTTCCAACCTGTACATTTCCGCGATCCCGCCGCTGCTTGTCGGTTTCCTCGTCGGTGTTCTGGCCGCGATCATGGGCGTCGGCGGCGGGTTCGTCATGGTTCCGGCGATGATCTATCTCTTGGGAATGCCGACCAAGGTCGTTGTCGGAACGTCGCTCTTCCAGATCATATTCGTGACCGCGTTCACGACGCTGATGCACGCGACGCAGAATTTCACCGTGGACGCGGTTCTGGCGGTCCTGTTGCTTCTGGGCGGTGTCGTCGGTGCGCAGATCGGCACCCGGATCGGTGTCCGGATGAAGGCCGAGCAACTGCGCATACTGCTTGCGCTGCTGGTGCTCGCGGTATGCGGCAAGCTTGCCTACGATCTGATCGCCACCCCGTCCGAGTTTTTCAACATAGGTGCGGGAGGGCACGGTTGACCTGGCTTCTGGCACTGCTGTTGCTTGTTGCCGCTCCGGTTTCGGCCCGCGAAACCGTGGTCGCCGGTATCAGCCAGAACCGGATCTCCATTACCGCCAATTTCGATGGGTCCGAGATCTTGATCTTCGGCGCCGTCAAGAGGGAAGCACCCGTTCCCGAAACGGCGAAACCCCTGGATGTCCTGATCGAAGTCACCGGGCCGTCCAAGCCCGTCATCGTGCGGCGCAAAGAGCGCAAACTGGGAATATGGGTTAACGCCATCTCCGTTAAGGTCGACCTCGCGCCTAGTTACTATGCGCTGGCCAGTTCCGGGCCGTTGAACGAAGTCATCAGCGAAACGAACCGGCAGCGCTACAAGATCGGTCTCGACAAGGCGATCAGGCTGGTCGGCGAAGCGCGCGCCGGGGTTATCCCGCGGGATTTCTCGGATGCCCTGGTCCGGTTGCGGGAGCGTGACGGGCTGTATTCCGAGGTTAAGGCCAAGGTGGATATTTCCGAAGAAACGCTGTTTCGGACGAGCATCAAGCTGCCTTCGAATCTTGTCGAAGGCGACTACAAGGCGCGGCTCTTCATACTTCGGGGAAAACAGGTCATCGACGTCCGCGCAACCGACATCGCGGTCCGGAAGGTCGGTCTGGAACGGTTCATCTACTCGTTGGCTCATGAACGTCCGCTGGCGTACGGCTTGCTGTCGCTTGCGGTGGCGTTGATTGCCGGATACGGCGCGTCCGAGGCTTTCCGGCTGTTGCGTCGCTGACGGCTCTTCATACTCTGGCGGGTGCCGGGCGGCTGCTGTAGACCTCACGAAGGAGCGCCAGCCTCTCCGCCAGAAAAACTTCCCCGGTAGGTGCCGAGACGATGTCAGACGAATATTTCCAGCCGGTATCCGGTTTCGACCTGCCGCGTTTTGCCGGCATTCCGACCTTCATGCGTCTGCCGCATGTAACATTCGACAACCCCAGGATAGCGGAAGTCGAACTCGGCCTGATCGGCATTCCCTGGGACGCGGGGACGACCAACCGGCCCGGCCCGCGCCACGGCCCCCGGCAATTGCGCGACTATTCCACGATGATCCGGCGAATAAACCCGGCCAGCGGCATTGACCCTTTTTCGCTCGTCAATTGCGCCGATCTGGGCGATGTCGGCCCGAACCCGGCCGATATCGGCGACAGCATGGAGCGCATCACCCGGTTCCTCGAAAGCGTGCGGAAGGCCGCAATCACGCCGATGATCGCCGGTGGCGATCATTTGTGCTCGCTTCCGGTGCTGCGGGCGCTGGCTGACGGCGGCCCGCTCGGCATGGTCCATTTCGACGCCCACACCGACCTTTTCGAGAGCTATTTCGGCGGCTTCAAATACACCCACGGCACGCCGTTCCGGCGCGCCGTCGAGGAGGGGCTGCTCGATCCCACCCGGGTCGTGCAGATCGGCGTGCGCGGCACGATGTACGACGGCGAGGATCTGGAGTTCGGTCGCGCCAACGGCGTCACGATCATCGCGATCGAGGAGTTTTTCGAGCGCGGCGTCGCCGATGTCATGGCCCAGGCCCGGCAGGTTGTCGGCGACGCGCCGGCATATTGCAGTTTCGACATCGATTTCATCGATCCGGCCTACGCCCCCGGAACCGGAACGCCCGAGATCGGCGGCCCGACATCCTTTCAGGCGCAGCAGGTTGTCCGGGCGCTCGACGGCATGAATATCGTGGGTGCCGATCTGGTCGAAGTGTCGCCGCCTTTCGATCCCTCCGGCGGCACCGCGTGGCTGGGCGTGTCGATCATGTTCGAACTGATGTGCGTGCTCGCGCGTGCGATTGCCGCGCGGCGCTAGAACATGATGAGTTCACGTGGAAACATATCCGGTTATCCCGCCCGGGTCGCTTGCGGCCCGGGCTGCGCCTGCCTGCCCCTTGGGCCGGGCGCATTCGCGCCCGCCCAGTCAGGCGCCGCCCTGTGGTTGGCGCGGT
>JBHHXR010000015.1:0-26238 GCA_046757205.1 Paracoccaceae bacterium
CGGAACGGGAAACCGGAACCGGGTTTCCCGGTCTTCAGCCGGGCGTGTCGGCGTCGCGAATCCACCCCGCGCGGGCAGAATCACATTGCCGGGAGCCGCCGTTTTCCGCCATGACCGGAAACCGCATCGGTGGCGCATCGCGCGTGCGGCCATTGCAAAAATCCCACACCCGGCCGGTTTCTCTGCCTTTACGTGCCGGGCCGTCGCCGCTAACCAGAAGGCGGCGGGGAATAGCGGGGCCATTGTCTTGGATCGCGATGGAAACGACATCGGTGCGCTCGACGAGGCCGCGGCGCGCGCCGAACTGGCCCGGCTTGCCCGGCTGATCGCCCGGGCCGACGAGGCGTATCACACCCATGACGCGCCCATCATGCCGGACGCCGAGTACGACGCCCTGAAAGCGCGCAATGCCGCCATCGAGGCGCGTTTCCCGGCGCTCAGGCGGCCGGACAGTCCTTCGGACCGGGTTGGCGCCCGGCCGGGCGAGGGGTTTCGCAAGGTTGCGCATGCGCGCCGCATGCTGTCGCTGGCCAACGCCTTCGACGAAGAGGACGTGTCCGATTTCGTCGACGGTATCCGGCGCTTTCTCAACCTTCCGGAATCCGATCCCCTGACGTTCACCGCCGAACCCAAGATCGACGGCCTGTCCGTTTCACTGCGCTTCGAGGCCGGCAGGCTGGTCCAGGCCGCAACCCGTGGCGACGGAACGACAGGCGAGGACGTGACCGCCAACGCCAGAACCATCGGCGACATCCCCGAAACGATCGCCGGTGCGCCGGAAGTCCTGGAGGTGCGCGGCGAGGTTTTCATGGCGCACGACGATTTCCGGACGCTCAACGAACGGGCCCGGCAAAGCGGCGAAAAGACCTTCGCCAATCCCCGCAACGCGGCGGCCGGATCGCTGCGCCAGTTGAACCCGGAGATCACCCGCGAGCGCCCGTTGCGCTTCCTTGCCTATGCCTGGGGCGAATGCTCCGAGCCCCTTGCCGACACCCAGTTCGAAGCCCTGGAAAGGCTCGGCCGGTTGGGGTTTCCGACCAGCGATCTGACGGTCCGGTGCCGCTCCCTGTCTGAAATGATCTCGCATTATGACAGGATCGAAGCGCGGCGGGCGACGCTCGGCTACGACATCGACGGCGTGGTCTACAAGGTTGACGACCTGGCGCTTCAGCAAAGGCTCGGCATCCGGTCGAGCACGCCGCGCTGGGCGATCGCCCACAAGTTTCCCGCCGAACTCGCGCAGACGCTTCTCGAAGCGATCGAGATCCAGGTCGGCCGCACCGGGGCGCTGTCGCCGGTGGCGCGGCTGAAGCCGGTCACCGTGGGCGGCGTCGTGGTGTCGAACGCGACGCTGCACAACGAGGACTACATCGCCGGCCGCGACAGCAAGGGCAACCCGATCCGCGACGGCCGCGACATCCGCGTCGGCGACTGGGTGACGGTCTACCGCGCCGGCGACGTGATCCCGAAGATCAAGGACGTCGACCTCAGCCGCCGCCCGCCCGACGCCGAACCCTACGTGTTTCCGGTGAAATGCCCGGAATGCGGCTCCGACGCCGTGCGCGAGGAGGGCGAGGCGGTGGCCCGCTGCACCGGCGGCCCGATCTGCCCGGCGCAGGCGGTGGAGAAGCTGCGCCATTTCGTCAGCCGCCCGGCCTTCGACATCGAGGGGCTGGGAAACAAGCAGATCGAACTGCTGTACGGGCTGGGGTGGGTCACGGAGCCGGCCGGGATCTTCACCCTGGAGAAGCGGCACGGCGACGGCACGCAGGAGCCGCTGAAGGAGCTGGAAGGCTGGGGCGAGAAATCCGCCGCCAAGCTTTTCGCCTCTATCGACGAGCGCCGGCGCATTCCTCTCGACCGGCTGATCTTCGCCCTCGGCATCCGCCACGTGGGCGAAAGCTCGGCCAGGCTGCTGGCCCGCAACTACGCAAGCTGGGCGGCATTCCGCGCGGCGGTCGAGGCGGCGCGCGGCCACGCCGGGCCGGCCTGGGACGCGCTCAACGACATCGACGGCGTGGGGCCGGTCATGGCCGCCGCCATCGTCGACTATTTCCACGAGGCCGCGACCCGCGAGGCGGTGGACAGGCTGGCGGCGCAGCTCGACATTCTCGACGTCGCGGCGCCGGCCGGCGGGGGCAGCCCGGTGGCCGGCAAGACCGTGGTGTTCACCGGCTCGCTGAAGCGCATGACCCGCGCCGAGGCCAAGGCGCGGGCCGAGGCGCTCGGCGCCCGGGTGTCCGGATCGGTTTCCGCCCGCACCGACCTCGTGGTCGCCGGACCGGGAGCCGGGTCGAAGCTCAGGAAGGCCGAGGAACTGGGTGTACGAATAATCAGCGAAGACGACTGGTTCGATCTCACCGGTTGAACATGAGCGCGATCTGCGGTGAGACTTCGCCATGAGCCCGGGCCGCCCAGAGATTCTCTTCCCGCTGTTCGCCGATCTGACGGCCTTGCCGGGCGTCGGGCCGAAAACAGCGTCCGGTTTCGCCAATCTCGACGTCGAGCGGCCGCGGGACCTTCTGTTTCTGCTGCCGGTCTCGGTGATCGACCGGCGACCGGTGAAATCGGTCCGCGACCTGCGCCTGCCGGCGGTGGCCACGGTCGAGGTCAGCATCCTGTCGCACCAGCCGCCGGAAACGAAAACACGGCCGTACCGCATTTTCGTCCGCGACGCGCAGACCGAATTCCAGCTCGTGTTCTTCCACGCCCGCGAGGACTGGCTGCGCCGCCAATTGCCGACCGGCCAGCGGCGGCTGGTCTCCGGCAAGGTCGAGATGTTCGACGGTCTGGCGGAAATGATCCACCCGGACCACATCCTGCGCCCCGCCGAGGCCGACAGCCTGCCCGAACACGAGCCGGTATATCCGCTGACCGCCGGTCTCACCCAGAAAACCGTTGCCAGGGCGGTGCGCGGTGCGCTTGGGCGGGTTGTCGATTTGCCGGAATGGATCGACGCCGGCCTGCTGGAATCGCGGCGCTGGCCATCGTGGCGCCCGGCGCTGGAGGCGGCGCACGCGCCGAAGGCGGCAACGGACATATCACTGCGGAATCCGGCGCGAGAAAGGCTTGCCTATGACGAGCTGCTGTCCCATCAGATGACGCTGGCGATCGCGCGGTCGCGGATCCGCCGCGCCAAGGGGCTGGTGACCAAGGGCGACGGCCATCTGCAGGACCGCGTGATAAAGTCGCTGCCCTTCGCGCTGACCGAGGCGCAGAAACGGGCCACGCGCGAAATCCTCCACGATATGGCCGGCGGGCAGAGAATGAACCGCCTTCTGCAAGGTGACGTCGGGTCGGGCAAGACGCTGGTGGCGATGCTGGCCTCGCTCTGCGCGGTCGAGGATGGCGGGCAGGCCGCGATCATGACGCCGACGGAAATCCTGGCGCGCCAGCATTTCGCCGCGCTGTCGCCGATGGCGCAGGCGGCGGGCGTGCGAATGGCTCTCCTGACCGGGCGCGACAAGGGCGGCGAGCGGGCGCGGAAGCTCGGCGATCTGGCGGAGAACCGGATCAACGTCGTCGTCGGCACGCACGCGCTGTTTCAGAAGGACGTGGCGTTCGCCGATCTGCGCCTGGCCATCATCGACGAGCAGCACCGCTTCGGCGTGCGCCAGCGCATGGACCTGGGCGCCAAGGGAAGGGCGGCCGATATTCTGGTGATGACCGCGACGCCGATCCCGCGCTCGCTGAGCCTGGCGCACTACGGCGACATGGATATTTCGGTGCTGGACGAGAAACCGCCGGGGCGAAAACCGGTACGCACGGCGCTGGTGTCGTCGCGCCGGATGGAGGAGGTGACGGACCACCTGCGATCGGCCATCGCCTCGGGGCGGAGGGCCTATTGGGTTTGCCCGCTGGTGGCGGAATCGGAAGCTCTGGAAAAGACCGCGGCCGAGGCGCGTTTCCGCGCCCTGCGAAAGGCGCTTGGCGACGGCAATGTCGGTCTTCTGCATGGCCAGCTTGCCCCGGCCGAAAAGGACGCGGCGATGGCCGATTTCGTGGCCGGCCGCACGAGGCTGCTGGTCGCCACCACGGTGATCGAGGTCGGCGTCGACGTGCCGGAGGCGACCATCATGGTGATCGAACAGGCGGAGAGCTTCGGGCTTGCCCAGCTCCACCAGTTGCGCGGGCGCGTCGGCCGCGGGACCGGCGAATCGACCTGTCTGCTGCTCTACGACCCGCCACTGGGCGAAGCGGCGCGCGCGCGCCTGTCGATCATGCGCGAAACCGAGGACGGCTTCCGGATCGCCGAGGAGGATCTGAAACAGCGCGGGGCGGGGGATGTTCTGGGCGTGCAGCAATCCGGCCTGCCGAGATTCCGCATAGCCGATCTGGAAAGCCAGGCGGGCCTGATGGAGACGGCGCAGAACGACGCGCGGATGCTTCTGGAAACCGATCCCGGCCTGGCGAGCGAGCGCGGCCAGGCGATGCGAACCCTGCTCTACCTGACGGACCGGGACCGGGCGATCATGATGATCCGGGTCGGATAACGGATGTTCTCATAAAGTTCTTGACAGAATCGATCAAAACAAGAACATTAGTGAAACATTAATGAACATCAACCGGGTACGCACCATGGGCAGATTGGCCAGCAGCATACGGAATTCACGCTCGGGCGCCGCTGTCGAGGACGCGCTCGGCCTTTCGGCGATCTTCGTCCTGGTGATCTGCGGCCTCGCCCTGCCCGGGCTTTACTGACGGAAACTTCATTGCCTGCGGACTGCGGGCCGGATGCCGCGGCGCCGGTATTCTTCCTGCCTCGGGAGAACGCGCCGCCTGTTCGACGGGATACGTGCACGGACCGTCGCACACCCGCTCCGGTCTGACGGAACGCCACCTTCGCGCCACGGCCCCCTGCGGGTCGTGGCCCTTTTTTTCATGCGTTGGTCAATGCCTCGTCGAAGGCGGCAAGAGTTGCGTCCAGGCCCAGAAGGATGGACGCGTGCCGGTTCTTGTAATCGCGCGCCGGCAGCAGGACCTCCAGTTCATCGAACGGCGCCTCCGGTACCGGGCCACCGGATTTCAGCATTGCATGAAGCTGGTCGCGTGCCCGCGCGACGTCCCCGCGCCCCAATCCGATGACGTTTCTGCCGAGGATGGACGCCGATGCCTGGCCGAGCGCGCAGGCCTTCACGTCCTGCCCGAAGTCGACAATGTGCCCGTCGGAAAGCTTGAGATCGACGGTAACAGTCGAGCCGCAGAGCGGCGAGCGTTTCGAGGCGGTGGCGTCGGGGTGTTCAAGCCGTTCGGTTCGCGGAATGCTGGCGGCCAGTGCGAGAATGCGCTTTGAATACAGCTTGATGAGATCCGGTTCCGACGCCATGTTGTGAACTCTTTGAAATATTGCACCGTTCCCCTAGATAGTTGCGTTCAGGCTGCGTTGAAAGACCGAAAGGACCGCCGCCATGGGCGATTTCGACGAATCCACTTTGAAGTACGATGCCGACGGCCTGATCCCGGCCATCGCCCAGGATGCGGCGAATGGCGAGGTCCTGATGCTGGCATGGATGAACGAAGAGAGCCTGCGCACGACGCTTCGCGAGCGCCGCGTCAGCTACTGGTCGCGCTCCCGGCGGGCGTTGTGGCGCAAGGGCGATACCTCGGGCCATGTGCAGCGGCTGGTGGAGATCCGGGTGGACTGCGACAGGGACTGCCTGCTTCTCCTGGTCGATCAGACCGGCCCGGCCTGCCACACGAACCGCCGCTCGTGCTTTTTCACCGCTGTCCGCGACGGTGCCGAGGTGGAGATTTCCGAGCCGTCACAATAGCCCGACCATTTCCATGATGTCGCGCGGCGTCGCGCCCTCGGCGCGGTATTTTCTGATCGCCCGCGCGTCGTCGCGTTTGGCCAGCCGCCGGCCGCCGGCGTCGCGGATCAGCCGGTGATGCCGGTACACGGGCGTCGGCAGGCCGAGCAATCGCTGAAGCAGGACATGGATTTTCGTCGCCTCGAAGAGGTCGCGCCCGCGCGTCACGTGGCTGACCCCCTGCGCCGCGTCGTCGAGCACGACGGACAGGTGGTAGGAACTCCTCATGTCACGCCGCGCCAGAACCACGTCGCCGCAAGCCTCCGGCAGGCGCGCGGGCTCGATGCCGATGGTCCCGGTCTCGCCTTCCGGCCCTTCGCCAAGCTCCACGAACCGCAACGCCGGGATGCCGGCCGCCCCGCCGAGCCGGCCGACCGCCCTCTCCATGTCAAGGCGCAGCGCCGCGCCGGCCGGCAGATCGCGGTGCGGCCCGCGCCGGTAGCGGGATCGGCAGGTGCCGGGATAAACCGGCCCGTCCGGCCCGGCCGATGGCGGGGCTCCTTCCTGCGGTGCTCCCAGCGCCGCCTCGATGTCCTTCCGGCGGCATGAACATTCGTACAGAAGCCCCTGATCCCAAAGGCGGTTCAGCGCCCCGGCATACACGCTCATGCGCCGCGACTGCCGCATCACGGGCCGTGGCCAGTCAAGTCCGAGCCAGCGCAGGTCCTCGAAGATCAGCCGCTCCCATTCCGGCCGCGACCGCCCGGCATCGAGGTCCTCGATGCGGAGCAGGAACCGCCCCCCGGCGGCCCGCGCCGCGTGCCACGCCGTGAGCGCCGAATATGCGTGCCCGAGATGCAGGGGCCCGGTCGGCGAAGGGGCGAATCTCTCCGTCGTCACTGTCGCCGAAGGACGTAGACGGTGGCCTTCAGGCCGATCTTCGGAAGGTGCTCGCCATACTCCCTGAACGCCAGAACCGAAGAGCCGGCATCCACGTGCTCGCGGATGCGGTCTTCGTAGCGTCCGTCTTCAAGTGCATGATCGTTGAGGGAAAAAACGAAATTCCCGCCCGGGTTCAGAAGCGACATTACGGTATCCAGGGTTTCCGCCGGCGCGTGTCCGGGGCTGAGCACCCCGACGGCGGCGATGTTGGCGTACTCGCCCGTCGCGATCGGGAAGGGATCGGTAACATCCGTCTTCGTCAGTTTCCGGTAGAGACCTTTCTTGCCCTGCGCGACCGCGAGCATGTCGGCCGAAAAATCCGTGCCGTCGATGGTCATGAACCCGGCGGCCCGAAAGGCTTCGCCGGAAACACCGGTGCCGCAGCCGATGTCGAGCAGCGGCGCCGATCTGTCGGCGGCAAAGCGGCGCAGCGCCGCGGCGCAGCGCGCCGGCGACGCGTATCCGCTTTCGCGGATTTCCTCGTCGTAGCTTTTCGACCACGCGTCATAGAACTCGCGCGTCGCTTCCGCCCCGTCCAGCGAATAGGCGCCTTCCAGAAACCGTTTCTTTTCCACAGCATGCTCCCTGCCCGGGAGTCTAGCAACCGGGCGCCGGGGCGTCTACCCGGCCAGCCACGCCCGCCAGTCGGCCTTGGCCCGGTCGGTGTAGGCAAGCTGCCGGTCCCGCTTGCCGCGCCGCCCGCGTCGGGCGTCCTCCAGCGGCGGGAAAAGGCCGAAATTCACGTTCATCGGCTGAAAGGTGTCGGCCTCGGCGCCGGTCGTCACGTGGTTCAGCAACGCGCCTATGGCGGTGGTCGGAGGCGGCGCGGCCAGTTTCCGCCCGAGTTTTTCCGCCGCCGCCATCCGGCCGGCAAGCAACCCCATCGCGGCACTTTCGACATAGCCCTCGACGCCGGTGATCTGCCCGGCAAAGCGCAGGCGCGGCTGCGCCTTCAGCCGCAGGCCGCCGTCGAGCAGCCGCGGAGAGTTGATGAAAGTGTTTCGGTGTATGCCGCCGAGCCGGGCGAACCGGGCGTCTTCGAGCCCCGGGATCATCGAAAAAACCGCGGCCTGCGCGCCGTATTTCATCTTGGTCTGAAAACCCACGAGGTTGTAGAGCGTACCCAGCGCATTGTCCCGGCGCAGCTGCACCACTGCATGGGGTTTCTTTTCCGGCGCGTGCGGATTGGTCAGCCCCACCGGCTTCATCGGGCCGAACCGGAGCGTGTCGCGGCCCCGCTTCGCCATGACTTCGATGGGCAGACAGCCCTCGAAATAGGGCGTGTCCTTTTCCCAGTCGCGGAATTCCGTGGTCTCGGCGGCCAGCAGCGCGTCGATGAACGCCTCGTACCCGTCGCGTTCCATCGGGCAGTTGAGATAGGCCCGGCGCTCGGCCTCTGTCTCGCCCTTGTCGTAGCGGGACTGGAACCACGCCTTCTCCATGTTCACGCTGTCGGCGTAGACGATCGGCGCGATGGCGTCGAAAAACGCCAGCGACGCCTCGTCGTTGAGGCCGGCGATGGCTTCCGCCAGGGCAGGCGACGTCAGCGGACCGGTGGCGATGATGACGCTGTCCCATTCCGCCGGCGGCAGGCCCGGCACCTCGCCACGCTCTATCGTCACCAGCGGATGCGCCTCCAGAGCCGATGTCACCGCGTCCGAAAACGCCACCCGATCGACCGCCAGCGCGCCGCCCGCCGGCAGCGCGTGCCGCGTCCCCATCTCCATGATCAGGCCGCCTGCCTGCCGCATTTCCCAATGCAGCAGCCCGACGGCGTTGTGCTCGTCATCGTCGGAACGGAAGGAGTTGGAACAGACAAGTTCGGCCAGCCCGTCGGTCTGGTGCGCGAAGGTCTTCACTTCCGGCCGCATCTCGTGCAGCACAACCGGCACGCCCATCCGCGCCGCTTGCCAGGCGGCTTCCGACCCGGCCATGCCGCCGCCGATAATGTGAACGGGATCGATCATCCCGGCGATTTAGTGCAGCCCGCCCCATAAGGGAAGGGGCCGTGTCGCTGCGGCCCCGGGTTCGGTTCAGGCGTGAGTCGCGGATATGCCGTAGTGCTCGTCCAGCGACCAGTGCCCCGGTCCGTGGGCGAACAGGACCAGGAAACCGCCTGCCAGACCCAGATTCTTCAGGAACATGATCATTTGCAGTTGCTGCTCCACCCCGGCCAGCGAGAATGCCGGGATCAGGTGATACAGCACGCCGGCAACGACCGAAAAGGCCGCGAGCAAGAGCGCCGCCCAGCGCGTCCGGTATCCGACCAGGATCATCGCTCCGCCGGCGAGTTCCAAAAGAACCGTCGGGTACACCAGGAATCCGGGCAGTCCGCCCGATTCGATATGGGCCGCCGTTCCCGAAAGGTCGGCCAGCGTCACCAGCCCGGATATGATGAATATCGCGGCCAGCAGGACACGCCCCAGCGGGACGGCAACCGTTTCATATCGTGACATCGCATAATCCTCCGTTTGATTTCACACACAGTGGATTTCGCGACAGACAACATAGGAAGCAAATTGCGGCTTGTGAACGAACGGTCGGGCTCTTGATTGCCACAGATTCGCCACTTGATTCCGCACGCAGGAAAGCGGGGGCTCCGGCCGCCCTCGCCGGAGCCCCCTGCGCAAGCACCCGGATACATGGCGGCGTTTCCCGCCATCCGTCCCGGGCAGTACTAACCTTCAGAAAACCCCGGAGCGGTAAAGCGTGCCGAGCGGGTCGCTTCGCCGGAACAGATGGCCCGCGGCCGCCGCTCCCGGCGCCCGGCCGAGGCGGATGACCAGCCCCAGACGCGCGTAAAGGCCGCTCCGGTCAGAGGCGCTGCCGTCAAACGCGACGCCGCCCACCGACAGCGACAGCACCGCCGGCGTGCCCGCCAGCGCGTGCTTGAACCCGACGCTGGCATCGGCAAAGGTGGTGGAAAAAGCGCTCTCGTCGAAATCCGCGATGTCGAGCCCCAGGCGCAGCGAGCCCGCCCGCCCCACCATCCGCGTCAGGCCGGCGCCGGCAAACACGTAGTCCAGGCTTCCCGGCTGCCTGACGCCGATGCCGGCGTGACCGTCCAGCAGATAACCGCTGCCGAGCGTGAATATCCCTTCCGCGCCGGTTTGCAGTACGTGAAAGGCGTTGCCGTCGAAATCCCCGTAGCTGAAGAAAAGGCCGTATTTCCGGTTTTCCCGCGGCAGCAGGTAAAGATGCCCCGCCAGCGTCCCGATCCGCGCCTGTCCGGCGCGATCGTAGTCGAGGTCCAGCTGAAGCCCGTGCGCCGGCGTGATTTCGAAATCCCCGCGCAGGCCGAGAGCCCCCGAAACGCCGGCGTTACCGCCGCGCGACGCTGCGAATCCGGACGCCGAAACCCGCAACTCACCGGTGCGGAAACCAACCGAGGATTGTGCCAGGGCAGAGGTGGCGGAGAATACGGAAACAGCCAGAAACAAAGCCAAACGGTTCATGGGACACCCAAACTTGATAACTCGGTACGCAGCGCCGCGATCCCCACAATCGTCCGCTGAAATGCAAACTACACGAATAAAATTTTAAGAAAAGCGTGAAATTAACAAATGGTTAACGGGGCAGTTAATGGAAGTGCCGAAATTCCAGTAGATAACCGGTAAACTTATTCGAAAATTAAACTATAAGTGTGCCGGTATTTCGTTCCCAAAGCGTTCAAGAAGCGTTCGGGGATCAGAATCCCCGGGAAATCCCTCATGGCGTCTGGTCAGCCGTCCGAGTCGTCGCCGTTTTCGGCAATCCGCGCGACCGATGCGACCTCCTCACCCTCGGCGGTGTTGAACACCTTCACGCCGCCGGCGCTGCGCGACCGGAACGAGATATCTCTGACCGGGCAGCGGATCGATTGCCCGGCGGTGGTGACCAGCATGATCTGGTCGTCGAGATCGACCGGGAACGAGGCGACCAGCGGGCCGCCGCGCAGGCCCCTGTCCATGGCCGCAACGCCCTGGCCGCCGCGGCCCCGCACCGGGTAGTCGTGGCTCGACGACAGTTTGCCGGAGCCCTTGGCGGTGATCGTCAGGATCAGGTCTTCGGCTGCCGACATCTCGGCATAGCGTTCCGGGGCGATGGCGGTATGCGCGATGGCTTCCTCGCCCTCGGTGTCCTCCTCTTCGTCGGGCAAATCCGCCACTGCACGGCGCATTTTCAGGTATGCCTGACGTTCGGCCGGGTCGGCCTCGAAATGGCGGATCACCGCCATCGACACAACCTCGTCGTCCTCGGCCAGCCGGATACCGCGCACGCCGGTGCTGTCGCGGCCCTTGAACACGCGCACGTCCGTGGTGCGGAAGCGGATCGCCTTGCCCAGCGCAGTGACCAGCAGGATGTCGTCGGCATCGGTGCAGATGCGGGCGTTGACCAGACTTACCCCGTCGGGCAGCTTCATGGCGATCTTGCCGTTCGACTTGACGTTGGTGAAGTCCGACAGCGCGTTGCGCCGCACGCCGCCTTGCGAGGTGGCGAAGAATATCTGCAGGTCCTGCCAGTCCTCTTCCGGCACGTTCACCGGCATGATGGCGGCGATCGAGACACCGCTGCCGATCGGCAGGATGTTGACGACGGCCTTGCCGCGGCCGCTGCGGCCGGCAAGCGGCAGGCGCCAGGTCTTCAGCTTGTAGACCATGCCGTCGGTGGTGAAGAACAGAAGCGGCGTGTGGGTATTGGCGACGAAGAGGGTGGTGACGAAATCCTCTTCCTTGGTGTTCATCCCCTGGGTGCCCTTGCCGCCGCGCCGCTGGGCGCGGTACTCGTCGAGCGAGGTGCGCTTGATGTAGCCCGAGTTGGTGACGGTGACCACCATGTCCTCGCGCTCGATCAGGTCCTCGTCCTCCATGTCGCCGGCATATTCGACGATCTCGGAGCGGCGCGGCACGGCGAACTGTTCGCGAACCTCGCGCAACTCGCCGGAGATGATCGCCATGATCCGGTCGCGCGAGCGCAGGATATCCAGGTAGTCGCGGATCTTGCCGGCCAGCGCCTGCAACTCGTCGGTGACCTCTTTGACGCCGAGCGCGGTCAGGCGTTGCAGCCGCAGGTCGAGAATCGCCCGGGCCTGGGTTTCCGACAGGTTGTAGGTGCCGTCCTCGTTGATCCGGTGGCCGGGGTCGTCGATCAGCGTGATGTAGTCGGCGATGTCCCGCGCCGGCCAGCGCCGGGTCATCAGTTTTTCGCGGGCTTCGGCCGGATCGGCCGAGGAACGGATCGCCGCGACCACTTCATCGACATTGGACACCGCCACGGCCAGACCGCACAGGATGTGGCTGCGCTCTCGCGCCCTGCGCAACTCGAACGCGGTGCGGCGGGCGACGACTTCCTCGCGGAAATCGACGAAGGCGGTGAGAAAACCCCTGAGGTCAAGCTGCTCCGGCCGTCCGCCGTTCAGCGCCAGCATGTTGCAGCCGAATGATGTCTGAAGCGGCGTGAAACGGTAGAGCTGGTTCAGCACCACGTCCGCCGTCGCGTCGCGCTTCAGTTCAATCACCACCCGCACCCCGAACCGGTCGGACTCGTCCTGCACATGGGCGATGCCTTCGATCTTCTTGTCGCGGGCAAGCTCGGCGATCTTCTCGATCATCGTCGCCTTGTTCACCTGATAGGGTATTTCGGTGACGACGATGGCGTAGCGGTCCTTGCGGACTTCCTCGACGGTGGATCTGGCCCGGATGATGACCGAGCCGCGGCCTTCCAGATAGGCCTTCTTCGCGCCCGAACGCCCGAGGATCATGGCGCCGGTGGGAAAGTCCGGGGCGGGGATGAATTCCATCAGTTCCGTAACATCGAGATCGGGATTCCTGATCAGCGCCAACGTGGCGTCGATGACCTCGCCCAGATTGTGCGGCGGGATGTTGGTGGCCATGCCGACGGCGATGCCGCCGGCGCCGTTGACCAGCATGTTCGGGTAGCGCGCCGGCAGGACGACGGGTTCGCGGTCCTTGCCGTCGTAGTTGTCCTGAAAATCGACGGTATCCTTTTCGATGTCCGCCAGCAGGGCACCGGCGGGCCTGGCCATGCGCACCTCGGTGTAGCGCATCGCCGCCGGCTGGTCGCCGTCCATCGAGCCGAAATTGCCCTGGCCGTCCAGCAGCATCAGCGACATCGAGAAATCCTGCGCCATGCGCACCAGCGCGTCGTAGATCGCGCTGTCCCCGTGGGGGTGGTATTTCCCCATGACGTCGCCCACCGGACGCGCCGACTTGCGGTAGGGCTTGTCATGGGTATTGCCGGTCTCGTGCATCGCGTAGAGGATGCGCCGGTGCACGGGTTTCAGCCCGTCGCGCAGGTCGGGAATCGCCCGGCTGACGATCACGCTCATCGCGTAATCGAGATAGGAGGACTTCATCTCCTCTTCGATGGCGACGGCCGGGCCGGTGTAGACCGGCCGTTCCGGCGGCAGATCCGGCCCGTTTTCAGGCGGTTTGTTCTCGTCGGTCAATTCTGCTCGGTCCCGCTGGGATTTCCCATATTTTGTGGGTTCCATTATAGGCGATAACTATATGCAACCGCAATCACCGAAGCTCGTTCGTCGCCGATATTCGGGTACCCGCCCGGCTTGGCAGCACTCCGCAGGAGAGAGTGATAAACGCCTGAATTTAAACACTTTCTCGAACTAGTGTGTTGATTGTGAACGCATTCAGCGCCTACATTTCCCTGGAGACACGCAATCGAGGTGCGAGCCATGATAAAGTCGGAAACCCAACTCATGCTGGAAGGCCACGGTCTTACCACGGCGGAGATATTCTACCGGATGCCCGATCACCAGTCGGTTCTGCAGACATTCATCTGGCAGGAATACGACATCGCACCGGATTTCCCGGAGCTGTTCCGGTTCCTGGAATTCTGGGAGAGCGAGCTCGACGGTCCGTTACACTCCGTCAAATACTGCCACCGCCGGCTGATAAAGCCGGGCGAATGGCGCAAGGTCGATGGTGAATTCCTGCTGAACTGAGCCGGTGCGCTCAGAACGGAATTTCGTCGTCCAGATCGCCGCCGCCGGCCGGGCCGCTGCCGAATCCGCCGGCGCCGCCGCCGGCATCGCCGCCGGCGGGCGCGCCGCCGCCTTCGGAGCGGCTGTCCAGCATGGTCAGTTCCGAACGATAGGGGCGCAGCACGACCTCGGTCGAGTAGCGGTCGTTGCCGGACTGGTCCTGCCACTTGCGGGTTTCCAGTTGTCCCTCGATGTAGACCTTGGAACCCTTGCGGAGATACTGCTCCGCCACGCGGACCAGCGGTTCGGAGAAGATCGCCACCGAATGCCATTCGGTGCGTTCCCGGCGCTCGCCGGTCTGCTTGTCGCGCCACGTCTCGGACGTGGCGATGCGAAGGTTGCAGACCTTGCCGCCGTTGGGGAAGGAGCGGACTTCCGGATCGCGCCCCAGGTTTCCGATCAATATTACCTTGTTCACGCTGCCAGCCATCGCCCGGGCCTCCCTCGAATCTGTTTGCGCGACGTTACCCATTTCGGCGGGCCACCGCCACCGCCATCCATCCGCCCCGCTTGCGGTAAATTTGAAGTTAATTTCCGCGTGCCGACATGCTATGAAACGGCTCGGGCGTTGTGGGGAACGGGGGCGCCGGGAGGTGAAAATGCGGCCGGTTCTGTTGGCCATTCTGCTGTTGGCGGTCATGGCGCCGGCGGCGATTGCACAATCGCTGTCGTCCAAGTCGCCGACACGGCTGCGCCTGTTGCCTCAGCACGAGCGGCTGATTTCCACGCGGTTGCAGAGCCAGTACGGGCGTCCCAGCGCCTTCGGGAAATCCAGGGTGAACATTTCGCCCTATTTCGGCGGCGGCAATTCAGTTTACGAGGGGACCGCACGGCAGGCGGCGCGGCGGCACGGTGTGCCGGAGGACTTGTTCCTGAGGCTGGTAAAGACGGAGTCCAACTGGAATCCGAAGGCAAGATCATCGAAAGGGGCGATCGGACTGGCGCAACTCATGCCCGGGACGGCGCGAAAGATGGGCGTCAATCCGCACCACCCGTCGGAAAACCTCGATGGCGGGGCGCGGTACCTAAGGTTGATGTACGACCGGTTCCGCTCGTGGCGGCTGGCGCTGGCGGCCTATAATGCGGGACCGCTCGCGGTGGAAAAATACGGCGGCATTCCGCCCTATCGCGAAACGCGGAATTATGTGAAACGGGTGATGGGAAGCTGACGGCGAAACGGTGGCGGCCCAAGATTCGGCTTGCACTTATTCACGTTTTGTTCTCATATTTATGGATCGGCCGGGTGCTCCCGGCCCGGCGGCAGTGCGGGGAGCACGGGATTTGGCCGAACTGAAGAACATCGAGGTACGCGGCGCGCGCGAGCACAACCTGAAGTCGGTGGATGTGGACATTCCGCGCGACCGGCTGGTGGTGATTACCGGGCTTTCCGGCTCCGGCAAGTCCTCGCTGGCCTTCGATACGATCTATGCCGAAGGGCAGCGGCGCTATGTCGAGAGCCTGTCAGCCTATGCGCGCCAATTCCTCAACATGATACAGAAGCCCGACGTGGACCACATCACCGGCCTGTCGCCGGCGATTTCCATCGAGCAGAAGACCACCTCGAAGAACCCGCGTTCGACCGTTGGCACGGTCACCGAGATCTACGACTACCTGCGGCTCTTGTTCGCCCGCGCCGGCACGCCCTACAGCCCTGCCACCGGCCTGCCCATCGAGGCGCAGCAGGTGTCCGACATGGTCGACCGGGTGATGGCGATGGCGCAGGGCACGCGCGCCTACCTGCTGGCGCCCATCGTGCGCGACCGCAAGGGCGAGTACCGCAAGGAGTTTCTCGACCTGCGCAAGTCCGGCTTTCAGCGGGTGAAGGTGAACGGCGAGTTCTACGATCTCGACGAACCGCCGGAGCTTGACAAGAAATTCCGCCAGAACATCGACGTGGTGGTCGACCGGATCGTGGTCAAGGCCGGGCTGGAGACGCGTCTGGCCGACAGTTTCCGCACCGCGCTCGACCTGGCCGACGGCATCGCGGTGATCGAGACGGCGCCGACCGAAGGCGAGCCGGAGAGGGTGATATTTTCCGAGAATTTCGCCTGCCCGGTGTCGGGATTCACCATTTCCGAGATCGAGCCGCGGCTGTTTTCCTTCAACGCGCCCGTCGGCGCCTGCCCGGACTGCGACGGGCTGGGGGTGGAGTTGTTCTTCGACGAGCGGCTGATCGTACCGGACGAGCGGGTGTCGCTTTGCAACGGTGCGCTGGCACCATGGGCGAAGAGCAAGAGCCCGTATTTCCGCCAGACCGTGGAGGCGATAGCCCGGCACTACGAGTTCGACAAGCTGACGCCGTGGGGCGATCTGCCTCAGAATGTGCGGCAGGTAATGCTCTACGGTTCGGACGGCGAGAAGATCCGTTTCCGCTATGACGAGGGCGGGCGGGTCTACGAGGTGAAGCGGCCGTTCGAGGGGATCATCCCGAACATGCAGCGCCGCTACCGCGAGACCGACTCGAACTGGGTGCGCGAGGAGTTCGAGCGCTACCAGAACAACCGCGACTGCGGCACCTGCGGCGGCTACCGGCTGCGCCCCGAGGCGCTGGCGGTGAAGATCGGCGGGCTGCATGTGGGGCAGGTGGTGCGCCAGTCGATCCGCGAGGCGCTGGACTGGATCGAGGAGGTGCCGTCGCAACTGAGCGCGCAGAAGAACGAGATCGCGCGGGCCATCATCAAGGAAATTCGCGAACGGCTGGGGTTTCTGGTCAATGTCGGGCTGGAGTATCTGACGCTGAGCCGCAATTCCGGCACCCTGTCGGGGGGCGAGAGCCAGCGGATACGGCTGGCGAGCCAGATCGGCTCCGGCCTGACCGGGGTTCTGTATGTGCTCGACGAGCCCTCCATCGGCCTGCACCAGCGCGACAACGGGCGTCTGCTGGCGACGCTGAAGCACCTGCGCGACCAGGGCAACACGGTGATCGTCGTGGAACACGACGAGGAGGCGATCCGGTCGGCCGACCACGTGATCGACATCGGCCCCGGCGCCGGCGTGCACGGCGGGGAAATCATCGCTTGCGGCACTCCCCGGGACATCGCCGCCTGCGACGCCTCGATTACCGGACAATATCTGACCGGCAGGCGGGAAATCCCGACCCCCGCCGACCGCCGGCCAACCGGCAAGCGATGGGTGACCGTGGAAGGGGCGACCGGAAACAACCTGAAGAGCATCGATGCGGCCTTCCCGCTCGGCACTTTCACCTGTGTCACCGGGGTTTCGGGCGGCGGCAAGTCGACGCTGACGGTCGAGACGCTCTACAAGACCGCGAGCATGCGTCTGAACGGCGCGCGGCAGACCCCGGCGCCGTGCGAGACCATTTCCGGGCTGGAATATCTCGACAAGGTGATCGACATCGACCAGTCGCCGATCGGGCGCACGCCACGCTCCAACCCGGCGACTTATACCGGCGCCTTCACCCCCATAAGGGACTGGTTTTCAGGGCTTCCCGAAGCCCGGGCGCGCGGCTACAAACCGGGACGCTTCTCGTTCAACGTGCGCGGCGGCCGCTGCGAGGCGTGTCGGGGCGACGGTGTCATCAAGATCGAGATGCACTTCCTGCCGGATGTCTACGTCACCTGCGAAACCTGCCAGGGCAAACGCTTCAACCGCGAGACGCTGGAGGTGCTGTACAAAGGGCGCAGCATCGCCGACGTGCTCGACATGACGGTCGAGGATGCCGGGGAATTCTTCCGCGCGGTGCCGGCGATCCGCGACAAGATGACGACGCTGATGCGGGTGGGGCTGGGCTACATCAAGGTCGGCCAGCAGGCGACCACGCTGTCGGGCGGCGAGGCACAGCGGGTGAAACTGTCCAAGGAACTTTCGAAACGCGCCACCGGGCGGACGCTCTATATTCTCGACGAGCCGACGACCGGGCTGCACTTCGAGGACGTGAAAAAGCTTCTCGAAGTGCTGCACGAGCTTGTGGACCAGGGTAACACGGTGGTCGTGATCGAGCACAATCTGGATGTCATCAAGACGGCGGACCACATCATCGATCTCGGCCCCGAGGGCGGCGACGGTGGCGGCCGGATTGTCGCGACGGGAACTCCCGAAGAGGTCGCGGCCATCGAGGATAGCTGGACCGGTCGCTACCTGGCGGCGACGCTTGGGCGCGGGCGCCCGATGAGGGCGATGGCGGTCTGAGGGCCTTGTGGCGGCGGCTGTGTCGTCAACGCGGTCCGGCCGTCCAGCCCGGGGCGCTGCCGCGGATCGCGCCCAACCCGGGGCGGGCGCGACCCTTACCAATCCGGACAGCGGTTTCCGTCGAAAGGCATCATGTTCCAGCCAGGGCGTCGGCAACGGTTTTTACGTGCTGCACACCGCGAAGGTTGCGGTGCGTCGGTATCCCGGTTTCGAAATCCGGCATCAGCACCGTGTCGGGCGCCCGGTGGCGCCCGAAAGGCGCCGGAATCCGGGTCGCGCGTTAGCGGTGCGGCCTTCTTTTGTTGACCTGTGAGCCGGGAAATCGATCTCCGGGCAGCCGCGAAATGTCGAAATGAAGCCCATTGCGCGCCATATTTAGACCACAGCCGCCGCTGATGATATCCAACACTAACGTAGCGGTCTCGAGTATACGCGTTTTCTGGTAACCAAGTATCCGAGTGGTACCCGGTAAAGGAAGTAACGATGGGACAAGTTTTCTTTGTACTGTGTTGCGTATGTGCCGTGTTTGCTGCTGTTCACAAAAAGGACCTTGAAGAAGGCCGCGTACCCGCAGTTATCGCGGAGTTGATGTAAGCGGCGGCCGCGAGCCGCCGGACGATCTGACCCCGAGGACGGCGATTGCGGAAAACTCAGGTGGGAAACGGCCCCAAGCGGGCCGTTTTTGTATTTGGTGACGACACACCGGAATGCCTTCGGTGCAAGCGTTCGAATCCCGCCGCCGGTTCCCGGTGTCCGCCGTCCCGGCCGTTCTCGCCGCCCCGCGCGCCTACCCCCGCGCCATCTTCGCCAGATGCGGCAGCATGGCCGAGAAATCCATGCCGCGCCCGTCACCGGCAACGAAAGCGTCGTAAAGATCGCGCGCGTGTTGGCCAAGCGGCGTGGCGGCGCCGGCCGCCTCCGCCGCCTGCTGGCTCAGATTGAGATCCTTGAGCATCAGTTCAGCCGCGAATCCAGGTTTGTAATCGTTGTCGGCCGGGCTTTTCGGGCCGATACCGGGGGCCGGGCAATAGGCGTTGATCGACCAGCAATAGCCCGACGAGGTGGAAACCACGTCGAACATCTTCTGCCGGTCGAGCCCCAGCTTGTCGGCCAGCGAGAACGCCTCGCACACGCCGATCATCGAGATGCCGAGGATCATGTTGTTGCATATCTTGGCCGACTGCCCGGCGCCGGAAGGGCCGCAATGCACGGCCTTCTGCCCCATGATGGCGAACAGCGGCTCGGCGTTGGCAAAGGCCTGCTCGCTGCCGCCGGCCATGAAGGTCAGCGTGCCGGCCTCCGCCCCCCCGATACCGCCCGAGACCGGGGCGTCGACCGCCAGAAGCCCCGCCTTTTCAGCGTCTTCCGCGACGGCACGGGCGCTTTCCACATCGACCGTGGAGCAATCGACGAATGTCGTGCCAGGGTCCATCGCGGGGATGATTTCGGCGGCAACGGATCGCAGTATCCTGCCGTCCGGCAGCATCGTCACGACGATCTCGCTACCTGCCGCCGCCGCCGCGGCGCTGTCCGCCCGGCTGACGCCTTCCACAGCGACATCGGCGACGTCGAAGCCGGTCACGTCGTGCCCCGCGCCGGCGAGATTGCGCGCCATCGGCGCGCCCATGTTGCCAAGTCCGATAAATCCGATTTTCATCGCAGCCTCCTGTCAGAGCTTCAGTTCGTCCGCGCCCAGCGGCATCAGCATGCGCGTCACGTCGAGGTCGGAGACGGCTTCGAGGCTTGCGTGCTGCCATTTCGGTTCGCGGTCCTTGTCGATGATCGCGGCGCGTATGCCCTCGACGAAATCCCCGTGCGAGGCACTGCGCCAGGTGAAACGGTATTCATGCGCGAGCGCCCGTTCGATGCTGTCTGCGGCCCGCGAGCGGTGGATGGTTTCCACCGTGCAGGCGACCGAGAGCGGGCAGTTCCGGCGCATCGCGGCAAGTGTTCTGCGTCCCCACTCCCCCGCCGGCATGGCCCGCAGGATGTCGCCGAGGGTCTCGCCGCCGAAAGCGGCGTCGATCTCCGGTTGCTCGGCGGCGAGCGGGCTTTCGGGGACCGTCCCGGCCATCTCGTCGATCACCGTCCAGTCGCCGGTCGTGACGAGACGGGCGGTCAGTTCGGGCCAGTCTTCGCGGCGGATGAAATAGTCGGCGAACCCGGCATGGATGGCGTCGCCGGGCCCCATCCGCGTGCCGGTGGTGCCGAGATACTCGCCCAGCCGGCCGGGCGCGCGCGCCAGCAGCAGCGAGCCGCCGACATCGGGGATCAGGCCGATGCTGCATTCGGGCATGGCGATCCGGCTGGTTTCGCACACCACACGATGCGAGCCGTGGCAGGAAACGCCGACCCCGCCGCCCATGTCGAACCCCTGGATCAGCGCGGCGTAGGGCTTTGGCCAGTTCGCCAGCTTGGCGTTCATCCGGTACTCGTCCGACCAGAACCTGCGGCCGTAGGAAAAATCCCCGGCGCTGGCGGTGGCGTACATCTGCTGGATATCGCCGCCGGCGCAGAACGCCTTGTCGCCCTTGGCGTCGATCAGCGCCATCGCCACGGCTTCGTCCCCCGCCCAGGCGTCGAGCGCGGCCTCTATCGCCAGCACCATGTCATAGGTGAGCGCATTCAGCGCCTCCGGACGGTTGAGCGTGATGCGCCCGATCCTGCCTTCCTTGCGGATGCGGATATCGCTCATCCGTCCCGTTCTTTCAGCAAGGCGCGGGCGGTTATCACGCGCATGATCTCGTTGGTGCCTTCGAGGATCTGGTGAACCCGCAGGTCACGGACGATCTTCTCCACGCCGTAGTCGGCGAGGTAGCCGTAGCCGCCAAGCAGTTGCAGCGCGTCGTTGGCGGCCGTGAACGCGGCGTCCGTAACGAAACGCTTGGCCATGGCGCAGAATTTCGTCTTGTCCGGCGCGTCGGCGTCGTATTTGCCGGCGGCGTGGCGCAGGAAAGTGCGCGCCGCCTGCAATTCGGTCTCCATGTCGGCCAGACGGAATTGCAGGGCCTGGAAATCTTCCAGCTTCCTGCCAAAGGCGGTTCGCTGGCCGGCATGTTCAAGGGCGGTCCGGAAAGCCTGCTGCGCCCCGCCGAGCGCGCAGGCCGAGATGTTCAGCCGCCCGCCATCCAGTCCTTCCATGGCATAGGAAAACCCCCGTCCCTCGTCGCCGAGCAGGTTGCCGGCGGGGATACGGCAGTCGTCGAACTGCACCTGGGCGGTCGGCTGCGCGCGCCAGCCCATCTTCTGTTCCGGCGCCCCGAAGCTGAGCCCGGGCGTTCCGTCTTCCACCAGAACCGCGGAAATACCCTTCGGACCGTCGCCGCCGGTCCGGGTCATCACCAGATAGAGATCGGAATAGCCGCCGCCCGAAATGAAGGCCTTGGTGCCGTTCAGCGTGTAGCCTTCGTTGGTGCGTTCCGCCCTGGTGCGGAGCGCCGCCGCGTCCGAGCCGGAGCCCGGCTCCGTCAGGCAATAGGAGCAGAACTTCTCCATGCTGAGCATTCCGGGGAGAAACCGCGCCTTCATCTCGGCGGAGCCGTGCGCCGCGACCATGTAGGCGCACATGTTGTGGATCGACAGGAACGCCGCCACCGACGGGCAGGCCATGCCGAGCGCCTCGAACACCAGCGCCGCGTCGAATCGCGACAGCCCGGCGCCGCCGTCGGCCTCGGGCACGCAGAGACCGCCAAAGCCCAGTTCCGCGGCCTCTTTCAACACGGCGCGGGGAACGGTCCCATCGGCTTCCCATTGCCGCGCATTGGGCGCGATGGCGGACTGCCCGAACGAACAGGCCATGTCCCAGATCATCTGCTGTTCTTCAGAAAGCTCGATCGTCAACGTCTCCTCCCGATGGCATTGAACTGAACGATGGTTTAGTTCCGTTGCTATCAGATCACGGGAACGCGGTCACGGGCAAAGTCCGTCGTCGAATTGCCGCGGCCGGCGGACCCGCCCTTCGAACCGCCGGGCATCCGCAGTGAAATTCGAAAATAAGTCTTTGTGATCAAACGAGTAAACGACAAACTTCACATCCGCCTGCGTCATCAGCAGTTGTCACTTGATCGCCGGCCTGATCCCCGCCGAGCCATAATCGGGAAATCTCCCGCCGGTGCACTGGAACCGCTCGGTCAGGTCGAATTGGCGGGGTCGGTCATGTGCCCGTTCCCACGCCTCGACCCGCGCGCCCTCGCGGCGCGCATTCCGGCATGCGCCGCGGAACTTCCGGGTTGCCTTGGCAAGCGGGCAACGGCGCGCAAGCCGTTGCCCGCGCCGGCGTTACTGCATGGTCGGGATGACGAACTCCGCGCCTTCCTTGACGCCCGACGGCCAGCGCGCGGTGACGGTCTTGGTCCGGGTGTAGAAGCGGAACGCGTCCGGCCCGTGCTGGTTGAGGTCGCCGAAGGCGGATTTCTTCCAGCCGCCGAACGTATGGTAGGCGAGCGGCACCGGGATCGGCACGTTGACGCCGACCATGCCGATATTGATCCTGCTGGCGAAGTCCCGTGCGGTGTCGCCGTCGCGGGTGAAGATCGCGGTGCCGTTGCCGTATTCGTGGTTCATCGCAAGCCCGATCGCCTCTTCGTAATTGTGCGCCCTGACGGTCGACAGCACGGGGCCGAAGATCTCGGTCTTGTAGATGTCCATGTCCGGCGTGACGTTGTCGAACAGACAGGCGCCGACGAAAAAGCCGTTCTCGTAGCCCTGCATCTTGAAGCCACGGCCGTCGACGACCAGCCTGGCGCCCTGTTCGACGCCGGAGTTCACCAGTCCCAGCACGCGCTGCTTGGCTTCCGGGGTCACCAGCGGGCCGAAGTCGACGTCGTCCCCGGCCGTGTACGGCGCGATTTTCAGCGATTCGACGCGTGGCGCGAGTTTCTCGATCAGCCGGTCCGCGGTTTCGTCGCCCACCGGAACCGCCACCGATATCGCCATGCAGCGCTCGCCGGCGGCGCCGTATCCCGATCCGACCAGCGCATCCACTGCCTGGTCCATATCCGCGTCGGGCATGACGATCATATGGTTCTTGGCGCCGCCGAAGCACTGCACCCGCTTGCCGTTCGAGCAGCCGCGGCCGTAAATGTACTCCGCGATCGGCGTCGAGCCGACGAAGCCGATGGCGGCGACATCGGGATTGTCGAGGATGGCGTCAACCGCCTCCTTGTCGCCGTTGACGACCTGCAGGATGCCGTCCGGCAGGCCGGCCTCGGACATGAGCTGCGCCAGCATGACCGGCACCGAGGGGTCGCGTTCGCTGGGTTTCAGGATGAAGGCATTGCCGCACACGATGGCCGGGCAGAACTTCCACATCGGGATCATGGCGGGAAAATTGAACGGCGTGATGCCGGCGGCGACACCGACCGGCTGGCGCATCGAGTACATGTCGATGCCGGGCCCCGCGCCGTCGGTGTATTCCCCCTTCAGGTGGTGCGGCGCTCCGATGCAGAACTCCGCCACCTCCAGGCCGCGTACGACATCGCCCTTGGCGTCGGGCAGCGTCTTGCCGTGCTCGCGGGAGAGCGCTTCGGCCAGCTTGTCCATGTCCCGGTACAAGAGGTCGATGAATTTCATCAGCACGCGCGCGCGGCGCTGCGGGTTGATGGCGGCCCAGGCCGGCTGTGCGGCCTTGGCCGACGCCACGGCGGCGTCCATCTCGGCCTTGCTTGCCAACGGCGTCCGGGCCTGCACTTCGCCGGTTGCCGGGTTGTAGACATCGGAATACCGGCCGGACGTGCCCGATACCAGTTTGCCGTCGATATAGTGTTGCAGATCTTCCATGGGAATCGCTCTCCCTCCCTTGAGTCGCGGCGGTCCGGCGCACAATAGCGGCCCTGATGCCGGAGCAGGAGCACAAAATCGCCAATAACGTTTTGCATTTTTGCAGGTAAAATGCTGATTTGATGCAGCATCAATGCAAAGGTCAGCGATGAAGTGGGACGATCTCAGGGTTTTCTTGTCGGTGGCCCGCGCCGGGCGTCTGCTGGCGGCCGGCGGAGCGCTCGGGCTGGACCCGGCGACGGTGGGCAGGCGCGTCGCGGCGCTTGAGCGATCGCTGGGATCGAAGCTGTTCGACCGTTCGCCGCGGGGATACTCGCTGACCGCTGCCGGGCAACGGCTGGTCGGCTACGCGGAAAACATGGAGATCGTCGTCGAGGAGGCGCGCCAGGACGCCGGCGGCCAGTCGGATTCGCTGTCGGGAACGGTGCGGATCGGCGCGCCGGACGGGCTTGCCAACTACCTGCTGCCGGAGGCGGCCGCCGCGCTGGCCGCCGACAACCCGGCGCTCAACGTGCAGATCGCGGCGCTGCCGCGGATATTCAGCCTGTCGCGGCGCGAGGCCGATCTGGCGATCGCGGTTTCGCATCCCAGCGCCGGTCGTCTGCGCGTGCGAAAGATAGCCGACTACCATCTGCACGCCTACATGTCGCGCGCGTTGCTGGCGCGAACGGGGCCGGTTGTCCGGACCGCTGAGCTCGGTTCGATCACCGGGATCGGCTACATCCCGGACATGATCTTCGACAAGGAACTCGACTATTTCGCCGCCTTCGGTCCCGATGCCCGGCCGGCCCTGACCTCAAACAGCCTGATCGTTCAACTGAACTGGACGCTGGCCGGCTACGGCTACTGCATCCTGCCGGATTTCGTGGCGCGGAATTATCCCGAACTTGCCCGCATACTGGACCGCAGCATAGCGCTGCGGCGAAGCTATTACCTGCTGCGCCACGAAGACGACCGGCGGGTCGCACGGATCAACCGGACCGCCGAATACCTCGTCGGTTTCCTGCGGCGCGAATTCGCGGCGGTTGAGAAGTGGTCACAAAAAAGTGTAGACTGAACCGGCAGCGGGCCGGCGGGTCCAGTGGCAGATACAGGAGGAAATAAATGCTGGTGAAACAGATACTTGCCGGGAAGCCGGCGGGAAAGGTCATCATGATCAAGAAATCTGACACGGTCAGCACCGCCGCCGAGATTCTGTCGCGGGAAAAGATCGGTGCCGTCATCGTGAGCGACGACGGGAATACCGTGGACGGCATCCTCTCGGAGCGGGACATCGTGCGCGAGATCGGCAGGCGCGGCGCGGCGTGCATGCGCGACAGCGTCGCCGACGTGATGACCAATGTCGTCGTCGGGTGCCACCCCGGCGACAAGGCGAACTCGATCCTCGAACAGATGACCGATGGCCGTTTCCGCCACATGCCGGTGATCGAGAACAACAAGATGATCGGCGTCATTTCGATCGGTGACGTCGTGAAGGCGCGGATAACCGAGGTGGAGTCGGAAAACACCGCACTGACCGAGATGATCAGCAGCGGGTACTGAACCCCGCGGCTTGACGCGACCGGCGCAATGCCGATGATGCAGTGCAATAACGGCATTCGAGGAGGCGCCGGCAGATGCGTGTGGGCCTTTATCCCGGAACTTTCGATCCCGTCACGCTGGGACACGTGGACATAATCCGGCGCGCGTGCTGCCTGATCGACCGGCTGGTGATCGGCGTCGCCATCAACCGCGACAAGGGGCCGATGTTCACGCTCGAAGAACGCGTGGCGATGATCGAGGCGGAATGCGCCGGGATCGCCGAAAAAACCGGCGTCGAGATAGTGGCGCATCCATTCGACAACCTGCTGATCGACTGCGCCGAGGAAGTTGGCGCCGGCGTGATCGTCCGGGGGCTGCGCGCGGTCTCCGATTTCGAGTACGAATACCAGATGGTCGGCATGAACCGGGCACTGAATGACAAGATCGAGACGGTCTTCCTGATGGCCGACGCCGAGTATCAGCCGATCGCCTCGCGGCTGGTCAAGGAGATCGCGCGGCTTAAGGGCGACATTTCGCCCTTCGTGCCGCAGGCCGTCATGCGCGCGGTTGAGCAGAAATTCGCCTGACGGAACCGATTGCCCTTCACCTTTGGGCCGGCGATATTTATTCAGGCGCGCATCCCACAGACACAGGAGGGCCGGATGGCCGAAACCAAAGATCCCGAAAACACGCTGGTCATCGAGCTCAGGAGCGGCGAGGTGCGGATCGAACTGCTGCCCGAGGTGGCGCCCAAGCATGTGGAGCGGGTCAAGCAACTGGCGCGCGCCGGCGAGTACGACAACGTGGTTTTCCACCGGGTGATCGACGGCTTCATGGCACA
Source organism: Paracoccaceae bacterium (assembly GCA_046757205.1). GTDB lineage: Bacteria > Pseudomonadota > Alphaproteobacteria > Rhodobacterales > Rhodobacteraceae > JBHHXR01. The sequence continues at coordinate 25,982 of JBHHXR010000015.1, forward strand.
GACCGGCGACGTCGAGCACGGCGACGCCGAGGACGGCTTCAACCCGCGCCGCTGCGGCACCGGCGGCTCTTCGCTGCCGGACCTGCCGGCGGAATTCTCCTCGCTGCCGTTCGACAAGGGCGTGCTCGGCATGGCCCGCAGCCAGAGCCCGAATTCGGCGAACTCGCAGTTCTTCATCATGTTCGACGAGGGGCATTTCCTGAACGGCCAGTACACCGTGCTGGGGCGCGTGACTTCGGGCATGGAGCATGTCGATG
>JBHHXR010000016.1:0-26169 GCA_046757205.1 Paracoccaceae bacterium
CCGAACGCCGACGGTCCGATTTCGCGCATGTAAGAGTCGGTGGCCGGCTCTTCTTCCGGGCCGTGGTAGACACCATGCTCCTTCATGTACTCGAAGCCGCCGGCCGCCTTGACATCGGGCGTCATCTCGCAGGATTGCCTGACGAACTCTTCCTTGGACTCGATACCCAGCGGCATATCCATGCGCTTGGCCAGATCGCAGACCACATCGCCGAAGTCGCGCGCCTCTCCCATCGGCGGGACGATCGGCTGCCGGATGTAGTATTCCGGGATCTGCTCGGGCGAGACCATGTCTTCCCAATCCCATCTTTCAAGATAGGTCGCATCAGGCAGGATCAGATCAGCCAGCGCCGCGGATTCATCATAGAAAGGCGTAATACAAACAGTAAATGGCAGCATTTTTTCATCCTTGAGGACTTCGATATTTTTCTGCACCTGTGGATTGGAATAGACCGGCTGGTAGCAATACCACATGTAGACCTCGGGGCGCCCCGCCGATCCGTCCTTGATAACGGGCAGAACCTTGTGGCTGAGATGGTGCGTCGGCAACGCCGCCTCGCCCTCGAAGCCGTTCACGAGACCCAGTTTCCGGGCTTTCGGCTTGTCTTTCGGGCCCTTGGGATACTTCCACTTCGCCCCGACCGCCTTGAGCCGGGTTCCCGGAGCGTCGACGTTTCCGGTGATGGCGGCAAGCATCTGCACCGCGCGTTCGGTTTCCGTGCCGTAGGCATGGGTGATCGCGCCGCGATAGCTGATGATGCAGCTTGGCCGGCCGCGCGCCACTTCACGCGCCAGTTCACGGATCTTCGATGCCGGAACGCCGCTGATCCCTTCGGCCCATTCCGGCGTGTATTGCGCCAGATGCGCTTTCAGGGCGGCGATCTTCTGGTCGGTCGTCGCGCTGACGTCCCTGGTGGCGCGGCAGAAGCGCAGGAAGTCCCTGCCCTCCTTGTCATAGAGGCCTTCCTCCATCACGACATTGCACATGGCAAGAACCGCGGCGACGTCGGTGCCCGGCTTGATCGGGACCCACTCCGACGACTTCGCCGCCGTGTTGGAAAGCCGCACGTCGAACGTCACCACCCGCATGTTCCGTTCGACCATGGCACGAGCCAGCCGGTGGGCGACCGGTGTATGGTTGGTATGCGCCTCGAACACGTTGGAGCCGAAGTTCAGCACGAAGCGGGCATTGTCGAAATCCCAGTTGTCGTAATGTCCGCCCCAGGTCAGTTCCTGACCGGTCCATTTGCTGCCTTCGCAGATCGCAGTGTGGTTGCCGATGGTTCCGGTGCCGTATGTGGCAAGGAACACGCTCTTGATCAGCTTGCTGGAACTCGCCTTCATGCGTCCGTAGTGGAACATGAACTTCTCCGGCTCGCCGTCGTCGCGCAGCTTCTTCAGCCGGGTGGCCAGTTCGTCCAGTGCCTCGTCCCAGGAAATCCGCTTCCACTTTCCCTCGCCCCGGGCGCCGACCCGGCGCAACGGATAGAGAATGCGGTCTGGATCGTTGACCTGGTTGACGCCGGCCTGCGCCTTGGCGCAGAGCGTGCCCTCGGTCCGGATCGAGTTCATCTGCGGCGAAATCTTCACCAGCTTTCCGTCCTCGACATAGCCGACAATCGGACAGCGCGTCACGCACTGCCAGCAGGCGCTCGGGACAGCTTTCCTTTCCTTGTAGGTGATCGGAGAGAAGTCCTTGTTGCCCTTGATCAGAGGCGTGTCGACGACACCGGCGTTCCGCAGTATCTCGTCGCCGCGGGCCGCCGATGCTGCAAGGCCAGCCGCTGCCGCGGCACCGCCCAGTTTCAGAAAATCACGTCTGTTGGTCATGACATTATCCTCATATTCCGACCGGACCAGTGATCTGGCCGGCAATGACGACGACATAGCGAAGAAGCAATCCGCCAAGGATGACGGCCGAGGCGATCACGAGTTCGGTGTAGCGCGATACCTCGTACTTCCTGCGGTAAAGCAGACCCGGAGCCACGAAGTAGATTTCCAGCAGTCCCGGTATCACTAGGCCGACCAGAACGACGCCGCTCCAGAACAGGGTGGCCAGCGGACCTCCCGGCAGGATCACGTCGATCGCGTCACGTACGTCGCCGACCGTCAGGTAGGCAAACATCAGGAACAGGAACACCGTGACCAGCTCGAAGCCGATCAACATGGCGTCCGATGCCGCCAGTATGTAACCCGACTTGTGAACGACTTCCCGCTGTTCGTCGGACAGACCGCCGCGTGTGAACAGCGCACGCGCGAAGATGATCAGCGCGATCCCGGTCGACAAGGCGGACAGCATGAACAGAAGCGCCAGCACCGGCGAGTTCCAGAACGGGCGCGACGGCATCGCACCCAGAAGAACGCCGGTATAGATTGCCACGGCAAGCCCGACGGGGATGTTGATCCATGCCATCATGCGCCGCAATTTCATCCTGTCGCCTAGCACGAACGGCACGACGTGCAGATAGGTATAGCCGTAAGCGAGACTGGTGATGATGAACGCCGTCAGCAGCCAGGTTCCGACCGACATCGGCGAGAGGTTCATCGCGAGATACAGATTCAGGAACTTGAACCAATGCCCGGCCTGGAAGGACCCGAGTTCGAGAATCAGAAGAGCGGTGCCGACGATAACCGGCACGGGACCGAGCAATGCGCCGTATCGGGCGATTTCATGGTGAACACCGCGGCCGCCGCCGCCGCCACGAAGCAGCATCGAGGCGCTGACGGTGGTCGCACCGGCGCCCATACCTGCCAGAAACAGGTACCAGATAACGGGGGTACCCCAAGCAAGTTCTTCCAACATGGCTATCTCCTTTCCAGATGACGGCGGTTCGTTTTTATCTTGACGTACATGCCGTTCGGCCGCGGGGAGTGCTCGTCTGAATGGTCGGCGTCGATATAGTAGACGTTGGGATGCGTTCCCTTTTCCGGCCTCAGTACCGTGACCGGGTTTTGGGCGACCAGTTTTGCAACCTCGCTCTCCGGATCATTCAGGTCTCCGAAAATGCGGGCACGCGACGGGCAAGCCTCGACGCAAGCGGGTTCAAGTCCCTGGCTGACCCTGTGGATGCAGAAGTCGCATTTGTCGGCGGAGCCGGTATCCGCGTTGATGAAACGCTGGTCGTACGGGCACGCCTGCACGCAGTACTTGCAGCCGATGCAGATATCCTTGTCGACAACGACGATACCGTCCTCGTCGCGTTTCCAGGTGGCGCCCGTGGGGCACACGGAAACGCAGTTGGGATCCGAGCACTGGTTGCAGAGCCTTGGCAGGAAGTTGCGCGAGACGTCCGGGTACGTACCCTTTTCGATCTCTTCCACCCAGGAGCGGTTTTCGCCGAGCGGAACGTTGTACTCGGCCTTGCACGCGATGGTGCAGGCATGGACGCCATAACAGCGCCGCGCGTCGATCACCATCGCGTATTGTTTCTTGGGCACCGCCGCCCTTGCGGGTGCCGGCGCCGCGCCGGTCAGCGCGGCGGCTCCGGCTCCGGCGGCCGCGGCGCCGGACGCGGCGAAGAAAGCACGGCGGCTCAATTCGGTTTTCGGTGGTTGGTATGTCACGGGACCCTCCGTTCTGACGGTAGGCGGTGACAGCATTTTTCACGGGCACGGCACCGCCCTCGGGCACAGATTATGCTGCAGGCGCGAAATGTCTCTGATCCAGATCAATATTTGGAAACAATCTTCATCATGGTACTCAATTGCGCAGAGGACGCCGGGCGGGCTGCGTCAATCGCGAAGTTGTTTTAACCTGTTAACTTAGTGGCGATTTTTTCGCTTCTGGATTTGACAGGCGGCGCTCCGCGTCTTGCGGCCATCTGATTTACCTTACGTCAACGGTACGAAAACCCTAACAGTGCGCCGCAAAAAGAATGCCGAAAAATGGCGTTGACTCGCAGCGGATGGTGCCTGTGCATCCGCACGTGAAACGAGGCGTTCACGCCGATTGCCCCGGTCGTTTGTTGACCAAATGACAATGAAATGCTCAGGTGGCGGATACAATAACAAGCTTCAAGCCAACGGGAGGAACGAATGACCATTTCACCAGTGTTTTCCAGACGAATCTTGATCGCCGGAGCGACCGCCCTGGGACTGGCTTTCTCGGCGGGGGCCACGCTGGCCGAGACCATCAAGGTCGCCGGTATTTTCACCCTGCCGGTCGAGCAGCAATGGATCAGCCGCATCCACCTGGCCCTGAACGCCGCCAGGGATCGGGGCGATATCGAATATGTCTATTCCGAGAATGTCGCCAACACCGATTACGAGCGGGTGATGCGCGAATACGCCGAACAGGGCGTCGCGCTGGTCGTCGGCGAGGTGTTCGGTCTGGAACGCGCGGCGCGCAAGGTCGCCTCGGACTATCCCGACGTCGCCTTCCTGATGGGCTCCAGCTTCGAGCCGCAGGAGCCGAACTTCTCGGTCTTCGACAACTGGATCCACGAACCGAGCTATCTGTCCGGCATGGTTGCCGGCGCCGAGACCAAGTCTGGCGTGATCGGCATGGTGGGCGGCTACGCCATCCCCGAGGTCAACCGTCTGATGAATGCCTTCATGGACGGCGCGCACGAGGTCAATCCGGACATCAAGTTCCTCGTGAACTTCATCGACAGCTGGTATGACCCGCCCAAGGCCAAGGAAAGCGCGTTCGCCATGATGGATGCCGGCGCCGACATCATGTACGCCGAACGCTTCGGCGTTTCCGATGCCGCGGTCGAGCGCAACGTCAAGGCCGTCGGCAACGTGATCGACACGGCGCCGGACTATCCCGGCACCATCCTCGCGTCGGCCCTGTGGCACATGGGCCCGACCATCGACCATGCCATCGCCGCCATCAAGGACGGCACCTACAAGGCCGAGGACTACGGGCAGTTCAGCTTCATGAAATACGGCGGCGGGTCGCTGGTGGTAGACGACGCGCTGGTGCCCGCCGACATCCTTGCCAGGGTCAAGGCCCGGGAGGCGGAAATCGTTTCCGGCGCGTTTACCGTGAAGGTGAACAACGAAAAGCCGGTTTCCGACTAGGCGAAGACTGCGGGCCGGACATGTCCGGCCCGCACCGTCAGATGGATAACGGCCCGGTCCTTTCGCTGAGAAACCTGTCAAAGAGATTTGGCAGCGTTGTCGCCAACGACGACGTCAGCCTCGATCTGCATCGCGGCGAGGTGCTGTCGCTGCTCGGCGAGAACGGCGCCGGCAAGACGACGCTGATGAACATGCTGTTCGGCCATTACCTGCCCGATGCCGGCAGCATCGACGTGGCCGGGCCGGACGGGCGAATGACGCCACTGCAGCTCGGGCACCCGTCGTCGGCGCTGGAAGCCGGGATCGGCATGGTTCACCAGCATTTCACGCTGGCCGAGAACCTGACCGCGCTGGACAACATCCTGCTCGGCTCGGAGCCGCTGTTGTCGGTAAAACGGAAGCGCCTGGACGCCCGGGCAAAGATCACCGGCATCGTCGAGAGAACCGGCCTGGCCGCGCCGCTCGACGAGCTTGTCGGCCAGTTGTCGGTCGGCGAACGCCAGCGCGTGGAGATCCTCAAGGCGCTCTACCGCGACGCGCGCATCCTGGTGCTGGACGAGCCCACGGCGGTGCTGACCCCGCAGGAGGCCGACACCCTGTTCGAAAGCATCGGCGCCATGGCGAAGGACGGTCTGTCGGTCATCTTCATTTCCCACAAGCTGCGCGAGGTGCTGGCGTTCTCGCACCGCATCGCGGTGCTGCGCCACGGCCGCAAGGTCGGCGAGATCGCCACCAGCAAGGCCGACCAGCGCGGCATCGCGCGCATGATGGTTGGCGCCGACACGCCTTCGACGCCGCGCCAACCGATGCCGCCGGGCGCGCCGGTTCTGGAAATGACCGGCGTCACCATCCGCGGTGGAAACGTCCGCGACAGTCTGCACTCCGTGACCTTTACGGTGCACGCCCATGAAATCCTCGGTATCGCCGGGGTGTCGGGCAACGGCCAGACCGCGCTGGCGAACCTGGTTTCCGGCCTGGCGTCGCCGCAGGACGGCGGGATGCGCGTGGACGGCAGGGAAATCGACCGGTTCGAGCCCTCGACGCTGCTCGATGCCGGCGTCGGCCGTATCCCGGAGGACCGCCACCGCGACGGCGTCGTCGGCGCCATGACGGTGGCGGAGAACCTGGTGATCGAGCGTCTGGACGACGCCGAAGTGCAAAGGCACGGGTTCCTGCGCCGCGACGCCATCCGCTCCCACGCACGCGAACTGAGCAGCGCCTATGACGTGCGCGGGCCGGGGATCGACGCGAAAGCGAGGCTGTTGTCCGGCGGCAACCTGCAAAAGCTGATACTGGCGCGTGTCTTCGAACACTCGCCGCGTCTGATCCTCGCCAACCAGCCGACGCGCGGGCTCGACCTCGGCGCCGCCAGCGAGGTCGGACGCCGGTTGCTGGATGCCCGCCGCCGCGGCGCCGGCGTTCTGCTGATATCCGAGGACCTGGACGAAATCCTGGCTCTTTCCGACCGGATAATGGTGATCCACGATGGCCGTCTTTTCGAGGCCGGCACCAGGGAACGAGAGGCAATCGGGCTGATGATGGCGGGGGAACACGCATGATCCGCATCGAACCGCGCAGCGCGCCATCGCAGGTCCTGACACTCGGCGTGCCGGTGTTGTCGGCGCTTGTCGCCCTGCTGCTGGCCGCCATCCCGCTGGCGTTCGCCGGCGCCGACATTACCGAGGCTTACGGCCAGATGGCCAAGGGCGTTTTCGGCTCCAGGTTTGCCTTCACCGAAATGCTGACCCGCGCCACGCCGCTGATCTTCACCGGCCTGGCCGCAACCTTGGCCTTTCGCGCCCGGCTGTGGAACATCGGGGCGGAAGGCCAGCTCTATCTCGGGGCGCTGGCGGCTGTCGCCGTCGGGACCGGGGCCATCGACATGCCGGCGATCTTTCTGGTTCCCTTGGTCCTGATCGCAGGGGCGCTGGCGGGCGCGGCGGGCATGGCCGGACCGGCCTATCTGAAAACCCGGTTCGGTGCCGACGAGGTGGTGACGACACTGCTGCTGAATTTCGTGATCCTCATTTTCGTGCAGATGATGCTGGAAGGTGCCCTGAAAGACCCGATGGGGCTGGGCTGGCCACAGTCGAGCCCGATCATCGACAATGCCATGCTGCCGCAACTCGTGCCCAAGATGCGCATCCATGCCGGGCTGATCGTCGCCCTTCTGGCGGCGGCCATCGCGCAGATAATGCTGAGCCGGAGTGTGTGGGGCTTCAAATTGCGCGCCGTCGGCGAAAACGCCGCCGCCTCGCGCCACGCCGGCATCCGCGTCAACCGCGTCCTGATGAGCGTCGCCGTCGTTTCCGGCGCATTGGCCGGACTGGCCGGCGTCAGCGAGGTCGCCGGTCTCAAGGGCTACCTGACGTCCGATCTGTCGCCCGGCTTCGGCTACACCGGCATCGTGGTGGCGATGCTGGCCGGCCTGTCGCCGGCCGGCGTGGTGATCGCCGCGCTTTTCATCGCCTCGGTATTCGTCGGCGCCGACACCATGAGCCGCGCCATGGAAGTTTCCAGCTACCTGGCCGATCTGGTGGTCGCCATGGCGCTGATCTGCGTGCTGGTCGGCGGCTTCGTCGCCCGCTACCGCCTGATTCTGACCTCCTCCGTCAAAGGAGGGGGAGGCTGATGGACATCCTTCAGATATTGCTGACCGACAGCTTCTGGGCCGCCGCCCTGCGCATCGCCACGCCGCTGATATTCGGCGTTCTCGGGGCGCTGATATGCGAGCGTTCCGGGGTGCTGAACCTCGGCATCGAAGGCATCTTCGCGGCCGGCGCGATGGCCGGCTGGATGGCGGTGTGGCTGGGCGCGGGGCTGTGGGGCGGTGTTCTGGTGGCGGCCCTGACAGGCGGTTTTTTCGGCCTGATTCACGCCATGCTCACGGTGCCGCTGGGGCTGTCGCAGCACGTTTCGGGGCTGGGGGTGACCATGCTCGCCACCTCGGTCAGCTATTTCGCCTACCGGACCGCCCTGCCCAAGGTCAGCTCGCCGCCGCGCATCGAGCCGTTCCGCGCGCTCGACATCCCGGTGCTGTCCGACATCCCGTTTCTGGGGCCGGTGCTGTTCCAGCAAACCGCCTTCACGTGGCTCGCGCTATTCATGGTGGCGGTGGTGTGGTGGGTGCTGAACCGCACGCCGCTGGGCTTCGCCATCCGCGCCGTCGGCGACAACCCCGACGCGGTGGACGCCCAGGGCCTGTCGGTCTACGGGTTGCGCATCGGCGCCGTGGTCGCCGGCTCGGCGCTGATGGCGCTCGGCGGCGCCTTCCTCACCATGTCGGCCTTCGACGCCTTCTTCTTCGGCATGGTCAACGGCCGCGGCTGGATCTGCATCGCCCTGGTCATCTTCGCCAGCTGGCGGCCGGGCAAGGCCCTGCTCGGGGCGCTCCTGTTCGGCGCCTTCGACGCCTTTCAGGTGCGCCTGCAAACCGAGGTGGGCGCCTTCGTTCCCTCCCAGGTGTTCCTGATGGCGCCCTACATTCTTTCCATCATCGCGCTTGTCGTCGCGGCCCGCGGCGCCGACTACCCGCGCGCCTTGCTCACCCCCTGGTTCAAGGGTCAACGCTAGGAGTGCTGCCATGCAGTTCGACCTGATCGTAAGAAACGCCGCCCTGCCGGACGGCCGGGCAGGCATCGACATTGCCTGCGCCGACGGAAGGATCGCGGCGGTGGAACGGGGTATCGCCGCCGAAGCGAGGGAAACCGTCGATGCCGGCGGCTACCTGGTCAGCCCCCCCTTCGTCGATCTGCACTTCCACATGGACGCCACGCTGTCGCTGGGCACGCCGAGGCTGAACGTGTCGGGCACACTGCTCGAAGGAATCGCGCTCTGGGGCGAGTTGAAACCGGTGCAATCGGTCGGCGACATCGCAGCGCGGGCGCTGCGCTACTGCGATCTGGCGGTCGCCATGGGTATCGGGGCGATCCGCAGCCACGTCGATGTATGCGACGATCAACTGAAGGGCGTTGAGGCGCTGCTGGAAGTGCGCCGGAAAGTAGCCCCGTATCTCGACCTGCAACTGGTCGCCTTTCCGCAGGACGGTCTGTACCGCTCCGCCAACGCCGAGGCGAACCTGCTGCGCGCCCTCGACATGGGGGTCGACGTGGTCGGCGGCATCCCGCATTTCGAGCGCACCATGCAGGACGGCGCGGCGTCGGTCCGCAGGCTGTGCGAAATCGCCGCCGAACGCGGGCTGCGCGTCGACATGCACTGCGACGAGACCGACGACCCGCTGAGCCGCCACGTGGAGAGCCTGGCCTGCGAGACACAGCGCCTCGGGCTGCAGGGGCGCGTCACCGGCTCGCACCTGACGTCGATGCACTCGATGGACAATTACTACGTCTCCAAGCTGATCCCGCTGATGGCCGAGGCCGGGCTGCACGCCATCCCTAACCCGCTGATCAACATCATGCTGCAGGGCCGCCACGATACCTATCCCAGGCGCCGCGGCCAGACCCGGGTGCCGGAGCTGCGGGCGGCCGGGATAACCGTCGGCTTCGGCTCGGACTGCGTGATGGACCCGTGGTATTCGCTGGGCAAGGCCGACATGCTGGACGTGGCGCATATGGCGCTGCATGTCGGGCAGATGTCGTCGCGCGCCGACATGGCCTGGTGTTTCGAGGCGGTGACCGCGAATTCGGCCCACATCATGGGGCTGGAGGGCTACGGACTGAAAGAGGGCTGCGCCGCCAACATGGTGGTTTTGCAGGCGCGCGACCCGATCGAGGCGATCCGCCTGCGGCCGGTGCGGCTCGCCGTGATCCGCGCCGGCAGGGTGATCGCGCGCAGCGAACCGAACGTGACGAAACTGCAACTGCCCGAGCGGCCCGCGGAAGTCGACCCTGCGGACTATGCACCGGAAGCAGCCGATGCCGGCTGATCACGCCGCTCAGGCGTCGGGCAGCAGGACCGGCCCCGATTCGGCGAAGCTCATCGCCACCCGCTGACCGGTCCCGAACGGTTGCGCGACGTCCTCCAGAACGGCGAACAGCGTGCCGAACTCGGTTTTCAGCGTGTACTCCATGTGGCTGCCGACATAGGTCGCCTTGGCGATTTCCCCGATCAGCGTGTAACCCTCCAGATCGCTGACCAGGCGCACACGGCTGGGCCGCACGGCGACCGTCGCCGGCCCCGGCGGCAGGCCGCGGTCGGCCAGGCTGTGGCGGTAGCCGCCGATGCTGATTTCCGCGGTATCGCCTTTCACCTCCTCGATGCGGCAGGGGATCAGGTTCGCCTCGCCGATGAAATCGGCGACGAACTTGTCGGCCGGCGCCTCGTAAAGCTCACGCGGCGTGCCGATCTGCGCAATCGAGGCGTTGCGCATCACCACGATGCGGTCGGAAACCGCCAGCGCTTCCTCCTGGTCGTGGGTGACATAGACCACGGTAAGGCCGAGGTTCTGCTGGATGTCGCGGATTTCCTCGCGCACCTGGCGGCGCAGTTTCGCGTCGAGGTTGGAAAGCGGCTCGTCGAACAGCAGCACCTGCGGCTCCAGCACCAGGGCGCGCGCCACCGCCACGCGCTGCTGCTGGCCGCCCGACAGTTCGCTCGGCAGGCGGTCGAAGTAATCCTTCAGCCCGACCAGATCGAGCCCCGCCATCGCCCGGGTCCGCGTCTCCTCCTTGTCGAAGCCGGAATATTTCAGCCCGTAGGAGACATTCTCGATCACACTCATATGCGGGAACAGGGCATAGGACTGGAACACCATCGACACGTCGCGGTCGGTCGCCGGCAGGGTGGTCACGTCATTGTCGCCGATCAGGATCTGCCCCCTGGTCACCATTTCCAGCCCGGCGATCATCCGCAGCATCGTGGTCTTGCCGCAGCCCGACGGCCCCAGCAGCGTCACCAGTTTTCCCGGCTCGATCTCCAGCGAGATATCGTCGACGGCGGTGACCTCCTTGCCGTAGACCTTGGTGACGCTGCGGAAGCTGACCGAGGCCGCGTTGGTGCTGCTGAATGTCTTGTCCATGGCTTCCCCCGTTCAGGCCGTTACCTGTGTGTGATCCATGCGCCGGCCGATCCGCACCTTGCCTACCGCGAATTGCAACAGACCGACAGCCAGCAGCATGACCAGGATCAGCGTCGTCGAATAGGCGATTGCAAGCCCGTAGTCGTTGTTCTCCACCCGCCCGATGATGTAGCTGGTCGCCATCGGATACTGGGCGCTGAACAGGAAGATCACCGCCGAAATGGCGGTCATCGCGCGCACGAAACTGTACACCAGCGCGGCGAGGATAGCCGGTTTCAGGAGCGGCAGGATCACCCGCCGGAAGGTCTGCCAGCTGTTGGCCCCCAGCGTCAGCGACGATTCGTCGAGGCTCTTGTCGAGCTGTGTCATCGAGGCGATGCCGGCGCGCACGCCCACCGGCATGTTGCGGAAGATGAAGCTGACCACGAGGATGACGCCGGTGCCGGTGATCTCGATCGGCGGCACGTTGAAGGCCATCACGTAGCTGACGCCGATAACGGTGCCGGGGATGGCGAAGCTCAGCATGGTGCCGAACTCGAAAGCATTCTTGCCGGCGAATGTCTGGCGCGTCAGCAGGTAGGCGGTGGTGAGGCCGAGCGCCGCCGTCAAGGGTGCCGAGACGGTGGCGATCATCAGCGTCGTCTTGAAGGAATCCCACGCCGAGCCGGTCCAGAAGCGCGGGCCGGTTTCAGCGAAATTCACCGAGAATGCGGTGATGTAGTGCTTGAAGGTCAGCGTGTTGTTGACCCCCCAGATATCCACGAAGCTGCCGTATAGGATCATGCCGTAGATCACCACGGTGAACGCCGTCCAGATGATCGCGATCGTGTAGACCGGGACCGCAAGGCCCCGCGGCATCTGCGGGTGAACCCCGGCGTCGCCCTTGCCGGTCACCGTGGTGTAGGATTTCTTGCCCAGCCAGAAGCGCTGTGCGTAGAACGCGCTGAGGGTGAATCCCAGCAGCACCATCGCCAGCACCGCCGCCCGGCTCTGGTCGTACTGCGCGCCGACAATGGAGAAGAAAATCTCGGTCGACAGCACTTCGAAATTGCCGCCCAGCACCAGCGGGTTGCCGAAATCCGCCATGCTTTCGATGAAGCCGAGCAGGAAGGCGTTTGCCAGCCCGGGCCGCATCAGCGGCAGCGACACGGTGCGGAAAACCTGCCAGCGGTTAGCGCGCAGGGTTTGCGCCGCCTCTTCCATCGACGGGCTGACGCCCTCGACAACGCCGATCAGAACCAGAAATGCAATCGGCGTGAAGGCCAGCGTCTGCGCGATCAGCAGGCCGGGCAGGCCGTAGACCCAGCGCGTCGGCGCGGTGCCGAAAATGTCGGCAACAAACCTGGTGACCGTGCCCGACAGACCAAAGAGCAGGATGATCGCCAGGCCGATCACGAAGGGCGGTGTGATGATCGGCAGCACGGTCAATGCCCGCAGGCCCTGCTTGAAGCGGAACCCGGACCGGGTGACGACCAGCGCGAACACCAGGCCGAGCGCGGTGGTGATGGCGCCGACGAGTACCGCGAGGATCAGCGAGTTCCATGCCGCGCCGCATCGCAGGCCCGCAAGGCAGCCGATGCCCCAGATCCGGTTGCTCACGAATTTCGAGAAGAACACGGAAGCGGAATAGCCGCCTTCCTGCGTCACGAAGGCGGCAACCAGCATGATCGCTATGGGAAAGAACACGAAGATCGTCACCACGACGATCACCGCGCTGATGGCGCTGACGACGAAAACGTCGCCGTTGATCGCGCCGCGCGCGGCGATGCCCTGGGTGAACAGGAACAGGAACGCGCTGGCCAGCGCCAGCGCCCCGTAGCCCATGCCGAACTGGCGGTCGCCGAGCGGCCCGAACAGCGCCTCCAGCCAGCCGAACTGCCAGCCCCGGATGCCGATGCCAAAGCCCTGGGCGATCAGCCAGCTGAACCCGGCGGCGCCGCAGGCGATCAGGACAACCGCGTATACCGGATCGGATTTCCGCCGCCCGATGGCCAGAAGCGACAGCGCCATCGGCAGCACCAGGGGCGCCAGCCAGAGCTTTTCGCCCTGACCGACGATGAACGCCAGCGGCGCGTAGTCAGTGTCGAACGGATAGCCGTCAACCAGCCACTCGAAGGCAAAGAAACCGTCCTCGACCCCGTACCAGGGCAGGACAAAAATTGCCGCCCACCCGACGGCGATCCAGAAGATCAATGTCGGGTGGGTGGCGGTGTCAGTGCCCGGAGCCTGCACGCCTTACTGCGGAAGCGTAGAGACTTCCTCGTCCCACTTCTTCAGCAGCCGCTTGCGCTCGGCGCTGGAGCCGTACTTCTTGAAGTCGTAGTCGATCAGCTTGATCGACGACAGATCCGGCGCCGACGGCGAGGTCTTCGAGCCCTTGTTCGACGGCACCTGGAACGCCTTCACGCCGAGCGCAAGGTTCTGCGCGTCGGTGCTGAGCGCCCAGTCATAGAACTTCTTGGCGCTTTCCAGATTGCGCGCACCCTTGATGATCGACATCGAGCCGATCTCGTAGCCGGTGCCTTCGCACGGCGCCACGACCTTGATCGGAAAACCGGTGACCGCCTGTTTCACCGCGTCATGCATGAAGACGATACCGATGGTGTTTTCGCCGCGCGCGGCGGCCTTGATCGGAGCCGAGCCCGACTTGGTGTACTGGTTGATGTTCTTGTGCAGCGCTTTCATGAAGTCGAAACCGCCGTCCTCGCCGAACAGTTGCACCATCGTGGCCAGCGTGGTGTAGGCGGTGCCCGAGGAATTCGGGTTCGCCATCTGCACATGGCCCTTGTATTCCGGCTTCAGAAGGTCCTTCCAGCAATGCGGTTCCGGCAGGTTGTTCTTGGCCAGCAGTTCGGTGTTGTAGCCGTAGCCCAGCGCACCGGAATAGATCCCGATGGTCCGGTCGCCGGCGCTCTCGGCCTGCGAGATGGACCACGGCTGAAGCTGCGGGCGCATCGGCGTGACGTAAGGTTCGGTCAGTCCTTCCTCGGCGGCCTGAAGGTGCGGATCGCCCGTGCCGCCCCACCATACATCGCCTTTCGGGTTCGACGATTCCGCCTTGACCTGGGCGAAGGTCTCGCCGGAACTCTTGCGGGTCATGTTGACGTCGATGCCGGTGGCTTCCTCGAAACCGCGCGCCATCGCCTGGCACCAGTCCTCCTGCGCGCTGCAATACAGCGTCAGCTTGTCCTTGGCCAGGGTAGCGGACGACGCCGCCGCCAGGGCGAGCACGGCGCCGGATACGATAAGGCCCAGTCTTTTCATGATATTCTCCCCAACATTTTGAATATTCGAAACCCTAGCCTTCCGGCCGCCGCTTCGCAAATGAAAGATTCGGCGCGCCTGCCCGGCAAGACGCGCCCGTAGTGAAGATGCCCCGATACCCTTGACGCGCGTTTCGCGCCGGGAAAAGCAACCGGGACGGCGGGCGTCGCGCCGGCCCTTCACGGTTCGGTTACGCTGCAACAGCGTCGCCGGCATGGTATACTGTGCTTCCGGAGCCCATGTTTGGCGGGGCAGGAAAATGATTCTCGCAGGTTGAGGACGGCCCGATGCCGAAAAAAGGTGAACTTTCCCCGACGCATGATGCGCCGCCGTCTCCCCGACCGACCTCCAGCCGGTCGGAGATAGAGGCATTTCTTGAAACCGCAAACCGGCTGGCTGCGGCCGACAGGGCGTCGCGCGGGCGGCTGATCTTCGCGCTCGACGCGACGATGAGCCGGCAGCCGACATGGGACATCGCCTGCTCCTTGCAGGCCGAAATGTTCGACGCCGCGGCGACCGTCGGCGATCTCTCGGTCCAGCTCGTCTATTTCCGCGGCTACCGCGAGACCCGCGCCTCGCGCTGGGTCGGCGACGCCAAGAGCCTGCGCGACATGATGGTGAAGATCGACTGCCGCGGCGGGCGCACGCAGATTCGCAAGGTGCTCCTTCACGCCATACGCGAGGCCGGGAAAAAGCCGCTGGCGGCGCTGGTCTATGTCGGCGACGCGATGGAGGAAAACGTCGACAAGCTGTGCGATCTTGCGGGGCAACTGGGCCTGCACAACGTGCGCGCCTTCATGTTCCACGAGGGTCGCGACCCGGTGGCGGAGCGCGCATTCCGCGAAATCGCCCGGCTGACGCGCGGCGCCTACCTGCCGTTCGACCCGTCATCGGCCGGCGAACTCCGGTCCCTGCTGGGCGCCGTTGCCACCTATGCTGCCGGCGGCCTCGAAGCCCTCGAGGCGTCGGGCAGCGCGCCGGCACGGCGCCTTCTGGGCGACCTGCGCTGATGCACCCGCTGCTTGCCGCCGGTACCGTCGCCATCGGTGTCGCGCTCGCCTTCTGGCTCCTGCTGGTCGTCGCGCCGAAGGTTTCGCCGGAGATATTCCGGCGCACGCTGGGTCTGATGCTGATCGCCGGCGGCGCCGGCATGATTCTGCTGCGCCTCTACGTGCCCGCAATTATCATGGCGATCGCGGGTCTCGGGCTGGTCCTGCGCCCCGAAGCGGGCGTGCACCCGGCGCGCCGGGGCCGTGCATCGACGGTCCGCACGCGGTATCTGGCGATGGCGCTGGACCATGCATCGGGCAGGGTTGACGGCGAAATTCTCGCCGGTCCGTATAGCGGGCGAAAGCTGTCCGAACTCGGCCTTTCCGAGCTCCTTCGCTTCGGAACAAGCATCCGTGACGACCCGGAATCGGTCAAGCTTCTGGAAGCCTACCTCGACAGCACGCACCCGGAGTGGCGAGGCGGCGAGGACCGCGATACCGGTGCCGGGCGGGAAAGCGCATCCGCTTCCGGGGCCATGAGCCGGGACGAGGCGCTGCGCGTACTGGGGCTCGAGCCCGGTGCCGACGACGAGGAAATTCGCGAAGCCCACCACCGGCTCATCAAGCGGGTCCATCCCGACCGCGGCGGCTCGGCCGAGCTGGCGGCCCGGATCAACGAGGCCAGGGACAGGCTTCTGGGCGGGTAGTGACGCCGCGAAATCCGGCATCGCCGGCCGTCAATCGCCGAGAAGAGTGCGCAGACGGCGTTCCGACAGGGGCATTTTCGCGCCCGAGCGAAAGGCCAGCCAGAGATACTGTTTCGGAGTACGACGATAATGTTCGGGCATGGATTCGCGCCGCCGGTCCCGGGGCCAGCAGCTGCCCTGGTAGCGCCGCGAGAGCATCGAGATTTCCCTGGCCCGGCAGTAGACCGTGAGTTGGTCGAAATACCGTCTCGACAAAATGCGCAGGGCGCTGTCGCGCTGGCGAATGGCCCGTTCCTTCCACCACGGAACGCCACCGTGGCCCTGGGTGACGCCGAATGCGTCATTGAGATTGTCGCAGTCCTGTCCGAGATACCGTTCGAGCGATCGCGCCAGCCACTCCCGGAGGTCCGCGGTGAGCGGCTTGTTTTCACTGCATATTGCGTGGATCGCGTGAAGCGCCTCGATATTTGCGAGCATCTTGCGTTCCCCCTGGAAACTATTTTCAGAATGAAAGATAACGAATTGCCGTCAAACCGTTGTCGCCGGAGTTTCCCGGCGCCGTCATTTTCCGGTCCGAAAAACGTCAATTTGCCGTCAATCGGAAATCAACCGTCAGATCGCGCGGAATACAGCGCTTTGTAACTTCGCGGATCGGGGTTATGCTTGCTCGCCCCCGCCGCAAGCCACGTGGGGTAATCACGTTGTCACCGCAACGGAATCCGGACTGGCGCTTCCTGGGCGACGTAGCGATTAACTGTCGCGACGGTGACGTGACGCCGAAACTCGGGAAAAAGGCCATCGGCGTTCTGGCCTGCCTCTCGCTGTCGCCCGAGGGCATGGGGCGCGACGAGCTTGCGGCGATGGTCTGGCCGGACCCCGATCCGTCGCGCTCGCGGCACAACCTGCGCCAGTGCCTGCTGTCGCTGCGCAGGGCTTTCGGTGAGGATTTCGACCGCGTTTTCGAGGTGAGTACCGACAGGCTGGCGCTGCGGCAGGACGCCGTCGAGACCGACGTTTCCATATTGCTGGAAATCGATTCCGGCGGTCCCGTCACCGCCGGCGATGCGCTCGTCGTCTGCACCGGCCCCTTCGTGCGCGGACTGACGACACGGGCGAAGCCGTTCGACGAGTGGGTTTCGGCCCAGCGCGGCCGTCTGCTGGCGGTCGAGAAGCGGGTTCTGGAGCGGGCGCTGGCGGCGGCGGAGACCGACGGCAGAGGTTCCGACGCCGCTCGTCTGGTCCGCGCGCTGGAACAGTTGAGCGCGAGCGCACCGGCGCCGGAGCGCGCCGGCGGGGCCGTGATTTCGCGGTTCGGTCGCCGGGCGGTACTGGCCCTTGTGCTTTTCGCCGTTCTGGTGATTTCGGCCGGCCTCTTTGTGGGGGCCCGCTATTTCTCCGCCGATTTCCGGGACTGGACGAACGAAACGCTCCTTGGCGTGCCTGCCTCGCCGCCGCGGATCGCGGTGTTGCCGTTCACCAGCGTGAACGGAACCCCGGAAGAAGCGGGCCTTGCCGGCGGTGTCACGCTGGGCGTCAATTTCGCGCTCTATGCGATTACCGCCAAGGATCTCTATGTCGTGACTTCGCTTTCGCCGGCCCGGACGCTGAGCCGCGAGGAGTTGAAACGGGTCGCCCGCAAACTGAAGGTCCGCTACCTGATTACCGGCGCCGTCGCGCTCGACGGCGACGCCGTGCGTATCGACGCCCAGCGCCTTGATACCGAGACCGGCTCGGGCGATATTGTCCGGCGAGAGGAATTCCGGCTCCCGACCACCCGGGCGTTTCAGTTGCAGGACGAAATAACCCTGTGGATTCTCAAGGGGCTGCAAATCGATGTCAGTCCGGCGGAATGGGACCGGATCAGGTTTCTCAACGATACCAGCAATCTGGAGGCATGGCTGGCGGCGACCAGGGCCCTGGGCCACTTGATCCGCGTTACCAGGAAGGACGTGGCGTTCGCGCGACGAGATTATCGAAAAGCGCTCGACCTGGACAACGGCTACATCGCGGCGCGGCGCGGGCTTGCCTGGACGTATTTCCTGAACGTCCGGATGGGATGGGCCGAAAGCCCGGGCGCCGCCATGGACAATGCGAGCAAGCACCTGAAGATCGTGCTGGCGCGGACGTCCGAACACGGAACCGCCCAGAGCCTTCTCGGGGCGATACTCCTCTTGCAGGGGGAGTATGGCGAAGCGGTCGCGGCCGGCGAACGGGCGCGCGAATTGCTGCCCGGGTCGGCCGACGTTTCGGCCATCCTGGCGCACACGCTGACCTATGTCGGCCGTCACGACGAGGCGCTGGAGCTGATCGACAAGGCAATGGACCTGAGCCCCTTGCACCCGGGCTTCTACCGCTGGACAAAGGGTCGCGCGTTGCGCCTGGCGGGGCGGATTCCGGACTCGGTCGCCGAACTGGAAAAGGACTACCACAAGGGCGAACCGTCGATTGTCCATCTGGTCGAACTGGCGTCATCCTATTCGGCCGCCGGCAGGATCGCCGACGCACGCAGGGTCGCTGCGGAAATCCGGCGGCTCAAGCCGGGATTCCACGCTGCGGTCTGGCTGATGCATCCGCCGATCAGCATTCCGGAGATGCAGGCGCAGGAGTTGAAATACCTGAGCGATGCCGGGCTCTAGAACCCCGGAAACGGCAGAACGAGCGGCAGATAGGTGATCGCCAGCACGAAAGCCAGCATGACCAGCAGGATCGGCAATACGCTGACGATCACCTCGGCCAGCGGTTTTTCGAAGCGGAAAGCCGCGAGATAGAGGTTCATGCCGACCGGCGGCGTCAGGTAGCCAAGCTCCAGATTGGCCAGGAAGATGATCGCCAGATGCACCGGGCTGATGCCGAACTGCGCGCCCACCGGAAGGAGAAGCGGCGTCAGGACGGCGATGGCGGAAAACACGTCCATCACGCAGCCGGCGATCAGCAGGATCACGTTCAGAGCCAACAGAAACAGCAGCTTCGAACCGATGTTCGCCACCGCCCAGTCCGCTGCCCGGTCCGGTATCTGGGCGTCGATCAGGAAACTGGTGAGTGCCATCGCCGTGGCGAGGATGATAAAGACGCCGCCGATCAGGACCGATGAACGCAGCACGATGTCGCCGAGATCGCGGCGGACGTCGACCTCGCGGTGAACCACGGTCGAAACGACGAGGGTGTAGCCGACGGTCAGTGCAGCCGCTTCGAACAGCGTCGCCAGGCCGCCGAAAATGCTGCCAAGCGCGATAACCGGGGTCGCCAGTTCCCAGCGCGCGCGCCATAGCGCGCGAGCCGCGCGGCGCGGCTCGAACGGCTCGCGCGTGACGCCTTCGCGAACCCCGCGCCAGACGGCGAACGCGGAGATACCGAAAATCATGATCGCCGCCGGCAGCAGGCTGGCGGCAAACAGATCGAGGATCGAGACCTGCGCCACGACTGCGAACAGGATGAGCGCGAGGCTCGGCGGCAGCAGCAACCCCGTGGAGCCCGCCGAAGTGACCAGCCCCATCGAGAAACGCCCCGAATACCCGGCGCTGGTCAACATCGGCGCAAGCAGACCGCCGAGCGCCAGGATCAGCACGCCCGAAGATCCGGTGAAGCTGGCGAAGAAGGCGCAGACCAGAACCGTGGCCAGCGCGACGCCACCCGGCAGCCAGCCGAAGAAGGCGCGGAACACTTCCACCAGCCGCTCACCCGCATTGCTGGACGTCATCACGAAACCGACGAGGGTAAAGAGCGGGATCGCCGGGATGATCGGCGACACCGACATCCGGTAGGCCTCGACCGCGACCGCCGCGATAGGCACCTCGATCGCGGTGAACAGCAGCAGCGCCGCGCCGCCGATCAGCACGAATATCGGCGCGCCGAGAAAGAACGTGACGCCCAGCAGGGCAAACAGCGGAACCAGCAGCGTCACGTCTGCGCCTTCGGCGAACGGCTCGATCAGCGCCACCGCAAAAAGACCCAGAAACGCGGCGACGTGGTTCGACGCACGGGTCATCAGAAAACTCGCCGCGACGCCGAACAACCCGATCGGCAACGCCAGTTCCGCCACCCATACCGGCAGCCAGTTGCCGATCGTCGCCGCGCTTTGCATCTCGAAGCCGACGAACCGGGCGGCGGCGATGAACAGCCCGGCGGACACACCCGCCGACACCAGCGAGACCAGCGCCCTGCGGGCCCGTTCCAGACGCTGCGGAAACAACCCCGACAGGTTGCCCAGGCCCAGATGCTCGGACCTGAACGCGGCGGCGATGGCTCCGAGCCAGGCGATCCAGATCGCCAGGTGCTGCGAAATGGCGCCGCCGCCGATCAGCCCGAAATCGAAAAGCTCCCGGGTGACGATCTGCGCCAGCGGGATCGCCACCATCAGCAGCGTCATGCCCAGCAGAAGCCAGCGCTCGCAGACCCGGCACCACGCCAGCGGCCCCTGATCGGTTTCCATCGGGGGTTCAGTAGCCTGCGCGGTATGCATCGAGCCTGCCCCGGATTTCCCGAACCATGTCGGCATCGATGTAGCCGCCGATCAGCGGGTCAAAGAACCTGCCGACGTCGCGGCGCCAGAGCTCGGTATCGGCCGCCGACACCTCGTGCACGGCCAGCCCGTGTTTCTTCATCACCGCGATGGCCTCGCCGGTGATGTCCCGTATGTCGGCGCGCATCCGCAAAGCCGCCCTGCCGGCGGCGTCTTTCAGCAGCGGGCGCAGTTCCTCGGGGATCTTGCTCCACGCCCGTTCGCTGACCACCAGCGTTGCCATCAGCGGTGCCCATTTCAGCGTGCTCATGTGCGGAACCTGGGCGAACCACTGGTTCGAGAGCGCGATCACCGGCGGTGTGGCGATGGCTTCCAGCATCCGCGACTGCAGCGCCGTATGGATGTCGGTGGCCGACAGTTGTTCGGGCCGGAACCCGCCTTCGCGCCACGCCTCGACCAAGGGGGCGGCGCCCGCCCAGACGAACAGCCGCTGCGGCCGCAGGTCGTCGGGGGTGCGCACCGGCCTGCGGGTAAAAAAGTAGAGCCAGCCGGCGTCGGCCCAGCCCAGCGCCCGGAAACCGTGTTCCAGCAGGATGCCGTCCAGCCTGGGGCGCATTTCGTCCAGGATGAAATGCAGTTCGTCCGTGCTCTCGAACATCAGCGGCACCTGGAACGCCCGGAAGGCCGGATCGATATCGGGCAGACCGCCGCTGGTGATGGTCGCCGCCTGCAACTGCCCGATCCGCATCTTGCGGATCATGTCGCCTTCGCTGCCGGTGACGCCGCCGGCATAGATGCGAAGCTCGATCTGTCCGCGCGAAATCCGCGCCCAGTCCTGCCGCAGGTCCATCAGAACGTCGTGATAGGTCGATCCCGCCGGCGCGAAAGTGCCGAGCTTGATCACGGTCTTCGCGGCAGCCGGCGCGGCGGCCAGAGCGGCCGCCAGTACCAGGCCGAGCATCCGGCGGATCATGACGTCTCTCCTTCTTCCTCGGGGGCGAAAAACAGCAGGTCTTCTTCTTCCAGCAGCCGCCGTGCCCTGCGCTGGGCCAGCACGTTGGTCAGCCGGCGCTCCGGCACCGCGTCGATGTCGATGGCAAGCGCGGCATTCAGCGCCGCGCGGAACGCAGCGCGGTCCTGGCGCCTGACCGCGATCGCCTCGGCGAACCCGACATGCGCACCGGCCGACGTGTTGCCCGACAGCTTGACCGCCCGGCGGTAGTAGCGCTCCGCCCGTTTGTCGGACCCGCCGGGGCGGCCGGCCTCGTAGAGCATCAGGAATTCCTGCGCCGCGCCGCCGTTGAAGGTCTCGTCGAGGCGCGCCGAGCGCTGAACCAGCGCCGCGGCGAGCGACAGTTCGGCAACCATTTCCAGGTCACGCTTGTCCGCCGAAATCGCGCCGGACCAGGCGGCGCCCGCCCAGTAGAGCAGTTCGGCGTCCGCCGCTACGGTCTGCGCCAGGGTCTCGCCGCGGTTGCGGCGCAGCCCCTTCGTGAACCCCGGATGCCGCAGTTCGAGCGCCGCCAGCGCGTCGTTGCGGCCGCGCAGGAACAGCCGCGCGACCCTGTGGTCGAGTTGGCGCTGCTCCGCCGACGAGGCGTAGGGGTCGGCGACATGGGTCTGCTGCACCAGATACGCGTAGGCCGTCAGCCCCCGCGCCGAGGCAAGCCGCAGGTCCTGGTTGTCCGGCGACGTGCGGATCAGGCTCTCCATGGTCTTGAGCCCGAAGGGCAGCGCGGCCATCAGCAGTTCGGGGTCTTCCTCGCTGGAGTAGACATCGCCGCCGCTGGCCAGCGCCCTGCCCGCCAGGTTGGCCGCCATGCGCGACGGCGAGCAGGCCGGGAGTTGCGCGCCGATGGCTGCGAGACAGATCAGCACTGCGAGTTTCCGGATCATGTCGACCTCCCGACCTCGTTTCGTCGCCTGAACGGTGCCGTCCGGGTGCGGGAAAAGCGAAACGCTCGGGTGACCACACCACCGGACCGCCGGCCGCCCGGCGGCGGGCTACACGAGATTGCTTGAATGACCGGGGATAGCGGCGCAGGCTGGTGCAGCAAAGGACACGTGTGTCCGGTACCGGGGCTGCCGTTTGAAAACCCGCCTGAAAATACGACTGCTAACCGGCGACGACCTTCTGGTCCGGTGCCGCGCCCGGGTTGCCCTGACGAGCAGATACGCGCGTGCGCTGCTGGCGATTCTGGCGCTCGCGCAGGGCAGGCCGGTGTCGCGCGACAGGATCGCCGGGCTGCTGTGGCCTGACAGGGATCAGCAATCGGCCCGCGCCAGCCTTCGCATGGCGTTGTTGTCGCTGCGCCGGGCGCTGGATCCGGTGGCCCCGGGTGCGGTTGTCGCGACCCAGGAGACGATCCTGCTCGACGCGCCGGCCGAATCGGTCGATGTCGCCTGGTTCAAGGCGCTGCGCGCGACCGACGACACCGACGCCCAGGTCGCCGCGCTGGATCTCTACCGGGGCGACCTGATGGCGCCGCCGGTTTCGGCTTCCGGGCTGTCCGACTACCTGAGGACCGAGCGCGAAGGCCTGCGTGAGAGCGCCATAGCCGCGGGCTTGCGGCTCGTTTCCGACTGCGAGCACAGCGGGGACACGGAAACCGCACGCGCGGTTGCGCGCAAGGTCCTTGCCATCGAGCCGGCAAGCGAACCCGCCCACCGGGCCATGATGCGGCTGTTCGCGGCAGCGAACGACCGGGCTGCGGCGCTGCGCCAGTTCGCGCAGTGCCGGGACGCGCTGAGGAAGCGCTACGACCTCGGCCCCTCCGCCGAAACCGTTGCGCTGCGAAACCGCATCGCCGGGGATAACGAACCCGGCCCGGGCGCCGCCGGCGCGCCGCCTGACGGAGCCGGCGAACAACCGGAAAGCCGCGCAGCCGCACGGCCGGCCGCGACACGACCCCTCACCAGGCGCCGGCTGCTGGTCGCGGGGGCCGCGGCCGGCGGGATCATGCTCTCGGCGGCGGCCTACTATCTGATCGCATCGCTATCCGGCGCCGACGCCCCGGCAGGCAGGCCGGTCGTCGTCGTCTCGCTGGAGTTCCTTGCCGGCGGCGGCCAGCCGGCCTTTCGCACCGCCGTCAGGGCAGAGCTGGAGCGGGTGCTCGGCGCCGTTACCGGCGTCGTCTTCGCTACTGGCGTGACGGACACCGGCGAACTGGCCGGCCTCGGGGCGGCGTTGAACATGGTCGACATCGCGGTGGACGCAACCGAAACCCGGTTTCGCGTCTTCGCCAGGGGCCGGCAGGACGCAGCGCCCAGGGAACTCTGGATGGAACGGGGGGAATTCGACCGGCGGTCCGTCGGCGAGTTCGGGAAATGGCTGGAAGTCACGGTCGTTCCGCACCTGCCGGCCCCGCCGGGCCGGGGCAGATAGCGCGATACCAACCCCGGAGTGCTACGGCTGCAACACCGCTCCGACATGTTTTCGGTGACCGCGCCGCCGCGATGATCTATCTTTTCAGGCGGCCATCGCCCAGCGAGAAAACGGAAGCCGGGAGGGAAGAGACTTGTTTGGCGGAATGATGACGCAGCCGCTGACGATCGGTTCGCTGGTCGATCACGCCGGAAAGTACCACGCGGACACCGAAATCGTCTCGGTCGCGACAGCGGGCGGCACCGACAGGACGAATTGGGCGCAGGTGGCCAGGCGGTCGCGCCTGCTCGCCTCGGCGCTGGGCCGGATGGGCATCGAACCGGGCGCGTGCTGCGGCACCATCGCGTGGAACAATTTCCGCCATCTGGAGATCTATTTCGGCGTGTCGGGCGGCGGCATGATCTGTCACACCATCAACCCGCGGCTGTTTCCGGAGCAACTCGTCTACGTCATCAACCACGCCGAAGACGAAGTGATATTCCTGGACAAGACCTTTCTGCCCATCGCCGCAAGGCTGGCGGACAGCCTGAAGACCGTGAAGGCCTTTGTCCTGATGGGACCGAGGGATGCGGAGGCCGCCGGACAGGTTCCGGGGCTCTTGTTCTACGAAGACCTGATTGCCGATGGTCAGGCAGACTATGACTGGCCGGAACTGGACGAAAACGAGGCGTCGAGCATCTGTTATACGTCGGGGACCACGGGCGTGCCGAAGGGCGTGATGTATTCGCATCGCTCCACCGTGCTGCATGCCTTCGTGATGGCGCTGCCGGATTCCGGCTGCCTGTCGGCGCGCGACAGCATTCTTCCCGTGGTGCCGATGTTTCACGTCAACGCGTGGGGCGTGCCCTACTCGGCGGCGATGATGGGGTCGCGGCTGATCCTGCCGGGACCGGGCCTCGACGGCGAACGCCTTCTGCGCCTGATCAACGAGGAAAAGGTGACGATTGCCTTCGGTGTACCGACCATCTGGCAGGGGCTTCTGGCGGCCATGGACAAGAGCGGGAGGGGGATCGGTTGCCTGAAACGGACGTTGATCGGGGGAGCCGCGGTTCCTCCGTCGATGATGTCGGAATTCCGCGACCGGTATGGCGTGGAGGTGATCCATGGCTGGGGCATGACGGAAACGTCGCCGCTGGTCACTGCGAACGCGCTCAAGGCGAAACACCTGTCGCAGCAGGAGGACGAGCAGGCGGCGCGACGTCTGTGCCAGGGCCGGCCGGTCTTTGGCACCGAAATCCGCATTGCCGATGAAAACGGCGAGACCCTGCCCGAAGACGGCAGGACGGAAGGCGAACTGATGGTTCGCGGCCATTGGGTCGTCGGCGATTATTTCAAGGCGGAGCCGGGCAGCACGCTGTCCGAAGGGTGGTTTCCCACCGGCGACATCGCCACCATCGACGCCGACGGCTACATGACCATACGCGACCGATCCAAGGACGTGATAAAATCCGGCGGCGAATGGATCAGCTCGGTGGAACTGGAGGGCATCGCCGCCGGCCACCCGGCCATCGCCGAAGCCGCCGTGATCGCCGCCCGCCATGACAAATGGGGCGAGCGTCCGTTGCTGCTCGCGGTCAAGGCGCCCGGCGCCGATGTCGCGCCGGACGCGCTATTGTCCTTTTTCGAGGGCAAGGTGGCGAAATGGCAGATCCCCGACGCCGTGGTCTTTGTCGAAGCCCTGCCGCGCAACGCCACGGGAAAGATACTGAAGACCCGACTGCGCGAGGAACACGGCGACGCGCTGCTGGCCGGCTGAAACCCGACCGCGGCCGGTTCCCGGTCGGGCTTGCCCGCAGTGCCGGCGCGGGGTCAGGGCCGCGCCGCGACGGCAAACCGCAAGGTCAGGGCTTCGGCCGCCGGCCGGGCAAGACGGGCGGCAGGCGGTGCCGCCGCCGGCACCTCAGCTGCGCCCGGCGCCCGCGCCTTCTTACCAAAGCCCGACAATACCCGTCGCAGTGGTGCCGGTGGCCAGAACCTGATCAACGCGCATGGCATAGAGCGCACCTCCCTGCATGTTGGAGAAAGTCACCGTCTGGCCGCCCTGCAGGCGCACCGCGACATCGCCGGTCGCGCCGATAAAGAGCGCCCGTGTGACATAACTCAGCGAACCCGCGTCATTCGGCGTGATCGCTACCGCGTTCTGCGGCGGCGCGGTCAGGTTCTGGCTCTGGGTCTTGAATGTGTCGGTCATCTGATCTTTCCTGGAGCCGCTGCGCCGCCGCCGGGCCGGGGACAGATGATGATGGGTTTGCCGCGCCGTGCCGGGACAGCTCGTAGCGGACACTGCGTGAACGGACGGCTGCCGGTCGGCGCGCCGTGCCGGGGGCGCGTTATTGCAGATCGCGGTTAACAAAGGGTTGTGCC
>JBHHXR010000017.1:0-25923 GCA_046757205.1 Paracoccaceae bacterium
CCGCGCGTCTCGGGCGGAAGATCGGATATGATCTGAAGCACGCCGGCGCCGGCGTCCCGCAGCCCCTTTGCGATGCCGGCAAGCTCGTCACCGGTGGCGCCCAGCGAGGGGATCGGCTCGCCCGCGACGCGCTGGCCTTCGGCTTTCTTCTCGTCGTGCTGATGATCCGCCCCCAGGGGCTTCTGGGAGGCAGATGAGCCGTGGCCTACGAGGTAACCCTGATAACCACGATGGCGATCAGCGTGCTGTTCGCGCTCAGCCTGAACTTCATCACCGGGTTCTGCGGCCAGATCAGCCTCGGCCACGCCTCTTTCATGGGCGCCGGCGCCTATGCCGCGGCGATGCTGTCGAAGGCGTCGGTGCCGTTCCTGCTGACGGTGCCGGCGGCGGCGCTGGTCGCCGGCGGTCTGGGGTTTTTCGTCGGGCTGGTCAGCCTCCGGGTGCGCCACGATTTTCTTGCCATAACGACGATGGGCGTGGGATTCCTGTTCGTCGGCATTGTCCGGCAGCAGGATTTTCTCGGTGGCGAGGTCGGCATATCGGGAATTCCCCCCAGCAGGCTGGGCCGCGAGGGTTTCATGGTGCTCTGCGTCCTGCTGGCGGCGGCTTTCGGCGCCTTCTCGCTTTTCGTGCGCCGGTCGTGGATGGGGTTCGTGTTCGATTCGATTGCCGACAACGAGGACGTCAGCCGGATACTGGGCATCGACGCGTCGCGCTACAAGCTGATAGCCTTCGTCATCGGCACGCTGGCGGCGGGCGCGGCCGGGGCGCTCTATGCGCAGCTCTTCCGCTTCGTCGGCCCCGACAGTTTCGGCTTCGTCGAATCGGTCAGCGTGCTGGCCATGGTCATCGTCGGCGGCATCGGGTCGGTCTGGGGGGTCGCCGTGGCGGCGGCGTTGCTGAGCGTGATGCCGATGCTGTTCCAGTTCATCGACGATTACAAGATTCTGGTCTACGGCGGGCTTCTGTTCGCCATGATGCGGTTCGCCCCCGACGGCGTGGCGGGCATCGTTGCCCGGCAGCTTCGGCGAAACGAGAGGCGGCGGCCGTGAGCGCCGTCCTGCAGGTCGAGAACGTGACCGTCCGGTTTGGCGGCGTCACCGCGGTCGATGGCGTGTCGCTGAGCATCGGCGAGGGCGATCTCCTCGGCTTCGTCGGCCCCAACGGCGCCGGGAAAACGACGCTGATGAGGGCCATCACCGGCATCGTCAGGCCGCAGGCGGGGCGGGTTGTGCTGGAAGGCAGAAGTCTCGACGGCATGTCGATAGACCAGCGGATACGCTGCGGCCTTGCGCTGGCGCAGCAGATCGTACAGCCGCTGAGGAACATGACCCTTCTCGACAACGTGGCGCTGGCCTGCGGCGGCGCGCGGACCCGAAACCCGCTGGCGGCGATGTTCAGTTTCGACCGGACCGCCGAGCGGGCGCGAGCGCGCGCGCTTCTGGCGCGCGTCGGGCTCGGGGATGTCGCCGATGCCGAGCCCCGGACCCTGCCGCTTGGCCAGTTGAAACGGCTCGAGGTGGCGCGCGCCATGGCGCTGAAGCCGAAGCTGCTGCTGCTGGACGAGCCGCTGGCGGGGCTCAATCAGGCCGAGGCGGGCGCGCTGGCGGATCTCGTTCGGACGCTGAACGACGAGGGGCAGTCGATTCTGCTGATCGAGCACAACCTGCGCGAGGTCATGCGGATTTGTCCCGTCGTCTACGCCCAGGACAACGGCCGCCCGCTGGCCTTCGGAAAGGCCGCGGAGGTCATGAAGGATCCGGATTTCCGGGCAGCGTATCTCGGGGGCGGGGCATGATGCTGAAGGTCGAAGGGCTGTCGGCAGGATACGGCAACATCGTCGCCGTGCGGGAGTGTTCGTTTTCGGTCGGTGGCGGCGAAGTCCTGGTCATTCTCGGCGCCAACGGCGCCGGGAAGACCTCGACCCTGATGGCGCTCATGGGCCTTGTCACCCGCATGGCCGGGACCATCATCATGGCGGGGCAGGATATTTCGGATGCGCCGGTGGAGAAACGCGTTCGCATGGGCCTGTCGCTGGTTCCCGAGGGGCGCCGGGTATTTCCCGATCTCTCGGTGAGGGAAAACCTCATGATCGGCGGGCACAGCGTGTCGCGGCCGGTTCTCAGCCGCGGCATCGGCCGGGTCTTCGGCTATTTTCCCAGGCTTGGCGACCGCGCCGATCAGCCGGCCGGCTCGCTTTCCGGCGGCGAGCAGCAGATGCTGGCCATGGGCCGGGCGCTGGTTCCCGAACCGACGGTTCTGATCGTCGACGAATTGTCGCTCGGCCTGATGCCGAAGGTTGTCGACAAGTGCTACCAGGTGTTGCATCGACTGCGCAGCGACGGCCTGACCATCATTCTGGTGGAGCAGGATACCGAGCGGGCACTGGCGGCCGCCGACCGCGTCTGCATCCTTGAAGCCGGCAACCTGACATGGTCCGGCTCCGCCGAGGAGGCGAGGAACCGCAGCACACTGGCCGAAGGCGTGCTGGGCGTATAGGCGCGGTCGCTGCCCGCCGGGCACGGCGGCCGGCAGCACCGGCGCTTGCCGACCCGGTGTCGAAGTCCACCGGCAAGGGCCGGACGGCAGGAAGGGGCGAAACAGTGGAGAAACCGATGGCCAGACCGCTCGACCTCATCACCATCGGACGCGCGTCGGTGGACCTCTACGGCAGCCAGATCGGCGGCCGGCTGGAGGATATGGGAAGTTTCGAGAAATACATCGGCGGTTCACCCACCAACATCGCCGCCGGCACCGCGCGGCTCGGCCTGCGCTCGGCGCTGATCACCCGCGTCGGTGACGAGCACATGGGCCGCTTCATCCGCGAGGAACTGGAACGCGAGGGCGTCGATGTCACCGGCGTAAGGACCGACCCCGAACGGCTGACCGCGCTGGTGCTCCTCGGCATCCGCGACCGCGAACGCTTCCCGCTGATCTTCTACCGCGAGAACTGCGCCGACATGGCGCTGAGCGAGCAGGACATCGATCCGGACTTCATCGCCTCGGCACGCGCCGTGGTCGCCACCGGCACCCATCTGAGCCATCCCCGCACCGAAGCGGCAATACTCAAGGCGCTGTCGGTCGCCCGCGACCGCGGGGCGCGGACGGCGCTCGATATCGACTATCGCCCGAATCTTTGGGGGCTCGCCGGGCACGGCGCGGGCGAAAGCCGGTTCATCGCGTCCGACGACGTGACCGGGAAACTTCAGGCCACCCTGCACCTGTTCGATCTGATCGTCGGCACCGAAGAGGAGTTTCACATCGCCGGCGGCACCACCGACACCATCGCCGCGCTGCGCGCCGTACGCGCGCTGAGCGGCGCCACGCTGGTCTGCAAGCGCGGCCCGATGGGAGCGGCGGCGTTCCCCGAGGCCATCCCCGCCACGCTCGACGAAGGCGAGGCCGGGGAGGGCTTCCCGATCGAGGTATTCAACGTGCTGGGCGCCGGCGACGGCTTCATGTCGGGCCTTCTGAAGGGCTGGCTGGACGGCGAGGACTGGCCGACCTCGCTCGCCTACGCCAACGCCTGCGGCGCCTTTGCCGTCAGCCGCCACGGCTGCACGCCGGCCTATCCCAGTTGGCAGGAACTGCGGTTCTTCCTCGAACGCGGCATCACGACCCCTGCCCTGCGCAACGACGCCGAGCTGGAACAGCTTCACTGGTCCACCAACCGCAAGGGCGACTGGTCGAGCTTGCGGGTATTCGCCTTCGACCACCGCATGCAGTTCGAGGAGATGCCCGGCGCGACGGCGGAAGGGATCGGCACATTCAAGGAACTGTGTCTCGACGCCTGCGCCTCGGTCGCCTCCGGCCGCCCGGGCCACGGCATCCTGTGCGACGCAAGGCTGGGACGCGACGCGCTGGCCAGGGCTGCCGGGCAGGGGCTCTGGATCGGCCGGCCGGTGGAATTGCCGGGCTCCCGTCCGCTGAGCCTGGAGCCGGACATCGGGCCCGACTGTGGCGGCCTGTCGGAATGGCCGCGCAACCACGTGGTGAAATGCCTGTGCTTCTGCCACCCCGATGACGACGACGCCATGTGGGCCGAACAGGAGAGCGTCATCGAAAGGCTGTTCGCCGCGGCGCGCCGCAACCGGCTGGAATTCCTGCTGGAGGTGATCCCGTCGAAGGTGGGCGACGTGGACGACACGACGACACCCGACATCATCCGGCGTATCTACGATCTCGGCGTTTTTCCCGACTGGTGGAAGCTGGAGCCGTTTCGCTCCGACACCGCGTGGCGCAACGCCTGCGGCGCCATCACCGGCAACGACGCCCACACCCGCGGCATCGTGGTGCTGGGGCTCGACGCGCCGGCGGAAGAGCTCTCGGAAAGTTTCGCGCTGGCCGCCCGGCACGATCTGGTAAAGGGTTTCGCCGTCGGACGAACCATCTTCGGCGACGTCGCGCGGCGCTGGATGCTGGGCCGGATTTCCGACGGTGACGCCGTCGCCGAGATGGCGCGAAACTACCGCGCGCTCTGCGATGTCTGGGACGCCGCGCGCGCCGCCGCACGGCAAGGATCCGCATGACCGCGTTGCGCCGCGGCGCAGTTCAGCCGGTAGTGCGGATCGGCCGGGAACCTACGGAACCAGTTGCAGCAACGCCTGCACCCGCTGCCAGGCTCGGTCAGCCGCCGCGAGATACACGCCCTTGCGATGTACAATCCGTTGCTGGATCGGGGGCATATGATTTTGGACCTGGCTCATCCCCTCGGCCAGGGAATTGTCCGGGATAAAGACCGCGATCCTGAAATCAAGAATGTCCTTGAGACTCCATCGCGCGGCGCACAACACCACGGACGTCACGATGAGATCGGCATCACCGCGCCGCAGACCTGGCTGATCGTTGAGAAACGGCTCAATCCGCCCCTGATCGTCAAGGATTCCAACGAAATTGCTGGCCAATCCTCCTGAACCCTCGCACAATGTTTGGATCACCGTTGGCCCGATAGGGGAAGAATCGCCGCCGCCTGGAGGAAAGCTCGCCAGACCGCTGCGCAACAGCGTGATACCGTCGCTGAATGCTGTCAGATCGACCGCCAGTCTCACGGAGGCCACCCTGGCGTTGAACTGGTGCTCGCGTAGCCGGCTCGAATTCATGATCGTTTCGAAATGGCGGCCCGGACGGGGCGGGATCTCCGCACCCCGGTCCCTTATTCCCAAATCCGACGCAAGCATTGCATCGAACAGAACGCCCGTTTCCGCCACGATACTGTTGGCAACGCCCAGCGATGTATCGATATGCGTCCTGAACTGGTTGAGCCAATTAGCTTTGGCGGTCATATCGCCCGGCAAGGTGACCAGAACCGTCTGATTGGGAAGACCAAAGTTTATCAGGCCGTTTGTCGCATCCGCCAGATCGTTCCGCAATTGCCAGACCGGCGGAAGTCCATCCACGAGACTGACATAGAACCGATCAAGCAGGACGGCGCAATCGCGATGCTTGAGGTTGTGCCGATAGGTTCTGGAAAGCTGCAGGACTTGTTCCTGGATGGCGCGTGCGAGGCCGTATTCCGCCATCGCCGGCCTGACACCCGTGTGCAGCGATGATAGCAGGTTATCTCCCGCTATCCGGTTGATCAGTTCAGATCGTGTTTGCAGGGCAGAATCGCCGATCGCGATCAGCGCGGCCCTAAACGCGGCGCTTCGCGCATCGTCGAAGGACATGCCGATCGTCCCGCCGCCGGACCTTTCCTTCTTGCAGACGGCCAGATCCGGAGCAAAAAGGCAGATGTCGCTACTGTCGGAGCGTCGCAACGAACTGTCGTTCTTGTTCTTTCCGACGCAGAGCTTGGGGTATTGCAGGCACAACCCGGCGTCCAATGGCGGCGATGCGCGCGATGCGCTGCCAGTGAGGATCAGTGCTTTGTTGTAGCGGCTGTTTGCGGTTGCGGCAGTCGCATCGACGTAGTCTTGAAGGCGGTCGCGAAGGTCGGTTCGAAGAAATTCCGCCCGGGTGTCCTCCTGAGGCGTGTTTTGCGACGCGCAAGGCGACGGCACCTGCGCGTCAACCACCGCCGGAGCAATCGACAAAAGCAATGAAATGGTCAATGTGAAAGGTCTAAGTCCTGGGTGAATTCGGTGTTTTGGATGTGCCATATGGAATTCTCCATTTCCTGAAATTGCTTGGCGCACGAAGAATATCACAAAATCAGAAGCCGGGTTCATCTAAGGAGGAAATTGCCAAATCACCGAAAAGCGCTGCGGGCAGTTCTGCAGGCCGGTCGGACCGCCCGCGGCACGCAATCGATCGCCCACGGGACGGACTATCCGGAATTGTTGGGCCGGTCGGGTTCCTGCGCCACGCTTCGGTTGCCCCGCCGATCGAAAATCGGTGCCTGAACTGATCCTCGTTAACTATTTGTATTAAAACGATATCTAATACTTACTTACATTTTCCACCCGGGGGCCCGGTCATTGTCCGGGTTTCCGCAAACGGTCAGGCAATCGCCGCCAGCGCTTCGGGCAGCACCGTCTCGAACAGATCGAGATCGGCTTTCGTTCCTGCCGACACACGGATGCAGCGGTCCTGCGGCGCGATGAAGGGCATGCGCACGAAGATGTCGCGGCTGGCCAGTTCACCGACAAGCGAGCGGGCGAAATCGCCGTCCCGGCGGCAGTCGATGGCGACGAAATTGGTGGCCGAAGCCAGCGGCGCGAGGTCGCTGGCGCGTGCGATGGCGGCGATCCGGTCGCGCGCGGCCGCGACACGCGCCAGCATCTCCGTCAGCCAGTCCCCGTCCTCCAGCGCCGCCAGCGCCCCGGCCTGCGCGATCCGGTTCATGCCGAAATGGTTGCGCACCTTGTTGAACGCGGAGATCAGCCCGGCCTCGGCGATGGC
Source organism: Paracoccaceae bacterium (assembly GCA_046757205.1). Classification (GTDB taxonomy): domain Bacteria; phylum Pseudomonadota; class Alphaproteobacteria; order Rhodobacterales; family Rhodobacteraceae; genus JBHHXR01. The sequence continues at coordinate 6,841 of JBHHXR010000017.1, forward strand.
GTAGCCAACCCGTGCCCCGGCCATGCCATAGGCCTTGGAAAAGGTGCGCATGCGGATCACGCGGGGATCGGTCACGTCGATCGGCGGCGCGGTGCCCTCGGGCGCGAAGTCGAGGTAGGCCTCGTCGAGGCAGAGCACGCTGCCCTCCGGCACCGCATCTATCAACTCCTGCACCCTGGCCGCGTCGTGCCAGGTACCCATCGGGTTGTCGGGGTTGGCGAAAAAGGCCAGCGGCGCCCCGGTCTCCCGCAGCTTCGCGGCGAGCGCCGCGGGATCCTCGCGGTCGTCGCGGTAGGGCACGGTTTCCAGCCGCCCGCCGTAGCCCGCGACATGGAAATTGAACGTCGGATAGGCGCCCAGCGAGGTGACGACCGGCGTCCCCGGCGAAACCAGCAGCCGCACGAGGTACCCCAGCAAACCGTCGATCCCCTCGCCGACCATGACGTTCGGCGGACCGACACCGAGACGCGCCGCCAGCGCTTCGCGCAGATCGTGGTTTTCCGGATCGCCGTATTTCCAGACATCGCCCGCCGCCGCCGCCATGGCCGCCGCCGCTTTCGGCGACGGGCCGAACACGTTCTCGTTGGCGCCGATCCGGGCGCGGAAGGCGCGGCCGCGGGCGCGCTCCTGCGTTTCCGGGCCGACGAAGGGAACGGTGGCAGGCAGGGTTCTCGCAAGTTCGGTGTATCTCGGTCCGCTCATCCGCCCCGCGCCTTCCCGCTGTCGCTCAGGCGGACGCCGGCAAAGCACAGGATCGCCAGCCCGCCGCACACCACCATGGTAATGCTGATCGCCCGGTGCGAGCCATCAAAAAGTGCCGATGCCACGCCCGCGCCGGCGGCACCCGCCAGCATCTGCACCATGCCGACGATCGAACTGGCGAAGCCCGGCATGTCTCCGGCAGGCTCAAGCGCCACGGCCGAACCGGTGGGAAATATCATTCCCATCGCCATCATGTAGACACCCACCGTGCCCCAGAACACGGGGAAACCGGGCGTGTACGCCAGAAAAGTACCGTGCAGGGCCACCGCGACGCCAAGAATACCCATCGAGACCACCCCGGTGCGACGCAGGCCCAGATACCGCAGCACCGCGCGCGTCCCGAGAATGCCGGTGACCAGAAACACCGCGCCGACCGCGAATACGGCGCCGAATTCCTTCGGGCCTATGCCGTAGGCCCTTTCCGTCACCACGGCGCCCATCGACAGGACGGACGCGAACCCGGCGAAGCTGAACGCCGTGGTCGATGTGCCGACCAGAAAATCGCGTTTCGAGAACAGGTAGGGCACCGCCGCAAGAATGAACGCCGGACGCAGCCTTTCCTTACGCGGGTTTTTCAGCGTTTCGGGAAGAGAGCCTATCACCAGAACCAGCAGCATCGCGCCGACGGCCGCCAGCACGATGAAGGCCGAATGCCACGAAAACAGCACCAGAAGCCCCGAACCGACGGACGGCGCCACCAACGGCGCCAGCGCCACCACCGACATCAGGATGCTCATCAGCCGCGCCGCCTCGGCCCCCTGCCCGATGTCGCGCACGATGGCGCGCGCCACCACCGGCGAACCGCCGGACAGGCCCTGAATGAACCTCAGCGTGACAAGCATCGTGAAACTCGTTGAAAGCACGCAGGCGACCGAGGCGATCACGAAACCCGACAGGCCGATAATCAGCACCGGCCGGCGGCCATAGGCATCCGACAACAGCCCCCATATGAACTGCCCCAGCCCGTAACCGATGAAATAGGTGCCGATCAGCAGCGCGCCGCGGTTCTCCGGCACGCCGAGCGCCCCGGCGATCAGCCCGGTCGAGGGCAGGATGATGTCGGTGGCGAATGCCGTCAGGGCCGACAGGCCGCCGAGCAGCAACAGGATATCGGGGCGCGAAGCAATCGGATGTTTCGCCGACGGACTGCCCGGCGTCATCCGATTTCCGCCAGACGTTCCATCGCCGATTTCAGCTTGGCGGCCTCCAGCGCCGCCATTTCCAGCCGCTCCCGCTGCTCGCCGACCACCTCTTCGGGCGCGTTGGCAAGGAATTTCTCGTTGGCGAGCTTGCGTTCGAGGCCGGAAATCTCCTTGCCGAGCTTTTGCAGGACCTTGTCCAGCCGGGCCCTCTCCGCCGCCACGTCGATGACATCGGCCAGCGGCAGGCAGAAGGCGCCGCCCTCGACAACCAGCGCCACGGAGCCCTTCGGCGCTGCGTCCGATTGCGCGAACTCCGATATCCGCGCCAGCCGCGCGACCAGTGCCCGGTTGCGTTCGAGCGCCCGGCGCCGCGGTGCGTCGAGTTCCAGTTCCACCAGCGGCACCCTGGCGCCCGCCGGCACGTGCAACTCGGCGCGGGCCGAGCGGATATCCTCGATCAGCCCGATCACCCAGCCCATTTCTGCATCGGCCTCCGCATCGGCGAGTTCGGCCGCCGTGTATTCCGGCCAGTCGGCGTGAACCAGCATTTTCGGACGCTCGGCGATCTGGCCCCACAGTTGCTCGGTGATGAACGGCATGATCGGGTGCAGCAGGATCAGGCACTGGTCGATGGCCCAGGCCATCGTCGCGCGGGTTTCGGCGACAACGGCGGCGTCGTCCGATTGCAGGAGCGGCTTGGCGAATTCCACGTACCAGTCGCAGACCCGGCCCCAGACATGGGAATAAAGCCCGTTGGCGGCGTCGTTGAAGCGGTAGGCGGCCAGCGCGGCGTCGGTCGCCTCGCGCACCCGCGCGGTCTCGCCGATGATCCACCTGTTTACGGTCTGGCCGACTTTCCCGGGGTCGAAATCGGCGCGCGGCTTGCAGTCGTTCATCTCCGCAAAGCGCCCCGCGTTCCACAGCTTGGTGCCGAAATTCCGATATCCCGCAACGCGTTGCGTCGAAAGCTTCAGGTCGCGGCCCATGGCGGCCATGGCCGTCATGGTAAAGCGCACGGCGTCGGCGCCGAACTCGTCGATCAGTTCCAGCGGGTCCAGCACGTTGCCCATCGACTTGGACATTTTCCTGCCCTTCTCGTCGCGCACCAGCGCGTGGACATAGACGGTATGGAACGGCACCTGACCCACCACCTCCAACTGCATCATCATCATCCGGGCGACCCAGAAGAAGATGATGTCGAAACCGGTGATCAGCACGTCCGTTGGGAAATATTTCCGCAATTCCGGGGTGTTGTCCGGCCATCCCAACGTACCGATGGGCCACAGGCCGGAGGAGAACCAGGTGTCGAGGACGTCGGGGTCGCGGTCTATCGCAATGAGGTCAATTTTTCCGCCCCCCTCATCCCATGTGGAACTACCCATGGTCGGAAAAGCAATCCTGATTATTCCCTCCGGCCAGCCGCGATCAGAAATTTTGTGTTGTAGTTTGACCTTAAATTCTGGGCCGTAGTATTTCTGAGCGAGCGCTAAGGCTTCTTCCTCATTTGACGCACAAAACTCCTTTGGACCCGAACCAGTCTTGTCGTCGGGTTTTCGAACGCCATACCAAACCGGCACCTGATGCCCCCACCAGAGCTGCCGCGAGATGCACCAGGGCTCGATATTCTCCAGCCAGTGAAAATACACCTTTTCATGCTGTTGCGGCAGTATCTTCGTGCTTCCGGACCGCACCGCCGCCAGCGCCGGGCCGGCCAGTTTGGCGGCGTCGACGAACCACTGGTCGGTCAGGTACGGCTCCACCGCCACCTTGGAGCGGTCGCCGTGCGGCACCATGTGGCGTTCCTTGTCGATGCCGTCGAGCCATTCGTTGACGCGGGCGTCCTCGACGATCGCTTCGCGCGCCTCGTAGCGGTCCATGCCGTCGAACATCTGGATGGTGCGGGCAAGCATCTCGGCGTCGCAGTTTTCGGCGAAATCCGGGTTGTCGCTCAGCCACATCCTGGCGTTGGTGTGCATCACGTTCACGGCCCGCAGCCCGCAGCGCTTGCCGACCTCCCAGTCATTGAAGTCGTGCGCCGGCGTGATCTTCACCGCGCCGGTGCCTTTCTCCGGGTCTGCATACTCGTCTGCGACGATGGGGATGGACCGGCCGACCAGCGGCAGCAACACCGTCCTGCCGATCAGGTGCTTGTAGCGCTCGTCGTCGGGGTGCACGGCGACGCCGGTGTCGCCCAGCATGGTTTCCGGCCGGGTGGTGGCGACGACCAGGTAATCGCGCGTCTCAAAAGCTGTCGGCTTGCCTTCGGCGTCGAACTCCACCGGATGCTGGTAGGTCTCGCCGCCTTCCAGCGGGTAGCGCAGCCGCCACAAATGCCCGTCGACCTCGACCTGCTCGACCTCCAGATCGGAGATCGCCGTCTCGAAATGCGGGTCCCAGTTGACCAGCCGCTTGCCGCGGTAGATCAGGCCCTTGTTGTAGAGGTCGACGAACACCTTCAGCACCGCGTGGTGAAAGCCCGGGTCCATGGTGAAGCGGTTGCGTTCCCAGTCGCAGGACGCGCCCAGCCGCTTGAGCTGGTTGATGATGGTGTCGCCGGATTTTTCCTTCCACTCCCAGACCTTTTCCAGGAACTTCTCGCGGCCCAGGTCGCGGCGCGAGACGTTGCCCTCCTTGGCCAGTTCGCGTTCGACGACCATCTGGGTGGCGATGCCGGCATGGTCCTGCCCCGGCTGCCACAGCGTGTCGAAGCCGCGCATCCGGTGCCAGCGGACAAGGATGTCCTGAAGCGTGTTGTTGAAGGCGTGGCCCATGTGCAGCGAACCGGTGACGTTCGGCGGCGGGATCATGATGCAGAATGTCTCGTCGCGCGAGGCGTTGGCACCGGCGCGGAAGGCGCCCGCCGCTTCCCACGCCTTCAGGATCTCGGCCTCGGCGGTGCCTGCGTCGAATGTCTTGTCCATGCCCGTGAAAACCCCTCGCCTCCGCTACCGGGGGTGTTTACTCCGCCCGCTGGCGGGAGGAAAGACCTGGCAGAAGCGCAACTGGATGGACCAATGTTGCGAAAATCGTCTCGCCGACGAAAGGGCAGCGCCTGCCTGGGCCGGCGCGAATGCGCCCGGCCCGTCCGGCAGGCAGGCGCAGCCCGGACCCGCGGGGCAGCCCGGGCGGGCGCAAAGCTCCAGCTGTGAGTTCTCATCACGTTGTTCATTCGATCCAGACCTGAGAAGCTGAAGTTGGCACCAACAGAGGCTCTTCAGGGGGGGGCGAATGAACATGCACCGGAATGCCCGGCTGACGCCGAAAGGTCGAGAGAACTTGGTTGGCAGGCTTGAGCGCGGCGAGCATCCCGCTGATGCCGCCTGCCCGATTGCGTATGTCCGGGCGCATCTGTACGGTCCGGCGCGAACCGCGAAACGAGGGCCATGACCGCTGCCGTGATGATACAGGGGACCGGTTCGAACGCCGGGAAATCCCTGCTGGTGGCCGGACTGTGCCGGGCCCTGACGCGGCGCGGGCTGCGGGTGCGCCCGTTCAAGCCCCAGAACATGTCGAACAACGCCGCCGTCACGGCGGACGGCGGAGAGATCGGCCGGGCCCAGGCCCTGCAGGCGCTGGCCTGCGGGGTCGAGCCGCTGATCGACATGAACCCGGTGCTGCTGAAGCCCGAGAGCGAGACCGGGGCGCAGGTGATCGTGCAGGGGCGGCATCTGACGACCGCGAAGGCGCGGGACTATGCGACGCTGAAGACCGAGCTGCTGGGGGCTGTCACGAGAAGCTTCCGGCGGCTGTCGGAAAGCTGTGATATCGTCATCGTCGAAGGCGCCGGCAGCCCGGCGGAGACCAACCTGCGCCGCGGCGACATTGCGAACATGGGGTTTGCGGCGGCTGCGGGCGTTCCGGTGATTCTGGCCGGCGACATCGACCGGGGCGGCGTGATCGCCCAGATCGTCGGCACCCATACGGTGCTTGGCGACAGCGACCGGATCCTGGTAAAAGCCTTCCTTGTTAACAAGTTTCGTGGCGATCCTGACCTGTTTGCCGATGGCATGGCGGAAATCGAACGGCGCACCGGCTGGCCGCCGGCCGGACTGGTCCCCTGGTTCGCGGAGGCGGCGAAACTGCCGGCGGAGGACGCGCTGGATATCCGCGGCGGCGGTGGCGGCGGCGTGAAGATCGCGGTGCCGCTCCTGTCGCGCATTGCCAATTTCGACGACCTGGACCCGCTGAGGATGGAACCCGAGGTCACCGTCGCCATGATCCCGCCCGGTGCGCCCCTGCCCGGTGACGCCGATCTGGTGATTCTTCCGGGAACCAAGGCGACCATCGCCGATCTGGCGTTTTTCCGGGCTCAGGGCTGGGATATCGATTTGAAGGCGCATGTTCGGCGCGGCGGGCATGTGCTGGGCATCTGCGGCGGCTACCAGATGCTCGGGCGCACCATCGCCGATCCCCACGGCGTCGAGGGTGCGCCGGCCGAGGTCGAAGGCCTCGGCCTACTGGATATCGCCACCGCGATGCATCCCGCCAAGACGCTGGACAGGGTTTCCGGCCGGCACATCCCGACGGGCCAGCCGGTTGCCGGTTATGAAATCCATATCGGCCGCAGCGAGGGGCCGGACACCGCGCGCGGCTGGCTGGAGATCGGCAGTCGGCGCGAGGGCGCCGTATCGGCGGACGGGCGGGTGTCGGGGTGCTATGTGCACGGGGTTTTCGCCGCCGACGGGTTTCGCCGGGTTTTTCTTGAAAAACTGGGCGCCGCCGGCAGCGCGCTGGCCTATGGCGAAGAGGTCGAAGCCGCGCTCGACGCGCTGGCGGCGCATCTCGAGCGTCACGTGAACATCGACCTGGTGATGACAATTGCCCTTGCGGTCGGCCGGGGCTGATCCGATCAGTCGCCGAGGCTTTCGTTGATGGCCTGGCTTATCGCCCGGCGCACGATCTTGCGGACGTTGCGGTTCAATCGGTCGCCGAATCGGCCCGCCAGCTCTTCCTCGATGATCTCGCGCACAATCGTCCGCAGCGCTTCGCGGTCGATATCGCTGGCCTGCCGGTCGCCTTGTGGCGGCGGCGGCGGCGATGCCTCCGGAATGCGGTCCGCCTCGGTCAGCACCAGGGTCTCGGTGACATTCTTCATCGCACCGTTGGTGCGGCGCGCCTGCGCTTCGTCGGAAACCAGCTGCCGGATCGACGACAGAACGTCGCTGACGTCGTGGCGGTCCGACTTAAAGGAATACCCTTCAGACATCTTCGGTCCTTATCTGCTCCGCGCGCATTATAGCCACTGAATTTGGACCAAACAACGGCAAGACACGCTCAGTTGCCCCAGCGCGACCGGATCCGGTCCACTACGGAAGTATCTATTCCGCCGCTCGGGCCGCTCTGGACCTGCTCGAAATACACCGTCGGATCGTAGACCGGAATGCCGAGTCCGAGATGCTTCACGCTGAGAAGCCCCATTGCCGAGAGAAGGTTGAACGCGGCGACGTACTCGTCGCGTTTCGCCGCCACGAGATCGGTCCTCGCATTGAGCAATTCCTGTTCCGCATCAAGCACATCGAGGGTTGTCCTCGCACCGAGTCTGGCTTCCTCGCCGACCCCTTCAAAGGCGACGCGAGCGGCCTCTATCTGCTGCTTGCGGGCCCGGATCGAAGCCCGCGCCACCCGCAGATCCGCCCAGGCAAAGGCGACGGACTGCGCCACCAGCCGGGCGGTATCCTGCACCTTGTGCTTGCGCTGCTCAAGTATCTGCTGGGCGCGGCGAACCAGCGAGGAAAGATTGCCACCGGTATACAACGGGACCGAGCCGCCAAGCGTGACCGTGGCGGAAGTTCTGTCCTGGCCGTCGATCGGCGTGTTCAGCGAATAGGCCAGCGACCCGGAGAGCGACAGGTTCAGGCGCAGGGCGGCCTTGGCGCGCTCGACGTCGTGCTTGGCGGCTTCCAGCCGTGCCCGCGCGGCACCAAGCGCGGGATGCTCGCGCATGGCTATCGCCTGCGCCTCTTCCAGCGTGCGCGGCAGTTTCGGCAGCGCCGGCGGCGCCTGAAGCTTGCGCGCCGGTTTGCCGACGACCGCCAGGTAGTTCTGCCGCGAACGCGCCAGCGCGCCCTCGGTGGCGCTCAGGTTGCTTTGCGCGGCGGCCAGTCGTGCCTTGGCCTGGCTGACATCGGTGCGCGTCACCTCGCCCACTTCGAACCGGTCCTGCGCCGCACGCACCTGCTGGGTGATGACGTTGACGTTGCTCTTGGCCAGCGAAACGAAATCCAGATCGCGGCGGACATTCATGAAGGCCGTCGTCGCGTCAAGCAGAACCGTCTGCTCGGCGTCGCGCAGGCTCGCGCGACCGGCCTCCACGTCAGCGATGGCGGCGGCAACGGCAGCTTTCGTCTGCCCCCCGTCGAACAGGGTCAACTCGGCGTCGAGCGAAGCGCGATAGCTGTCCGTTATCCCCGACGTCTGGCTGGTGCTGGACAGCGTGCCAGAACCGCCTGCCGTCACGTTCGGCCGCAAACCGGATCGCGCCTGCCCCACGCCTTCGTCGACAGCCCGCAACGAGGCGCGGCTGACCGCAAGTAACGGGTTGGTCTGATAGGCGGATATCAGCGCGTCGGTCAGGCTGTCGGCCCGGGCGCCGCCGGCGCCGAGCAGGACGCCGAGAATCGCACCGGTCAGGACAATTCGCCCAGGATTGCATCCATGCATCGTCACGCCTCCAAGACTGTGCTCAGCACGCGGACTGTACCTTAACCACGCGACGCTTCAAGGACCGCGCCGCTAAAACACGAACTCCGGTGTTTTTTCGAAGCCGGGCAGCACCGGCACCGCTGCCTCGAATTCGCGTTTCCACGTCAGCCCGGCGCCGGTACGAATACCGGTCCGGCAAACGCCGATCGGGCCATCCATGAACACGGCCACCGCCCGGCCGCCCTGTTTCAGTTGAGCCGCCAGCGATTGCGGAATCTGCTCGACGCCACCCTCGAAAAAGATCACGTCATAAGGCCCGTGGTCCGGGGCGCCATCTTCGAGCGGGCCGGTATGAACAACGGCATTGTCGACCGACTGTTCGCTCAGCGTCGCTTCCGCCGCCGCCGCCATTTCCGCATCGGATTCGACGCCCACGACCGCCTCGGCGATATGCCCGATAACCGCCAGCGAATATCCAGTTCCGGCGCCGATATCGAGGACCAGCTCCCCGGGCTGGATATCGATGGCTTCCAGCATCTTGGCGAACAGCCGGGGCTCGGGCAGCACGCGGCCGTTCCCGAGCGCCACATGCTCGCCCGCATAGGCGACAGCCCGAAGCTCGTTCGGCAGATACTGTTCGCGCGGAACGCTCAGCATGGCCTCGATGATGGGGTAGCGCGTAACGTCGGCGGGCCTGATCTGGCAATCGACCATGGCCTCCCGACTGGCGGCGAAATTTGTCATCCGGAACCTCGTGCGATCATCGCTCTTCGCAGTTGCAATGCCACATTATTGCGGGGTCGGCAACGCCCGCAAACGCGCTGCGGCGCACTTGCGCCCGACGGTCGCGGTTGGTAATAGACCGCCAGCCCCGAAAGGGGCGCCTTCGGCGACGTGGCGGAGTGGTTACGCAGCGGATTGCAAATCCGTGTACACCGGTTCGATTCCGGTCGTCGCCTCCAACCGGACGATTTTTCAGACCTTGCCCGGCGCATCGGCCGGAGCGGAATCGAGCGGCCAACTCCGCTTGCACCGTCAATCAGCGGTGCATTTCGGAAACATGGACGGCGAGACAGTGCCTTTTTGGCGACGCGACAACCGCCCCGGACGCAGTCGTTCCGGGGCGGCAATGAAGGATCCTAGATCCAGCCAAGCACCCTCAGGGCGATAGCTACCGTCGAAAGTGCCGCCAGCGCGAAGGCGACAGTGCGGAGAACGGGAATTCCAATGCTGTATATGATGTAATGCGCGAGCATGGCGAAGAAGTAAGTCGCCGCAAGTATGCCCGGATACCCGTCCTCGGGCATGCGGATCGACGCGAGAACGGCCAGCGGCGCGAAGGCGACAAAGGTCTCGACCGCCACCGTGTGGGCGGCCTTGGCTCTCTGCGCCCACGCCGACTGCGGCTTCAGATCCGGGCTCGGGTTGGCAAGGGCCCCCATCAGGCCACGAACCATGATGCGGTCGACGATGTACGGCACCCAGGCGATGGCAATCCACAATCCGCTAAGCACAGTGAACAATTGCAGCTGCGACATCGGATTTGCTCCATTCTTGATGCAAGTGCGACATGCGTATTCGAGATCGGCTTGTAAATCAACACCTTGCGGGCGATTGCGAAACGATTTCGTCCGCATATGTGCCGCTGAAGCCGCATCCGATGCCCCCGCCACGTGCACCGTGATCGGCGGTTTGCGGCGGAAAATGTCCGCCGCCGGCAAACCGGCGGCGCGCAGACTTGCCGGGCTGCGTGGCCGCAGGACCACCGCGCCGGCCGGGTTGACGCCTTCCCCGGCGCATCGTAAGTCAGCGGGCGGCGCGGGTGTAGCTCAGTCGGTAGAGCATCAGCTTCCCAAGCTGAGGGCCGCGGGTTCGAATCCCGTCGCCCGCTCCAGGTTTCACGGAAAACCGGCTGTCACGGAGCAAGAGCCGCTTCCATTTCACGGCGGAATCTCACCGCCGGATCGTGGGCATCGAATGCAACGTCATCCCACGTCACCGAAGCGCCGCCGGCGATATCCCGAACCAGCTTGATACCGTGCGCCAGTCCGATCGGCAGACAGCCGTTTCCGACGGACGCCTTCGCCGGCATCAGCTTGCCCCACACGGTGCTGCCGCCCTCGCCGTCCAGGGTTTCACCCCTTTTCAACGGGCGTTTCGCCGTCGCCACCACATCCGCGCGAAACCCGTCCGGGCAACCGGTCGGTTCGCCGCGCAGGGCAATCGACGCCGCGCTGATACCGAGTTCCAGTCCGATAAGATGATACGGCCGCCACAGCGCCGAGTACCGGCCGGAAGCGTCGGTGATGAGCCCGTAATCGGAAAAACAGCGCTCGACATACCCGCTGCCGCCCTCGAACGTGACATAGACGCCCCACCGCAGATCGTCGGAAAGGTCACGGCCGTCCCTCGCGCGGCTGGAAACCACTTCGACCATACCGCCGTTCTCAAGGCATCCTCCGGCGGAAGAGGGGATGAGCATCGAAGCAAGGTCGCCGATTTCGCAAGGCGGGAACGAGAGCCCCGCCTCCGGCGCCGCAAGCCCCGTCGCGTTGGCCACGGCGGCCATCTCGATGCCGGACTTGGTGCCGTCGAGAAAGGAGTTGAACATTTTCGCGTTCAGCCCGCTTTCCGCCGCCCGCTCCGGTGTCATGCCGAAATGCCGCCAAACCGTCTCGGGTGTGGAAGCGTGAAATTCCGGATGGTAGAGCGTGCCCTTCCCCGCCGCAACGACGTTGAAACCGCAGGCCCGCGCCCAGTCGACCTGTTCGCAGATCAGCGCCGGCTGGTCGCCGTAGGCGAGCGAATAGACGACGCCCGCCGACCGCGCCCTTTCCGCCAGCAACGGCCCGGCCAGGGCGTCGGCCTCCACGTTGACCATGACGATATCGCGGCCGTTCGAGCAGGCAAGCAGGACATGGCCGATGCCCGCCGCCGGATCGCCGGTCGCATCGATAACGATATCGAGGCCGTCCGCGGCGATGAGTTCTTCCGCGTCATCGGTGAGGCAAACGCCCCCGGACCGCCGCGCGGCGTCGAAATCCCTGGCAACGGCGCCGTCGGCCCAGCCGGTGGCCCGCAGCGCATCCCCCGCCCGCCGCGGCGAAAGATCGGCGATTCCCATTACGTGGAACGCCGGCGTTCTCCGCGCCTGCGACAGGAACATGGAGCCGAACTTGCCGGCTCCTATCAACCCGATGCGGATCGGCCGCCCTTCCTCTTGCCGGCGCAGCAGACCCCGGTAGAGACTCATGACACCCCCATTGGCTTGGCGAGTGCGAGACTAGAGGCGTTGCCGCGTCGATGTCATCGGAAAAGTTCGCGGGCGCTCGCGGCGTCACAGCCAGCCAAGCGCCGTCAGCTTTGCCGAAACGGCATCGGCCAGCATCTGCTCGCCGACAGCGTTCAGGTGCGTATTCCCCACCGCAACGTGGATCGAGAGGTCGTCGCCCTGCGCCGGGTCGCCCGCAAGGATCCGGTCACGCATGAACCCGTAGGTATCGACATAGACGGCGGACTGCGCCGCCGCTGCCGCCTGCTGCACCGCGCGCGTGGCGGCGCGAAGCGGTTGCTCGGCCGTCGGCGTATCGCCGCCGGCGGCAAAGTTCAGATAATGCGAGCCGATCACGAGAACCTTGCTGCAGCCCGCCGCGCGCACCGCCGAAATCCAGTGTTCGAGGTTGTCCCGCGTCGCGATGTCGACCTGGGCGCCGGCCGGCGGGGCGGCGGCCAGGGGCGCGGCAAGAGTGACCAGCGAACCGGAAACGGCAGCGACCTGCACCGTTTCGCCGCCGACGGTGATCCAGCCGTCGACGCCGAGCCGGACCGGATCGCTCACCGCGAAAGCCGTCTGCGTCGGCGCGGGGCTGGCAAGCACCGTCATCGGGTCGTCGTTCGAACCGGCATAGATACTGGCCACGTCGGGCGCTCCGAGGGCGAGAAACGAGGGAAGCTGGGCCACCATCTCGGCCGTGCTGTCGCCGCTGCCGCCGGCGTTGCGGGCAACCGTGCGCGTCCTTGAGGCGGCAACCACGTCGGGATAGAACTGGCCCGCCGCAAGACCGTAGGAAGTGTTGAACGTGTGGCTGTCGCCCTCGGCGGCGAAGAGTTTCGACACCGGATCCAGGGTCAGCCGGGTCTCGCGCGCCAACGGTTCGCAGATCACCACGATTTCCCTGATATATCCGTCGAGTACGCGCAATACCTGATCGGGATACCCGCCGATGCCGACATGGGTGGGCGCAGAGGCGGCAAGCTGCGTGGCCTCGTCGGCGATGACGCCGCCCTCGTCGATGAAGGTCTTGCCGTTCGTATCGGCGCCGAAAAAGGCCCTCTGCACGGCGCCGGGGGCCGGCAGCGAGGGGGCGATATCGGTGTTGGCCGCCGTGCCGTCGCCGGTGACGAACCGGAAGCCGAGCCCCGACGTCGTGTAGCAGGCGAACCGGTCTGTCCCGGCGTTGTCGCAAAACAGCAGGTAGCGCTGCGCGGTGCTGTCTGCGGTCAGACACTCGTACTCGGCATAGACGTGGATGGCGGCCGGATCGAATGGAAACAACGATGTCTGCAAGGCGACGGAAAAGTCACGATTTGCGGCCACCAACAAGCCCTTCTGCGGGTCGTAAAGATACGGATCGGCGCCGAATTTGGTCAGCAGCAACTCCGGGTCGCCGTCGAAGTCGTTGGCCGGATTCGCCGCGTCACGGACACGCATGAAACGATCGGCAAAGGAAATGGCGAATCCGCTGCGCGCGCCGAGGATGGCGGCGGCGTGATCGAACGAAGAAGAAATTGAATGAGCGTTCTGCGAATACGGCTCTAGGCCGAGGGAAAGTCCGATGAATGACATGGCAACCTGAGGTTTGAAAAACGAAGGAGGCCGGGCAGGACGATCATCCCGTACCTGGCGCAATCAGCGCCCGGCACCTAACAGAAAAACCTTTATTCAAACTTTATCCGGTGAAAACCTCACGAAACTGTTTGGCGGCACCGGTGTTCAACTCCTTGACCGAAAGGGGAAACTGGAACAGTTTCAGCGGCAAATAGGAACTGCCGCATGAATCAACAAAGTCTGCCCGACAAACACGTTATTCCCTTGGGCAAATTCGAGCATCCGGAGATAACGGCGAGCGGGCGGGAACGGGCATCGGTGCCCCTGCTGAAGCCGGAGACGCTGTGGTTCAATACCGGAACGCTGTGCAATATCGAGTGCGTCAACTGCTATATCGAAAGCTCGCCGACGAACGACCGGCTGGTTTATCTGACGACCGCTGACGTCGAGAACTTCCTCGACCAGATCGATGACCGGAAATGGCCGGTGGGTGAAATCGGCTTCACCGGCGGCGAGCCTTTCGTGAACCCCGACATCATCGCCATGGCGCGTCTGTGTCTTGCGCGCGGTTACCGGGTTCTGATCCTGACCAACGCGATGCGCCCGATGATGCGCGAGCGGGTCAGGGCGGGACTGCTCGAGCTTGGCTCGGCATACGCCGACGCGCTGACGCTGCGCGTGTCGCTCGACCATTGGAGCGCCGAAAAGAACGACGAGCTGCGGGGCGACGGCTCGTTCGAGGTGGCGCTTCACGGGTTGCGCTGGCTGCGCGACAACGGTTTTCGCCTTGCGGTGGCGGGGCGGACCTTGTGGGGGGAATCCGAAGAGGCGTCCCGGGCCGGTTTCTCGCGGCTCTTCCGGAACGAAGGGTTTGACATTGACGCCGGCGATCCGTCGGCGACGGTGCTGTTCCCGGAAATGGACGACACCGCCGATGTCCCGGAGATCACAACCGATTGCTGGCGGATACTCGGCAAGCAGCCGCGCAGCGTCATGTGTTCGTCGTCGCGCATGGTGATCAGGCGCAAAGGGGCGGCCGCCCCGACGGTGATCGCCTGCACCCTGCTGCCCTACGCGCCTGAATTCGATCTCGGTCCGACGCTGGAAAACGCGGAAAGACCGGTGCGGCTGAACCACCCCCACTGCGCCAAGTTCTGCGTTCTCGGCGGCGCGAGCTGCTCGGCCTGACGCGTCACGTCCTGCCTTCGAGCGCGTCGCGAAGCATATCGCGGACGATGGACGGGTCGATATCGCGCGCAACGAATGCCTCGCCGATACGGCGTGCCAGTATGTAGACGATCCGGCCGTCGCGAACCTTCTTGTCCTGCGCCATGAGCGAAAGCAGACCATCGGCTCCGGGAAGTTCGCCCTCGATCTGGCCAAGATCGCATTTCATGCCCATTGCCGAGAGATGCGCCCGGACGCGCCCCGGCTCCTCCTGCGGGCAAAACCCGAGCCGCCGCGAAAGCTCGAAGGCAAGCACGCAGCCGATGGCCACGCCTTCGCCGTGCAGCAGCCTGCCGGAATACCCGGTCGCGGCCTCCAGCGCGTGGCCGAACGTGTGGCCCAGATTGAGAAGCGCCCGATCGCCCTGTTCCCTCTCGTCGCGTGCGACGATGTCGGCCTTCATCCGGCACGAACTGAATACCGCGTGGCGAAGTGCGGCGTCGTCACCCGAGGCGATCGCCCTTCCGTTGCTTTCCAGCCAGGAAAAAAGGCCCTCGTCGCCCAGCAGGCCGTACTTGACGACCTCGCCGTAACCGGCAAGAAACTCGCGTTCTCTCAGGGTTTTAAGGACCGTGGTGTCGGCCAGCACCAGCCGCGGCTGGTGAAAGGCGCCGACCAGGTTCTTGCCCTTGGGTGAATTGATCCCGGTCTTTCCGCCCACCGAACTGTCCACCTGGGCAAGAAGCGTGGTGGGGATCTGGACCAACCCGACGCCGCGGCGCAGGATGGCGGCGGCGAAGCCGGCCAGATCGCCGATGACCCCGCCGCCCAGGGCGACGACCAGATCGTCGCGCTCGATACGTTCCGATAGCAGCCATTCGACGCATTGCTGCAATATCTGCCAGCTCTTGCTTGCTTCTCCCGGCGGCACCCGAATCGACACTGCCTCGATGCCGCCAGCGCGCAGCGCCGTCTCCAGGGTTTCCAGATGGAGCCCGGCGACCGTTTCATCGGTAATTATCGCGACATGGGGGCGTGCCAGAAATTCCCCCAGATATTCGCCGGCCGACCGCACGATCCCGGGCCCGATGACGATTTCATAACTCCGCTCGCCCAGTTCCACGCGCAGCTTTTCCGCGGTCATGGTACCAGCCTGCACAGGATTTTCTCGCCTTCGGGCCGGCTTTCGTCCGCATTTTCGACAGCCTCGATGATCCGCGCCACCATTTCCCACTGGCTGATCCCGGCAAACGATTCGACGACGACATCCGCCTGCCGATAGACCGGCCCGCGCAATTCCTGGAGGTTTTCGAGCACCGTTCGCGGGTTGTCTTCGCGCAGAAGCGGCCTGTCTGCCTTGCTTTTTACACGGTTGAAAAGGGTTCCGGTATCGGCCTTCAGCCAAATGGAAACCCCCCGTTCCGAGACCCTTTGGCGAACCGCGTCCGACATGAACGCACCGCCGCCGGTGGCCAGAACGCAGGGTTCCCCGTCCAGCAACCGGGAGATGACCCGCTCTTCACCCTGGCGGAAGTACTCTTCCCCGAACTTGTCGAATATTTCCGATATGGACATGTTGGCCGCGGTTTCGATCTCGTGATCGGAATCGACGAAACGGACGTCCAGCGCCCGGGCAAGCCGTCGGCCCACCGAGGTCTTCCCCGCTCCCATCAACCCGACCATGACCAGGGTGCGATTCAGCCGGAAAGTCCCGGAGACCAGGTTTGGTGGGTGGGCCATCGCAGAATCCGACCGAGGCAATTGATGAAACGCGGCGTTCACGTTACTTTCGGATCAAGCCGCCTACAAGAGCGGTCCTTGCCTGCACTGCGCCGCGTCGCCATCGACGGCCCTGCGCAAGCGGGACGGGGTAACAGGGTTCGCGGGACGAGGAGCAGGGTCTTGGGCAGGATATTGAAATTTCTTCTGTTTCTGGTGGTTCTCGCCCTCGTGGTGGTGGTGGTCTACGCCGTATTCT
This sequence comes from Paracoccaceae bacterium, assembly GCA_046757205.1. GTDB lineage: Bacteria > Pseudomonadota > Alphaproteobacteria > Rhodobacterales > Rhodobacteraceae > JBHHXR01. Next base: position 23,360 of record JBHHXR010000017.1, read on the forward strand.
TCGACCTGCCGCCACCCGAACGCGAAATAACGATTCCCTTGCAGACCGATGGCGAGTGATATGCGCCGGCTTGCCCTTGCCGCCCTGATGCTGGCAGTCGGCGTTGCAGCGGAGGCGGGCACGCCGCGCAGCGCGATTCCGTGGCTGTCGGAAAGCGTCAGCGAAAAATTCCGCGGCGGCGATCCGAAAGAGAGCGGAACCGAAGCCGGCGGCGCGCTCGACGTCATCGAGTCCACGCCTCTGTCGCTGATCAATCGCGACGGTGTCGGCATCTTCTCGCCCGCCTCCGTCGGATTTCCCGACGATTTGTGGAAAAACAGCTCAGCTTTGCGCATCCGCCGTCTGATTCTTTCCCATCCCTACGAAGGTGTACCGGCCGCCCGCGAGGTTTTTCGAAATCTTCTGACGGTGCACGCGGCGCCGCCGCGCGGCTCCAGCGGCCGCGCATTGTTTTTCCTTGCCCGCGTCGACCGGCTGCTGGAGATCGGCGCACTCGATCAGGCGCGCGAACTGATCGAGGCGGCGGGGATAAATGACCCCGAGACCTTTCGGCGGTACTTCGACGTCGGCCTTCTCACCGGCCGGGCCGAGGCGGCGTGCCGGACGATCCAAGCTTCGCCGTCGCTTTCGCCCACCTTGCAGGCCAGGGTTTTTTGCCTTGCGCGAGCCGGCGACTGGGACGCCGCGGCGCTGACGCTCTCGCTCGGCACCCAGCTTGGCACAATCCCGCTGGATCAAGGTGAACTGCTCACCTATTTTCTCGATCCGGGCCTGTTCGGCGACGAGGAGGAGCCGCCGCTGCCGCAACCGCTTACCGCGCTGGATTTCGTTTTGCGCGAGGCGGTCGCGCTGCCGCGCCCGTCCGAGCCATTGCCCCTGGCCTTTCTCCAGGTCGATCTTTCCCCGGCGATGCCGATGCGGTCGCGCATCGTCGCGGGGGAAAAGCTCGTGCGTTCCGGGGCGATCTCCGCACCGCGCCTGTTCGCCTCCTATCGCGCCGGTCTGCCGGCGGCCTCGGGCGGCGTGTGGGAGCGCGCCCGCGCGGTGCAGGAGGCCGACGCGGCGGTGAATTCGGGCGACGAAGACCGAATCCTTCGTGCCTTGTCGGCGGTCGACGATGCGTTGTCGCCGTTCGGGCTGCGAAACATTCTGGCCAGCGAATACGGCGGCGTGCTCGCCTCGCTCCAGCCGAGGCCGCGCAGCGGGTCGGCACGACGTGTATTCGAATTGCTGGCGCTCGATGGCCGGGCCGACGCAGCGGAGCGCTGGCAGCGCGGAAAACCGACATCCCTGGAGCGCTTGTCGCTGGCGCTCACCACCGCCGGGGCGATCCGGCTTCCCCCCGGCATTTCCCTTTCGCCGACGGAGCAAGCCATCGTTTCGGGGCTCTCGGCGGACACCAGCCCCGGCCCGGAAGGCGACCGGCTGTACCAGTTGCTGATGAGCGGACGGCCGGGCGAAGCAATCCTCGGAGCGCTTGCGCTGCTGGCGCCGGGTGTCGAAGTGGACCCCGGCGACCTGGAAACCGCCCTGTTCGTGCTCCGCGCGGCCGGCCAGCAGAACGCGGCGCGGCTGATCGCGCTCCAGACCCTGCTGATGCGGCCCCCGACATGAACCGTGACGGGCACCTCGTCGAGTTGTTTCTCGAGGCACACCAGGCCGAACTCGGAGCGGCCGACAACACGTTGAGGGCCTACGCACACGACCTCTTGGATTTCTCGGACTTTCTTGCCGCCACCGGCAGGAAACGGCTGCTGAAGGCAGCGAGGCCGGACATCGAGGCGTATCTGGCGCATCTTCAGAAAGGCGGCCTGGCGCAGGCGACGCGCGCGCGCAGAATTTCCTCGATCCGGCAGTTCTTCCGGTTCGCCTACGCCGAAGGCTGGCGGAAGGATGACCCGGCGGCCTTGCTGCGCGGCCCGAAACGCGGCCGGCCCTTGCCGAAATCGCTGTCGGTTGCGGATGTGGAGGCACTGCTCGCGACAGCGCGCAATACCGGGCGGTCGCCACACGAACGGGCGCGAAACCGCTGCCTTTTCGAACTGCTCTACGCCACCGGGTTACGCGTCAGCGAACTTGTGTCGCTCCCGGTATCGTCGGCGAGAGGCGACCCGCGGATGATCCTTGTGCGCGGCAAGGGCGGAAAGGAGCGCATGGTGCCGCTGACCGGTTCCGCGCGCGACGCGCTGTCGTGCTGGCTGGCGTCGCGCGACGCCCGGGTGGCGCCTGATGCCGGACGCGGCAAGGCGCCATCACCGTTCCTCTTCCCCTCGCGCGGGAAATCCGGTCACATGACGCGGGTGGGGTTTTTCCTGCTGCTGAAGCAGGTGACGGCGGCGGCGGGACTGGACAGTTCAGCCGTGTCGCCGCACACAGTGAGGCACGCTTTCGCCACGCATTTGCTGGCCAACGGCGCCGATCTCAGGGCGATCCAGACATTGCTCGGCCATGCCGATATCTCCACCACCGAGATATACACGCACGTGCTGGAAGAGAAAAAGCGCAATCTCGTTCTGGAAAAGCACCCGCTTTCCGGGAACTAGAGTATTTTCGGATCAATTTGG
>JBHHXR010000018.1:0-23759 GCA_046757205.1 Paracoccaceae bacterium
GTGCGAGGGAGGCGAGATGAGTTGCAAACATCTGTCACGGGCCGGCGGGTTGTTGGCCGCGGCGTTTCTCGGACTTGCGGTAGCGGCCTCGGCGGGACCGGCCGACGACACGCTTCGGGTGGCGATTTCGGCGAAGATCCGGAATCTTGATTTCAACTATTCCAGCAGGCGCGAGGGCATGATCGTCGCGGAACTGGTTGACGAAAGTTTGTTCCATTACGATCCCGAAACAAAGGAATACGTGCCTTCGGTTGCCTCGGGCTATGTCTATGCCGATCCGCTGACCGTGGACGTGACGCTTCGCGGCGGCGTGAAATTTCACGACGGCACGCTGCTGGACGCCGGCGATGTCGCCTATACCTACAACTGGATCATCGATGACAGGAGCGGGGCCAAGGCGAGAAAATCGGTTTCGCGCTGGCTGAAAAAGGCCGAAAGGGTGGACGACCGTACCGTGCGCTTCCATCTGAAGTCCGACTATCCGCTTGTCCTGCACGACATCGCCCGGCACGTGCGGCTGCGCAAGAAGGGCAGCTACACGGTGGATGGCGAAGCCGACAGGAATGCTATGGCGAAAGAACCGGTCGGACTGGGGCCTTACCGGGTCGAAAGTTTCGAGCCGGGCAGGGAAATCGTCCTGAGACGCCACGACGGGTATTTCACCGATAGCCCGAAAGGACCGGCAGGAATCGGCAGGATCGTCTTTCGAATTCTTTCCGGCAAGTCCGCTCGGCGCGACGAAGCAAGTAACGGCGCCCTGGATCTGATGATCGACGTTGCCGCAAGCGAGGCCGCGGACCTTGCCGAGTTGCCGCGCCTCGAACGGATCAGCGGCCCCGATCTGCGGATAGGTTTTCTGGTTCTGGATGCTGCCGGGATAACCGATCACAATGGCCCCTTGACCGACCTGCTGGTTCGGCGGGCCATGAATTTTGCGATCGACCGGGCGAGGATTGCCGAAACCCTGATCGGCGGCGCCTCGGAACCGCTGTATACGCCCTGCCACCCGGCGCAGTTTGGCTGCGCGCAGGATATTACCAAGTATCCCTATGATCCTGCCAAGGCGCGGGAGCTTCTGGCGACGGCCGGTTATCCCGACGGGTTCAAAATGAACTTGATGGTCTACCGAAACCGGGCGATCGCAAGATCCGTTGCCGCCGATCTCGGTGCGATCGGGATAAGGGTTGGTTTACAGACCGTCGATGTCGACGAGCTGAGGGATGCGCGGAGCTTCGGCGAGGTGCAGGCCTATTTCGGCACATGGAGATCGAGCGGGATCCCCGACGTATCGGCGATCCTGCCGGCGCATTTCGCCGAAGGCAGCGATCGCAACATGTCTGGCGATGCCTTCCTGAGCCGGACCATAGCGGCCGCCGGGAGGACCGGCGACCAGAAAAAGCGCGCGAAGCTCTACCGACGGGCGCTGGCGACGATCACCGATCAGGCCTACTGGGTGCCGCTGGCGACGTATTCGAGAAACCACCTTGTCTCGTCGGAGGTGTCCTTTGCGGTGTCAGCCGACGGCTTGCCGAGGCTCTATCGGGCGGGCTGGAAATAGCCGGCTCGCGGGGCTCCCGGTATGCGGTGCCGGGGCGGTCAGGTTACACAAGGGAAATCCCGTTGGAGCAAGGGCGCAAGCGCGAAACCTTAACCCCCCTGCATGATCGCGGCAGTACTTGCGTTTCCCGCCGCACCGTCCCCTTCCACCGGCAACGGAACGACAAAAGGAAGCACCGTGAAGCGCCAGTCCGCGAGCCCGGCCGAATGGCGCCCGGCCTTCAGCCCGGACCGGGGCAGGACGGCCGAGGGCGCCACGAGGCCGCTCAATTTCTTCGCCCCGATGGCGCTGCTTCCCGATACCGCGCCCTGCCGTGCCCTGGGGCCGTTCCTGGCTCTGGCGTTGACGGAAGCCACATGCGAGACTGGCCCCGGAATGAGGCTAAGGTCGGGGTCCGGTGCTAGAAGTCGAGGGTCTCCACGTCTTGGTTACGGGCGCGTCGAGCGGTCTGGGGGCGCATTTCTCGCGGTTACTGGCCGGGCGGGGGGCGCGCGTGACCATGGCTGCGAGGCGGCTTGAGGCGTTGCGACGATTGGCGGGTGATATTGGCGGGTCGGCGAATCCGGTACGTGCGGATGTGGCCGACGCCGGGTCGATGCCGCGGTTGTTCGATCTTGCGGAAAAGGCCTTCGGTCCGGTCGACGTGCTGGTGAACAACGCCGGGACGGCGACACAGGGCCGCGCCGAGGAAATGAGCGAGGCGGACTGGGACAGCGTGATGGACGTGAATCTCAAGGGGTGCTGGCTGGCCGCAGCGGAAGCGGCGCGGCGGATGGAAACGGCCGGGCGCGGTGGCGCCATCGTCAATATCGCGTCGATCCTCGGCTTGCGGGTGGCGAAAGGGGTCGTGCCCTACGCGGTGGCCAAGGCCGGACTGATCCAGATGACGAAGGCACTGGCGCTGGAATGGGCGCGGCACGGGATCCGCGTCAACGCCATTGCGCCGGGATATGTGGAGACCGACATCAACCGGGGTTTCTTTGCGACGGATGCCGGACAGAGGATGATAAGTCACATTCCGCAGCGGCGAATTGGCCGGATGTCGGACCTGGACGGGCCACTCCTGCTTCTGTGCTCACCGTCGTCGTCCTTCATGACAGGTGCCGTTATCCCGGTGGATGGCGGCCACCTGGTGCAGTCTCTTTGAGGGGATTGGAATAATGGATTTTTCTCTTTCACCCGAGATTGATGCCTTGCGCATGCGCGTTCGGAACTTTGTCGAAAGGGAGATACTGCCGCTGGAGAGCAATCCGGCAAACTACGGCGCACATGAAAACATCGGCGAACCGGCGTTGGAGCGCTTGCGCCGCCGGGCAGCGGACGCTGGGCTTTGGGCACCGCAGATGCCCGTGGCGCGCGGTGGGCTCGGGCTCGGGGAAACCGGCATGGCGGTGTTCTACGAAGAAGCGAACCGGTCGATTTTTGGCCCCGCCGTCTTCAACTGTGCGGCGCCCGACGACGGCAATATGATCGTTCTGGAAAAAGCTGCCCGCGAAGATCAGAAAACGCGATGGCTGCAGCCCCTCGTGGACGGAAAGGCGCGTTCCGCCTTCGCCATGACGGAACCGGCGCCGGGTGGCGGCTCCGATCCATCGATGATCAGGACCACCGCCACCAGAAAGGCTGGCAAATGGGTGATCAGCGGGCGAAAATGGTTCATAACGGGCGCCGCGGCGGCCAGCCATTTCATCGTTATCGCAAGGACATCCGACGATGTGCGCCGCGGGCTGACGGCGTTTCTGTTTCACAAGGACAGTCCCGGCTGGCACATCGTGCGGCGGATACCCATCATGGGCCCGGAAGAACACGGCGGGCACTGCGAACTGCAGTTCGACGGGCTTGAAATCCCCGACGAGGACCGGCTGATGGAAATCGGCGACGGGCTGAAGCTGACACAGATCAGGCTTGGCACCGCGCGGCTGACGCACTGCATGCGCTGGCTCGGCCTTGCCCGCCGCTCGCTGGAGATCGCGCAGGCCTATGTCGCGGAACGCGAGGGGTTCGGGACCAAGCTGGCCGACCGGGAGTCGGTGCAGCTCCTGCTCGGCGAGGCGGCGATGCAGATCGAAATCGGCCGCCTGCTGACGATGCGCGCGGCCTGGGCGCTGGAGCAGGGCGACAGGGCGCGCAAGCAGGTATCGATGGCGAAAATTCAGGTGGCCGAGGCGCTGCACGGGGCGGTGGACACGGCGATCCAGTTGAACGGCGCGCGCGGGTACTCGAAGGATACCGTGCTGGAGTGGATCTACCGCTATGCGAGGCAGGCGCGGCTGGTGGATGGCGCCTCGGAAGTCCACAAGATGGTGCTGAACCGCTACCTGGCGCAGGAAGGCGGGGACTTCTGGCGCTGGGGTGTCTGACCGGTGCCGTTGCCCAACGACGTGAAGGCGGCGCTGGAACGATATCTGCCTGGCGTTTTTCCGGTTCCGCGCGTCGAGATCGTGGACAGCGCGAGGTTTTCGGAAGGCGCAATTCAGGAGAATTGGTCGCTGGAGCTGAAATTTCCCGATGGCGCGAAGCGCATGGTCGTGCTGCGCACCGACAGTGCGTCTTCGATCGCGGCAAGTCACAGCCGGGCGGAGGAATTCCAACTGCTTCGGGCCGCGTGGACGGCTGGTGTAATGGTGCCCGAACCGCTGCATTGCTGCACCGATCCTGCCGTCATCGGCAAGCAGTTCATCCTTATGCAATACGTTGACGGCGTTGCGCTCGGACCGAAGGTCGTACGCGACGAAACCCTCGGCGGTGATCGCAAGGCTCTGGTGGGGGAACTGGGCCGGCAACTTGCGCGGATACACAAGATAACGCCGAAGACACACAGCTTCGATTTTCTGCCCGACCCGCCCCGCGACGCCGGGCTGGCCGCGGTTTCGGCGATGCGGAATTATCTCGACGCGCTGTCGGGCCCCCGGCCGGTGCTGGAATGGGCGTTGCGGTGGCTGGGGCGGTATGCACCGAAGCCTTCCGAGGTCGTGTTGGTCCATCACGACTTTCGCACCGGCAACTACCTGCTGAACGATCATGGCCTTGCCGCGATCCTTGACTGGGAATTTGCCGGCTGGTCGGAACCGCACGAGGATATCGGCTGGTTCACGGCGATGTGCTGGCGGTTTTCGGGGCGCGAAAAGGAAGCCGGCGGGATCGGAGCGCGCGGGGACTTCTACCGGGGCTACGAGGCGGAGAGCGGGCGGCGGATCGAGCCGGAACGGGTATACTGGTGGGAGGTCGCCGCGCATCTGCGCTGGGCGATCATTGCCCTTCAGCAGGCGGAGCGATTTCTCGTCGGTGGCGAGCGAGACCTGGAACTGGCGCTCATCGGCCACCGGGTGGTGGAAATGGAGGCTGAAATCCTTCGCATGACCGACCCGGCCAGAAATCAGGAGAATGGACAATGACCCCGGACCGGCCCGATGCGGCGACACTGCTGGAACTTGCCGAGGAAACCCTGCGAAGCGAGATCCTCCCGCACCTCGCGCCTGAAAGGCGCCTGCACCTGCTGATGTCACTCAAGGCCATTGGCATCGCCGCGCGCACTCTGAAGGACAGTTCGTTCAGGCTGGTCGACCGCCAGCAGACGGCGTTGGCGGCATTGGGGTTTGGCGGTGCCAGCGCGGAAGATCTTGCCGACGCGATCCGCCATGGCCAGTGGTCTGACCCGGATGCGGAAATTGCGCTCTATGAAACGCTTCGGGCCGACACGCTGGAGCGTCTCGACCTGGCCGATCCGAAATATGCGGCCCTCATTCAGGCGGAAGACGGGCAGGAGAGGTAGGCGTCTTACAACTTTGCCGACTACCAGCGCCTCTTGTCGATCTTTGCCCGTCGGTCAGTCTTACTTCTGCATCAGGGTCACGGACCCTTTCGGAGCAAGTATCGTGAAGCTAATCGCCTTCGTATGTGTCTCTGTAAACGACTTTCCCTTCGTTATTTCTGCACTGCCCGAGAAAATTTTCCAATCCACACCGAGCGTGCCTTTTGTGCCGGCGCTTTTGGCTGCAGCTTCGGCGCTTGTGGCAGACTTTACAATTTTAATAGGGTCTTCAGCGGCTGAAATAGCTAGAACATCTCCATTCTTTAGCGGATTGTAGTACATGTTGTTGCTAAGTTTCGGCTTGATCTTCCGAGGCAATGAAACCTCGGCATTCACGATCGACTTCTTCGACTCAAGCATAATGCCACGGAAACGGCACGAGCCCCTTGTCAGCGCTGCTTGCAGCGTCACCTTGCTCGCTTTGAAAGTTAGTTTCAATTTTGCAGATTTCGGTAACTCATTGTTGAAATTTGTAAAGCTAAAGACGATGTCGACCTCGGCTTGCCCCTTATTTTTCCCCTCTTTTTCGTATTTTCTTTCTTCCTTCACAATCTCGGCGCGCCAAGTCCTCAACTTTTTAAGAAATCCACCGAGATTCTTTTTGAATTCCTTCTCGACGAGCCGCGCTCGCCCCAACCTGGTGCCCTTGATCTTTTCCCCAGAACGAATAGCATCGTCGAGATACCCGCGCATCTTCTCGTATTCAGGTGGTTTTATTTCTGAAAAACGAAGCAACCCGTTGACAAATTTGTTGACTAAAGAAGAATTCAGTAGCTGACGAATGGAGTCGTACTTGTCTGATACAAACAATTTTGCAAAAGACTGTACTTCCTTTGCTCGTTTCTTCTCGTTGGACATGACTCTCTCCGCATTAACGTAAATCGGGCCGGAGTCTGATGTTGGATAAGACCAGCCGTGCTGCACGCACGGGCCCGAAAGCATATCTATTCAACTCAGCATCTCCCATTTGGGCTGACGGTTCAAGGATCGCTTTGCCAAGTCTGTGGCAGCCTCGAATAGCTGATCCAGCGACGTAGGGTGGGCAGTCCTACCCACGATGGTTCCAACAATTCCAATTCCTCGGACTCAAACTTACCTATTGGCTGCCAACTGCGTTGCGGACAATGCGGCGGCGCCGATCTTGACGAAATGCTTGGGTTGTTCTTTTTCGATTTTTCCTGTCTTGATCACGCGTGCGATGACGATCGCGGTCTCCGAGTCGATTTCTCCGGATTGTTTCAGCTTGGCTTTCGATTGCAGAAGCTTGATTGCGGCTTTTGTTTTCTTGCCAATAATTCCGTCGACGTTGAGAGGTGGCTTCGGCTTCACCACCTTGTTCAGCATGTCCTGAAGTTTCTCGGCCTTCGCGGGCGCCATCGTTGCCATCGGTTTCCCCATTTTTTTGGGGGCTGATTCTACTAAGAAAACGGGGATACTTGCATATGGCCTGGTGCCGCAGCACCGGCTTTCCCAGGCGATTCAGCCCGGTTCACGGGTCTTTCTCAGACAAGGCAGGACCTTTTCGAAACCAGCGAATTCTTCGTTAACCTCCTCGTCCGGCAGGGGCGGCGTGATGATGACGTCATCGCCATTTTCCGGTTGGCCGGCGTTGCCACTTGGTGCGTGGCGGCAAGCTGGATCGAATCGAGCGCGCGCAGCAGTTCGACGAAGTTCCGTCCAGTGATCATCGGGTAGGCAAGAACGAGCTTGATCTTCTTGTCGGGACCGATGACGAAGACCGGGCGCGCCGTCTGGTTGTCGGCGGACGGTCAGCCCTGCGATGAGTCGAGTTCACTCGCCGGCAGCATGTGGTAGAGTTGGGCGACCTTCAACTCGGGAACGCCGATCAGCGGGTAATCCACGGCATTTCCCCAAGCCTCCAGGGCTATGCCTGACTGTCCGGTCGAAATGGGGGCCAGCTCAGGATGAGAAACCAGGATGGCGTAGCCTTCGCCGATCCGGTCGTGGAAACTGACCGGCCCTTCCGTCGTCTCGGCGGTGAAATCAGGGGCCGTGCCGTTGATACGAAGTGCCGTGATTGTTCTTCCCGTTAAGGCAAGATCCACGATACCGCGAGCCGGACCGTTCTCAGGACCAAGATGTGGAGGGCCGTCTGGGCATTTGTCGGGCGTGCCGCCCTCCGGAAACAACTGCCCGATTGTGTGGCGTCCGGGGGTAGGGTAGGAGTGCGCAGCACAAAACGAGCCTATCCTGCGGGGCAGTACCGATGCCGAGTTTCCGGAAAATCCTGATCGCCAACCGTGGCGAGATTGCCATCCGCGTGATGCGCGCCGCCAACGAGATGGGCAAGCGGACGGTCGCCGTCTATGCCGAGCAGGACAAGCTCAGCCTGCACCGCTTCAAGGCCGACGAGGCGTACCGGGTCGGGGCAGGTCTCGGACCGGTGGCGGCCTATCTCGATATCGGCGAGATCATCCGCGTGGCGAGAATGAGCGGTGCCGACGCGATCCATCCCGGCTACGGCCTGCTGTCGGAAAACCCGGCCTTTGTCGATGCCTGCGATGCCGCCGGTATTGCCTTCATCGGTCCGCGTGCCGAAACCATGCGCGCGCTCGGCGACAAGGCCAGCGCACGGCGCATCGCCATCGAGGCGGGCGTGCCGGTGATCCCGGCGACGGACGTGCTGCCTGACGACATGGACGAAGTGCGTCGCATGGCGCAGAGCGTCGGCTATCCGTTCATGCTCAAGGCAAGCTGGGGTGGCGGCGGGCGTGGCATGCGCCCGGTCATGTCGCCCGACGAACTGGAGGAAAAGGTCCTTGAAGGCCGGCGCGAGGCGGAGAACGCTTTCGGCAACGGCGAGGGATACCTGGAAAGGATGATCCTGAACGCGCGCCACGTCGAGGTGCAGGTACTCGGCGACCGGCACGGCGGGCTCTATCATCTGTGGGAGCGCGACTGTTCGGTGCAGCGGCGCAACCAGAAGGTCGTCGAGCGCGCGCCGGCGCCCTATCTGACGCAGGCGCAGCGCGAGGAACTGTGCTCCCTCGGCACCCGCATCTGCGCCCATGTCGGCTACCAGTGCGCCGGTACCGTCGAGTTTCTGATGGACGTGGATACCGGCGCCTTCTACTTCATCGAGGTCAATCCGCGCGTGCAGGTCGAGCACACGGTGACCGAGGAGGTGACCGGTATCGACATCGTGCGGGCGCAGATCCTGCTGGCCGAGGGCAAGACCATCGCCGAGGCCACCGGCAAGGCGCGGCAGCAGGACATCACGCTCAACGGGCACGCGCTGCAGTGCCGGATTACTTCGGAAGACCCGCAGAACAATTTCATCCCCGATTACGGCCGCATAACCGCCTATCGCGGTGCCACCGGCATGGGCATCCGGCTTGACGGCGGAACCGCGTATTCCGGTGCCGTCATCACCCGCTACTATGACAGCCTGCTGGAAAAGGTCACCGCCTGGGCGCCGACGCCGGAGATGGCGATCGCCCGGATGGACCGGGCGTTGCGCGAGTTTCGCATCCGCGGCGTTTCCACCAACATCGCCTTTGTCGAGAACCTGCTGAAGCACCCTACTTTCCGCAACAACGGCTATACGACGAGGTTCATCGACACCACGCCGGAACTGTTCACGTTCCGCAAGCGCCGCGACCGCGCCACCAAGATACTGACCTACATCGCCGACATCACGGTGAACGGCCATCCGGAGACGTTGGGCAGGGCAGTGCCGGATGCGGTGGCGGCCCGTCCGAATCCGCCAGCCCCCACGGCCAAGGCGCCGGCGCCCGGAACCCGCACGCTGCTTCAGGAAAAAGGCGCGGGGGCGGTTGCCGACTGGATGCTGGCGCAGAAACGGGTGTTGGTCACCGACACCACCATGCGCGACGGCCACCAGAGCCTGCTGGCGACCCGCATGCGCACCATGGACATGCTGAACGTGGCCGGCGCCTACGCCCACGATCTGCCGCAGCTCTTTTCGGTGGAATGCTGGGGCGGCGCCACGTTCGACGTCGCCTACAGATTCCTGCAGGAATGTCCCTGGCAGCGTCTGCGCGACCTGCGCCGCGCCATGCCGAATATCCTGACCCAGATGCTGCTGCGCGCCTCAAACGGCGTCGGCTACACCAACTACCCCGACAACGTGGTCGAGAAGTTCGTCGATCAGGCGGCGAAGTCCGGGGTCGACCTGTTCCGCGTTTTCGACAGCCTAAACTGGGTAGAGAACATGCGGGTGGCGATGGACGCGGTTCTCGCCACCGGAAAGATCTGCGAGGGCGCGATCTGCTACACCGGCGACATCCTGGATCCGGACAGGGCCAAATATGATCTGAAATACTACGTGAAAATGGGCAGGGACCTGCGCGGCGCGGGGGCTCATATCCTCGGGCTGAAGGACATGGCGGGGCTGCTGAAGCCAGCCGCGGCCCGGGTCCTGGTCAAGGCGCTGAAGGAAGATGTCGGGCTGCCGGTCCATTTCCACACGCATGACACCAGCGGCATTGCGGCGGCCTCCGTGCTGGCCGCCGCCGAGGCCGGCGCCGACGCCATCGACGCGGCCATGGACGCGATGTCGGGCGGCACGTCGCAGCCGTGTCTTGGCTCCATCGTCGAGGCGCTTCGCCACACGGAGCGCGACACCGGCCTTGATATCGATGCGATCCGGGGAATCTCGGACTACTGGCAGGAGGTCCGCGCCCAGTACGCCGCATTCGAGAGCGGCATCGGCGCGCCGGCCTCGGAGGTCTACCTGCACGAGATGCCGGGCGGTCAGTTCACCAATCTCAAGGCGCAGGCCCGCAGCATGGGGATGGAGGACCGCTGGCCGGAAATCGCCCGCACCTATGCCGAGGTGAACCGGATGTTCGGCGACATCGTCAAGGTCACGCCGTCGTCCAAGGTGGTGGGCGACATGGCGCTGATGATGGTCAGCCAGGGCATCAGCCGCGCCGAGGTGGAAGACCCCGGCACCGATGTTGCCTTCCCCGAGAGCGTGGTCGACATGATGCGCGGCAATCTCGGGCAGCCGCCGGGCGGCTGGCCGGCGGGGCTGCAAAACAAGGTATTGAAGGGCGAAGCGCCGCAATCCGGCCGCCCCGGGGCGTCCATGCCGCCGGTCGATCTGGAAGCCACGCGGCGGGACGTGTCCGAGCAGCTCGACGGATTCAAGGTCGATGACGAGGACCTGTGCGGTTATCTGATGTATCCCAAGGTCTATCTCGACTATATGGGCCGGCACCGCATCTACGGCCCGGTAAGGACGCTGCCGACCGAGGTGTTCTTCCGGGGCATGGAACCGGGGCAGCAGATCTCCGCCGAGATCGATCCGGGCAAGACGCTCGAGATTCGCCTCCAGGCGGTCGGCGAGACCAACGCGGAAGGCCAGGCCCGGGTGTTCTTCGAACTCAATGGCCAGCCGCGCACCATCCGGGTGACCGACCGCAAGATCGCAGCCGAACTGGAGTCGCATCCCAAGGCCGACCCTTCGAACCCGGACCATGTCGCCGCACCGATGCCCGGCGTGCTGGCCTCCGTTGCGGTCAGCCCCGGCCGCAGGGTGAGGGAGGGCGATCTGTTGCTGACCATAGAGGCGATGAAGATGGAAACCGGCATCTACGCCGACCGCGATGCCATTGTGCGCACCGTGCATGTGCAGGCCGGCAGCCAGATCGACGCCAAGGACCTTCTGGTGGAACTGGAGCCGGCATGACGCGCAAACTCATTCTGATAACCGACATTCATCTCTGCCCGCCGGGGAAGCGGATGTTCGGCATCGATCCCGCAGAGCGCTTCGCCGCAGCGCTGGCGCACGCGCAGGCAACGCATCCGGACGCGGAACACGTGATCGTCATGGGCGATCTCGCCAATTGCGGGGCGCGGCAGGAATACGAACGGGTGCGCGCGGTGCTGGACGCGGTGGCGCTGCCGGTCACGCTGATGCCCGGCAACCACGACAACCGTGATGCGCTGCTTGCGGTCTTCCCCGAAAGCGAAACCACGCCGGAGGGTCATGTACAATCGGTCATCGCGCTCGGCGAGGACCGGCTGATAACGCTCGACACGCTCGACGGGCCGCCCTTCGTCGAACATCACGCCATCGGCGTCATGTGCGCGGCGCGGCTGGCGTGGCTGGAGCGTGCGCTGGCCGACGCCGCAGGCCGCCGGGTTCTGCTGTTCATGCACCATCCGCCCTACGAAGTCGGTATCGAACGGCTCGACTGCATCGGACTGGCCGACCGCGAGGCGTTTCTGGAAATCGTCAGGGCTGCCGGGAACGTGGCTCATATCTTCAGCGGCCATGTGCACCGGACGATTTCCGGCAATCTCGACGGGATCGCGGTCTCGCTGCTCAAGAGCACGCTGCACCAGTTGCCGTTTCATGCGGGGCGGCCCGGCGACCGGCCAGGAGGGCCGGAGGCGGGAGCCTACGGCGTAATCATCCTGACACCGCAGTCCGTCATCCTGCACAGCGAGGAATTCGGCGGCGGCGCGATGGCGGAGGATCAGCCTGCGCCGGGCGGTCCGTCCACATAGGGCTGCAACGCCGACTGCGCGACGTAGTGGACCGGGGTCGGGATGCCATGTTCCCGCCCAAGCCGGACGATATCGCCGCTCAGGTAGTTCAGTTCCAGCCGTTTGCCGCGCTCGAGGTCGTCGAGCATCGAGGCATGGACGTTGCCGGGCATGGTATCCAGGAAACGGCACTGGCGCTCGGCGATGTCGGCATCCAGCGCCGGATGAACCGCGCGTCCGACGGCGGCGCATTCCTCCGCCGCCGCGCGCAGCAGCGCCGTGCTCATCGGATTGTTGCGGATCGGACCGATGTCGAGGCGGCTCAGCGCGGTCACCGCGCTGAGTGCGCTCAACATGACGAATTTTTCCCACAAGAGGGTCACGATGTCCGGTGCCACTTCCGCATCGACGCCCGAGGCGCGCAACGCATCGCGCAGGTGCAGGCACCGTTCCGACGCCGGCGCACCGAATTCGCCGAATACCAGTTCATGGTGCGCCGAGCTGTGCCGGATGACGCCGGGCTTCCGCACGTCCGCCGGAATGCGTGCGACGCCGCCGATCACCCGTTCGGCGCCAATCACCGCGCCCAGCCGTTCCGCCGCGCTGACCCCGTTCTGGAACGCCGCCACGGCGGTTTCGGGACCCAGCATAGGGGCGATGGCATGCGCCGCCGGCTCGACATCGTAATTCTTGACCAGGAAGAGGACGTGATCCACCGGCCCGACTTCGCAGGGATCGTCGGTGGCGTTGACCTGCGGCAGGCACAGATTTCCGCGCGGGCTCTCGATTTTCAGCCCGGTCGTTTTCATGGCGGCGAGGTGAGCGCCGCGGGCGATGAAGGTCACATCGAAGCCCGCCGCCGCCAAACGGCCGCCGAAATAGCCGCCGAGCGCGCCGGCCCCCATGATAGCGATGCGCAATTCGTCCCTCCGGTGCGACGGCGTCAGAATGCCGCCGTTACCGCCGGCATGAAAGGGCAAATCCGCCCAAAGAGCCGTTGACCGCGCGAGCGGCGGCATTCCCGGGACGCTTTCCCGGGCCGGGTCGCTCGAACCTGCGAGATTCGGGCGCATTCCCGACCGGGTCGGAGCGTGTTACATATTCCCCTGCGAAAGAGACCGGAGGAGGGTTTGGTGAGATACAGAATGCTGCTGGTATCAATGGCGCTTGGCTCGGCGCTGGTGTTTGGCGCGCCGATGGCGGCGCAGGCGAAGATCTGCAAGGTGGCGGTGTATCGCGCGCCGGTTGAAGGTCGTACGAGCGCCAATCGCAAGATCAACGCCGAGCGCCGGGCCATCATCCGGTGGGAAGCCCGGATGCTGGGAAAATTCGGCCCGGCCTGGTCGGTGTGGGCGAACGCGACCGGCAGGTCGCATAGCTGCAACCGCAAGGGCGGCTTCTGGCATTGCGTGGCGTTTGCGAGACCGTGCAGGCCTTGAGCGGGTACTGATTTCGCGGCCGGTACTGCGGTTTCCGTCGCGCGCCATCCCGCGGCCGGGGCGCGCGGGAGGGGCGGCCGGCGGTTTCGGCGGGGCGCGAACATTCCCTCTTGCGGCGATCGCGCGGTCGCTATAAATCACACGTCACCAAAACGGACGCGGGCGTAGCTCAGGGGTAGAGCGCAACCTTGCCAAGGTTGAAGTCGTGGGTTCGAATCCCATCGCCCGCTCCAGAAATCGTTGAAAATCCGCGCATTTGAAGGTGACTTTTTGATAAGTTGCACCTTGCTTTGTTGGCGGTTGCCGAATAACGGCAGGAACCGGGTTGACCCGGCGTCTGCGCAAACGCCCGGTTTCGGCCGCGATGATCGAATTGGGCGATTGTTCACGATCTGACGTTGGCGCCGGAGGCAGACGAGAGAGGCGGTTCAGCGGGGCAGATCGCGTATCATGGCGGCGCAGGCCGGGCGCGGGCGCATGGGCCTTGAGCGAAATGTGCACGGTGTCTTATCGGCGGCTACCTTCGAGACGCATGGACCGGTCCGTTGCCCGGGCCACGGGGCGCAGGCTACCGGAAATCTTCTTCGGCCCCGGCCTGATAGCTCTTCACCATGTTGGAGAACTTGGTAAAACGGCCGTCAAAGGCGAGCTCGACGGTGCCGATGGGGCCGTGGCGCTGCTTGCCGATGATGATCTCAGCGCGGCCGTGCAGGGCCGACATTTCGTCCTGCCATTTCATCATTGCGTCGATGTCGTGATCGCCCGGCTTTTCGCGTTCCTTGTAGTATTCTTCGCGGAAGACGAACATCACGACATCGGCGTCCTGCTCGATGGACCCTGATTCGCGCAGGTCGGACAGGAGCGGGCGCTTGTCCTCGCGCTGCTCGACCTGGCGTGAAAGTTGTGACAGCGCCACAACCGGAATATCGAGTTCCTTGGCAATGGCTTTTAGACCTTGGGTGATGTCGGAGACTTCATTTACCCGGCTGTCCCTGGCCGAAGCCGGGCGAACGAGTTGCAGGTAGTCGACGATGAGGACATCCAGCCCCTGCTGGCGCTTCAGCCGCCGGGCGCGGGCGGCCAGGGTGGAAATCGGCAGGGCGGCGGTATCGTCGATGTAGAGCGGGCAGGTTTCCAGTTCTTTCGCGGCTTCGACGAAGCGGCGGAATTCCTCTTCCGTGAGGTTGCCGCCGCGGACGTCGCTGGAAGCGACGCGGGCGGCCTCGGACAGGATGCGCGCGGCAAGCTGCTCGGCGGACATTTCGAGAGAAAAGAACCCGACAACACCGCCCTGAACGGCGCCTTCCGAGCCGTCGGGCCGGCTCCCCTTGCGATACGCCCTGGCGATGTTGAAGGCGATGTTGGTGGCCAGCGACGTCTTGCCCATCGACGGCCGGCCGGCGAGAATCAGCAGATCGGAATTGTGCAATCCGCCGAGTACCTTGTCGATGTCGACGAGCCCGGTGGAGATGCCGGCGAGCCCGCCCTCGCGCTCGTAGGCGGCGTTGGCGATATTGACGGCGTCGTGCGCGGCGCGCAGGAACGACTGGAAGCCGCTGTCCACGCGGCCTTGTTCGCCGAGCTGGTAGAGGCGCTGCTCGGCTTCGACGATCTGCTCCTTCGGTTCGACCTCCACGTCCATGTGGACGGCCTTTTCGGCGATCTCCTGGCCGATCGCGATCAGATCACGGCGAATCGAGAGTTCGTAGACGGTCTGGGCGTAATCGCGCGCCGCGAACAGCGAAATCGCGGCGCCGGCGAGACGAGCCAGGTAAGCTGGACCGCCGAGTTCCGCCAGACCGGTGTCGTCCTCGAGAAAGCCCTTAAGCGTGACCGGTGAAGCCAGCGCGTTTCTCTGGATCCGGCGCGCGGCGACATCGAAGATGCGGGCATGCACCGGATCGTAGAAATGCGACTCGTCGACGATCCCGGCGATCCGGTCATAAACATCGTTGTTGACCAGCAATGCACCGAGAAGTGCCTGTTCTGCCTCGATATTATGCGGCAGCTCCTGGGTTTCTGTGCCCAGGCCCGCTGACCCGTCCGCCATGAGTCGCTCCCTCGTCCGCCGGCTTTATACACCGGCAGACCATGTTCCACAGGATGTTATGTTCGGGGATAAGTCGGTTTTCGCGGCGCTCAGGCGGAGCGCCGCCGGTAGACTTGGAAATTCCGCGTGCTCGGGCCCTCGGGGTGGCGATGGACCTGCACCACCACCATGAGCGAGCCATCGTCCGAGGCCCGGTGACGCTCATAGGTGATCTCGCGTCCGTCGTGATAGGCGCTGCTGTCGAGCGTGCGTTCGTCGACCCGGTTGAACGAAACCTCGTTGGACGGCACTCCGTTCACCGGGCGCACCGATCCGTCCACCGGTCCGGCGAACTCGAGTTCGTGCGGCCGGGCATCGTGATCGATCCACGAAAGGCGGAATTCGGCGACCTCGCCATTGAGCGAAATGTCATAGGTACCGGATTGCGGCGGCAGTCCGTCCTGATACTGGCAGAGCTCGGGGACCAGGTCCCAGGCTCCGACGAAACTGTCCTTGCATGCAGTCATTTCACGAGCCTCATCGAGTCACAGATTAGCGCAGGCTTGCCCGTGAGGGAAGATTGCTTTGACGTGTTTCGCGCAGATTCGCCGTACGCGGGGCACGGCGCGGCACCATCCGACCGCGCCGTCCGGCGCGGCTGCCTGTCGTCACTCGCTGGTCTTGCCGGCACTCTCCGGTTCCGGCCCGGCTGTCTCGTCCGCGGCCGCGCCGCCCTCGGCCTCTTCGGAGAGATCGTCGAGTTCGAGCGCCGCGGCGCCGACGTCCTCGAAAAGTTCGGCAATATCGATTTCGGCTTCCGCCTCGGCTTCGGCATGTACATCCCGGATGGATTTTCCGGACGCCTGCAGTTCGGCCTCTTCGGCGGAGCGGGCGACGTTGAGAGTGATCTTTGCGGAAACCTCCGGGTGCAGAATCACTTCAATTTCGTGCAGGCCGAGTTCCTTGATCGGGCGATCGAGAACCACCTGACGGCGGTCAATGGTGAAGCCGGCCTCGGTGGTGGCGTCGGCTGCGTCGCGCGTCGTGACCGAACCGTAGAGCGCGCCGGTGTCCGATGCCGTGCGGATCAGGACGAATTGCTGACCGTCGAGTTTCTTGCTGACGCTCTCGGCTTCCTTGCGCAGTTCGAGGTTGCGGGCTTCCATCTGGGCGCGTTCGGCCTCGAATCGGGTGAGGTTTTCCTTGGTGGCGCGCAGAGCCTTGCCCTGCGGCAGCAGGAAATTGCGGGCGTAGCCCTGCTTGACGTTCACTACTTCGCCCATCTGGCCAAGCTTGGCGATGCGTTCGAGAAGTACGACTTCCATGACGGTCTCCTTACTTCACTGCGTAGGGCAGAAGGGCGAGGAACCGGGCGCGCTTGATGGCACGCGACAGCTCGCGCTGTTTCTTGGCCGATACCGCGGTGATGCGCGAGGGCACGATCTTGCCGCGTTCGGAGATATATCGCTGCAGGAGTTTCACGTCCTTGTAGTCGATTTTCGGCGCGTCCTTGCCGGAGAAGGGGCAGGACTTGCGGCGGCGGAAAAACGGTTTGTTGGCCATGTTTCTGCTTCCTCGCTCAGTTATCGCGCCGCGGACGATCGTCGCGGCGGCGGGCATTGCGTTCTTCCTTGGCGGCTTTTGCCTGAACCACGGCCGACGGGCCTTCGTCGTGGGCGTCGACCTTGATGGTCATTACCCGCATGACGTCGTCATGAAGACGCATCAGGCGTTCCATTTCGTGCACGGCGGGCGCCGGCGTGTCGGTGCGCATGAAGGCGTAGTGACCCTTGCGGTTCTTGTTGATCTTGTAGGCCATCGTCTTGAGGCCCCAGTATTCCGTATCGACAACGCTGCCGCCGTTGTCTTTCAGAACCTGGCCGAAATGCTCGATCAGAGCTTCGGCCTGCGTGTTGGACAGGTTCTGACGCGCAATGAAAACATGCTCGTAGAGAGCCATTGGAAGCATCCATTTTCCGGCGGGTTTCAAAATGCGGACGTCACGCTCTCCGGTCCGCATACGAGAGACCCCGCGTTGAGTGTATCGTGGAGAGACAGCGCGTTATAACGGTGCGGGCAACGAGTTCAAGGGCAATCTGTTGAGCGTCCCGGCCGGGCAATCGGGATAGATTCACAATTGGCGCGGAATGCGGCCGAACGGGAGCCCCCTGGCCTTGACGCCACCGGCCGGTTGAACCGGTGCTTCCAGTGAGCGTGTTCCACCAAAGCTACGCCGGGAAACGTGATCGGCCGGCCGATTGATTGATCGCGAAAACGGTGGTCTCTTGACCGGGAACAGGCCGGTGGCGCGATAGGCGGGGATATTGCAACATGACCACACCAATAAAGACTGCAACGCTGGTCAGAATGACGGTGTCGGCATCGGTTGCGGCAGCCGTGGCAGCCTGCGTCGGGACACCGGAAAGGGCGCCCGGGGCGTCCCGCAAGACGGCGCCGACGCAGCTTGAGGCGTCGATCGGCCTGCGGGAAGGAGAATATGGCCGTTTCCCGCTGAACCAGCTTGTCTTGATCAAGGGTTTGCAGGAAAGCGACGATTTGACGGAAAGCGAGAAGCAGGTGAGAATAGCATTCATCAAGGCGTCGGTGCTGGGGTCACGGTATTGAGCGGTGCCGGCGCCTGCAGGGCTTGCTGTCACGGAGCCTTGTGAACATTTGAATCGGACAACGAAGGCAACCGGGTTAGGTTCCGGCATGATGTCGAGAAACCAGAGCACCATCGGCCAAGGTCGCGCCGTCGGCTTTCTCCGTATCGGCATCGTCCTGTGCGGCGTTGTGATCGTTTCGGCCTGCGCGCAGACCGATCGCCAGTTTTCCCGGGCGACCGGTTTGCCGCAGGGTTCGCCGACGCAACTTGAACTACAGGCCGAGTTGACGCCGGAAGAGTACGGAAGATATTCAACCGGCCAGTTGGCGGAGATCAAGGCCATCCTCGACGGTGGCGACACCAGCAGAAGACACCAGCGGCAGCGAATCGAGACCGTAAAGCGACGCGGCCGGGGCGGCAGCACCATTTTCGGCTTTTCCTTCTGATCTCGACGGGGTGTCACCTGAGTGGCGGGGCAAAGATCCGGCCAGGGCTGGACGGCTGTTTCGCTATTGGCTAGACCGGTCGCGGATTTTCGCAAGGGGGCCCCGGTGGCACGAGTATTTGTTTTCCCCGGACAGGGGGCGCAGGCGGTTGGCATGGGACGCGAACTGGCCGAGGCCTATCACGAGGCGCGCGAGGTTTTCGTTCGGGTGGACGAGGCACTCGGCGAGAAACTGTCCGATCTCATCTGGAATGGCGATATCGGTGAATTGACGCTGACGGCGAACGCGCAACCGGCGTTGATGGCGACCTCGCTTGCGGCGATGGCGGCCTTGAAGGCGGAGGGCGTCGGCGTGGAAACAGCGGTTTTTGTGGCAGGGCATTCGCTGGGCGAATACTCCGCACTGTGTTCGGCCGGGGCACTGAGCGTCGAGGATACCGCGCGGCTCCTGCGGGTGCGCGGCCGCGCGATGCAGGAAGCCGTTGCGGTCGGCGCAGGCGCGATGGCGGCGCTGCTGGGGCTTGATTTCGAATCCGTCAAGGCAGTTGCGGAAGAAGCCGCCGGCGATGATGTCTGCGAGGCAGCGAACGACAACGATCCCGGGCAGGTCGTGGTTTCGGGCCACAAGGCGGCGGTCGAGCGGACCGTCGAGATCGCCAAATCCAGGGGCGCGCGGCGGGCGGTGCTGCTGCCGGTCAGCGCGCCGTTTCACTGCTCGCTGATGGAGCCGGCCGCGGCAGCCATGGCGAAAGCGCTGGATGACGTGGACATTGACGAGCCGACGCCGCCGGTGGTGGCGAACGTGTCGGCGCACGCGGAAAGCAGGCCGATGCTGATCCGCAACCTTCTGGTGCATCAGGTGACGAGCACGGTGCGATGGCGCGAATCCGTGGAATGGATGGTGGCGGAGGGCGTCAGTGAATTTGTCGAAGTCGGAGCGGGCAGGGCGCTGTCGGGGATGATCCGCCGCATCCACCGGGAGGCGGCGGTGCGGGCGGTGGGGACGCCGGACGACGTCCGAGCGCTGGCGGGAGAGGCGGATGTTTGATCTCAGTGGAAAAGCGGCGCTGGTGACCGGCGCTTCGGGTGGCATCGGCGGGGCGATTGCGCGGGCGTTGCATGGATGCGGCGCAACGGTGGCGCTGTCGGGCACGCGGGTCGATCCGCTGCGGGCGCTGGCGGAGGAGTTGGGCGAGCGGGCGCATGTGCTTCCGTGCAACCTGAGCGATGCGGATGCAGTGGCGGCGCTGCCGAAGCAGGCCGCAGAGGCGATGGGCGGCGTCGATATCCTGGTCAACAATGCCGGTGTGACGCGGGACAACATATTCATGCGCATGTCGGATGCGGAGTGGGACGAGGTGATTGCGGTCAACCTGACGTCGACAATGCGGCTGTGCCGGGGCGTGCTGCGCGGCATGATGAAGGCGCGCTGGGGGCGGATCATCAACATCAGCTCGATCGTCGGCGTTACCGGGAACCCGGGGCAGGCGAACTACGCGGCGTCGAAGGCAGGCGTGATCGGACTGTCGAAATCGCTGGCGCAGGAAGTGGCCAGCCGGGGGATCACGGTGAATTGCGTGGCACCCGGGTTCATTACGACGGCGATGACCGAGAAGCTGAGCGATGACCAGAAGGCCAGGATCATGGGCTCGATCCCGGCGGGGCGGATGGGTGACGCGGACGAGATCGGGGCGGCGGCGCTGTATCTGGCTTCGCCGGAAGCGGCCTATGTCACCGGTCAGACCTTGCATGTGAACGGCGGAATGGCCATGATCTGACGGCGCGGCGCGGGCCGCGCGAAAGCGTTTGCCATGGTGGCGGAGTGTGGTATAGCGCCATCCGAGACGAGCCGGGGGCGCAGCCAGCGGTACTCTGCTGTTTTCATTTAACGCCTTTCCGGCTGAATTCTTGTTTGGCGTGGCAGGCACAGATATCGAGACCGAGGACCGCGATCCTCGCTATTGGAGAGGGTTTACACATGAGCGACATCGCAGCACGCGTAAAGAAAATCGTTGTTGAGCACCTGAGCGTGGACGAAGACAAGGTGACAGAAACTGCCTCGTTCATCGACGATCTTGGCGCCGACAGCCTTGATACGGTGGAGCTGGTGATGGCGTTCGAGGAAGAATTCGGTATCGAGATACCAGACGACGCGGCTGAGTCCATCCAGTCCTTCGGCGATGTGGTGAAGTTCATCACCGAGAATTCCTGAGCCTTTACAAGAGCCTGGTGAGACGCAAGCGCGGCACCGATCGGTGCCGTTCTCGACTCTGCGCCTGCGCGACGGCCGCGGGGCCGGCCGGGTGTGAAGTTGAACGCTTGCCCCGGTCTCGGCCGTTGCGGTAGAACCGGGCGAGGCCAGGCGCGAAGCAGATGAGGTCCCGATGCGGCGAGTTGTTGTCACCGGTATTGGCATGGTTACGCCCCTGGCGTGCGGCGTGGACGAGACCTGGAAACGTCTGATCGACGGGCAGTCAGGCGCCGGGCCGATAACCCGGTTCGACGCCCACAGCTTTGCAACCGACTACGCGTGCGAGGTTCCGTTCGGCGACGGCTCCGACGGCACGTTCAATGCCGACGACTGGATGGCGCCGAAGGAAGCCCGCAAGGTTGATACTTTCATCCTGTACGGGATGGCGGCGGCGGAGCAGGCGGTCAGCGACGCCGGGTGGAAGCCCGAGGACGAGGCGAGCCGGCTGCGCACGGGCGTCATGATCGGTTCCGGGATAGGCGGGCTCGGCTCCATCGCCGAGACGTCGATAACGCTCAGGGAGCGCGGGCCGAGGCGGATTTCGCCGTTCTTCATTCCCGGCGCGCTGATCAATCTGTGTTCCGGTCAGGTTTCGATCCGCTATGGCTTCAAGGGACCGAACCACTCGGTGGTGACGGCCTGTTCCACTGGCGCGCATGCGATCGGGGACGCGGCCCGGCTGATCCTGCTCGATGATGCCGACGTGATGGTCGCCGGCGGAGCCGAGGCGCCGATCAATCCGCTCGGTATCGCCGGTTTCAATGCCTGCAAGGCCCTTTCGACGGGATTCAGCGATGCCCCGGAAAAGGCTTCACGTCCATACGACAGGGACCGCGACGGCTTTGTCATGGGCGAGGGTTCCGGCGTCGTCGTTCTGGAGGAATTGGAACACGCCAAGGCGCGGGGCGTCCACATTTACGCGGAAGTGGTGGGATATGGCCTGTCGGGCGACGCCTATCACATAACGGCGCCCATCCCTGACGGCGACGGCGGTTTCCGCTCGATGCAGGCGGCGCTGAAGCGGGCGGGGCTGAAACCGTCCGATATCGACTACGTGAATGCGCATGGCACTTCGACCATGGCAGATACCATCGAACTGGCGGCGGTCGAGCGGCTTCTGGGCGATTCGGTGTCGTCGACCACGATGTCATCCACGAAGTCGGCGACGGGGCATCTGCTGGGCGCGGCCGGCGCGGTCGAGGCGATATTCTGCGTTCTGGCAATGCGTGATCAGGTGGCCCCGCCGACGGTGAACCTAGATAATCCGGACGTGGAGCCGGCGATGGACCTGGCGCCGGTCACGGCGGTGCAGCGGAAGATCGATGTGGCGCTATCGAACTCTTTCGGGTTCGGCGGAACCAACGCGTCGCTTATCCTGAAACGGCCAGACTAAGGAGCGGGGATGTACCGCCATTTCGCCGCCAACCTGCTGACGATACTGATCGTAATTCTGGTGTTGATCGGTGGTCTGGTGGCTTGGGGAAAGCGGACCTTCACCGAGCCCGGACCGTTGCAGCAGCCGGTGCTGGTGGAAATACCGCGTGGCGCGAATATCCAGACCGTGGCGCGGGTGCTGGCCGAGGCCGGGGCGATTTCCAACCAGCAGATTTTCCGGTTGGGCGCGCGCTATACCGGCAAGATCGCCGGAATAAAGTTCGGCGAGCACGAGATTTCACCGGGTGCGTCGATGAAAGAGGTTCTGGAAACGCTGTCTTCGGGCGCGCAGGAGCGGTTCCGCTACGAGGTGACGTTCGTGCTGGGCGATACGCTGGTCACACGGTTGCGCCAGCGGGTCGATGACAGTGCGGAACGGAAATTCGCTGACTTCGTGCCGCAGACCGACGATCCGGCAAGCGAGATCGCGGGGATCGTTGGTCTGGATTCCGGTGTGCGTTATCGGGTTACGCTGCCGGAGGGCACGACGTCGTTCATGGCGGTTGAAAGTCTTGGCGCGGTTCCCGTGCTGTCCGGCGAGGTCGTTGAGATACCGGCGGAGGGCATGTTGTCGCCCGACACCTACGAAATCCGGCGCGGCGACAGCCGGCAGGATCTGATCGATCTGATGATACGGAAACAGGGCGAGGCGCTGGCCGCGGCGTGGGCCGGGCGCGACCCCGACCTGCCGCTTGAAACGGCTGACGAGTTGCTGACACTGGCGTCGATCGTGGAAAAGGAGACGTCGGTGCCGGAGGAGCGCAGGCGCGTCGCGTCGGTTTTCGTGAACCGGCTGAACCGGGGGATCAGATTACAGACCGATCCGACGGTGATCTACGGGCTGACGCTGGGGCGGGAGACGCTGAAACGCGGACTGCGGCGTAGCGAACTGGACGCACGAACACCCTGGAATACCTACTTGATCGACGGGTTGCCGCCGACGCCGATCGCCAATCCCGGAAGGGAGTCGATCGAAGCGGCGGCGCATCCAGAAAAAACCGATTACATCTTCTTCGTGGCTGATGGCAGTGGCGGGCATGCCTTCGCGTCCACTCTGCGCGAACACAACGCCAATGTCGCCAGGTGGCGGGCCATCGAACGGGATCGCAGTTCGAATTGAATTTACAACTTTAAAGTTAGTTCTTGACAGAGCGATCTCTTATAGGTATATCTTCCGCGAAGATGCCCAAATAGCCTGATGGCCCGGCCCGCAAAGCCGGGTCTTTCTTTTTTGGCCACCTCCGAGGAGCCGGAGAATCCCGATACATGAAATCAAAAGACAAGGCCGGCGGCCGGCAACCGTCCGGACGGCCGGAATCGGCCCGCGCCCTGCTGGAAGACCTGGTATTCGCGCTGTCAGAAGCGGTGAACGAACTGCGGGAAAATCCGCGGTCAACCAAGGACGCGAAGGCTCGGCACGATCTTATCCAGAAGAATATCAGATCGCTCCATCTGCTTATGGAGGTTGAGAGGAAACTTGAAGAAAAAATCAACAAGGGCAGTGGAAATCCGGCCGGTCAGGAGCTCGACTTGCGGCAGGCCTCAGAGGAAATCCGGAAGCGCCTTGCTCGCATCGTTGCCGCCGAAAAAGATTGAGGCATTCCTGGAAGGGCTTTCGCCGAATGCGTTGATGTCGATGCCGTGGCTGTTCGAGTACTGGGCGCTGCCGGGCCACCAGTTGCCGCCGGACGGCGACTGGCTGACATG
>JBHHXR010000019.1:0-23443 GCA_046757205.1 Paracoccaceae bacterium
CGGGCCACCAGCTTCCCGGCACCTCGACGGCGCCCTTCAGCCACTCGTCCAGCGTCTCCGGCGACATGTCCTCGTTCACCCAGTGCTGGTATTTCTTCAGCGCCGGCGGGTTGACGACGCCGGCGATGTGGCCCGAACCCGACAGCACGAAGCGCACGTCGGCGCCGGTCATCATCCGCGCCCCCAGATAGACCGAGTGCGCCGGCGCGATGTGATCCTCCCGCGTCGCGACGTGATAGACCGGCACCGAGATGTCCGATGGCCGCAGTTTCAGCCGGCCGAGTTTCAGGCGATCGCAGGCGAAGGCGTTCTCGGTATAGAGCTCCTTCAGGTAGAAGCGGTGCACCCGCGCCGGCATCGCCGTCGAATCCGCGTTCCAGTACAGAAGGTCGAACGGGAAGGGATCCCTGCCCAGCATGTAGTTGTTCACCACGTAGGCCCAGATCAGGTCGTTGGCGCGCAGCATGTTGAAGGCAGTCGCCATGCTTTCCGCCGGCAGATAGCCCTTCTCCATCTGCTCATCGACCATCTCCAGCGTCTTTTCATCGACAAACACCTGCAACTCGCCGGCGTCCTCGAAATCGAGCTGTGCGGTGAAGAACGTGGCCGAACGAACCCGCTTGTCCTTTTTCTTTCCAAGATACGCCAGCAGCGTGCCGGTCATGGTGCCGCCGATGCAGTAAGAGGCGAGGTTGACGCTCTTCTGCCCGGTTTCCTCCAGCACCTTGTCGATGGCCTCGATGGCCCCCTTGTGCATGTAGCTTTCCCAGGTCTCGTCCTTCTGGCGCGCGTCCGGATTGACCCAGGAAATCATGAACACCGTGTAGCCCTGCCCGACCAGCCACTTGACCATGGATTTCTTCGGGTTGAGGTCGAGCACGTAGTACTTGTTGATCCACGGCGGCACGAACAACAGCGGTCTCGCGTAGACCTTCTCGGTCGCCGGCGCGTATTGGATGAGCTGCATGATTTCGTTCTGCCAGATCACCTGCCCGGGCGTCACCGCCAGGTTGCGGCCGACTTCGAACTTGTCCATGTCGGTCTGGCGGATCAGCAGCCTGCCCTTGCCCCGCTTCATGTCGTCGAGCATCATCTTGAGCCCGCGCACCAGGTTCTGGCCGCGCTCCTCTACCGTGGCCTCCAGCACTTCGGGGTTGAGCGCGAAGAAATTCGCCGGGTTCATCGCTTCGACGTACTGGCGGGTGTAGAAATCCAGTTTCTTGCGGTCCTTGGGGTCCAGATCACCCACCGAATGCACGGTGTCCTGAAGCCAGCCGGCGGTCAGCAGGTAGGAATTCTTGATATAGTCGAACAGCGCGTTTTCCGACCATTCCTTGTGGTCGAAGCGTTTCGTGGGCTTGGCCATGTGCGGCAGGTGCAGCTGGTGGCGTGTATCTTCCGCGCCCAGCCATTTCAGCGCCGCGTGCTGCCAAAGTTCCTGCTGGGCCTGCCAGAACCCCAGCGTGGCGTCGGCGATCTCTTCGGGGTTTTCCAGCATCGCGCGGGTGAATTCGGCGATCGCCGGCCAGGTGTTCAGCGGATCGGGATCGGAAGCGGCGTTCGTTTCCATCTGGGATTCCAGGAAGTTCTCCCAGATCTTGCCGCTGACCTCGACGACCTCGGCCATGTTGGCGGCAAACTCCCTGCCCTTTTCGGCAAGGGCCTCGATCTCTTCGGTGTCGACAGGATTGCTCTCGGCCATTTTCCCCACCCGTATCGCGCGGCAGCTTGCCCGGCTCCGCCAAGTCACCTAATCATGCCTCAACTACCGTCAAGCCCCAACCGCCGGCAAGCGATGATATGGAAGAAAGCCGACCTACATGCTGCACCTGAGCGGAAATCACCGGTATCGGCCGGCGATCTGCGCCGGGCTGGCCGCGATCGCCGTAGCGGCGGGATGCTCGTTCAAGCCTGATCTGCCGGGCTACTCATCAACGCCATCCGCGCAAACGCTGGCCGCCGGGTATCCGGCGCTGATCCCCCAGGACGTCTTTGCCGCCGAACTGGCGCAGGCCAGCAGCGGCTTCGATCCGGCCCAGGCAGAGACCGAAGCGCTGCTGGCCCGCGCGGCGGCATTGCGCGCCCGTGGCGCGGCGATGATGAAACAGTAACGTAAACGCCCGACAAGCCACTGTCATTTACCACCGCGCGACGCTATGGTGCCGCGCAAAACAAGCGCCGATCGAGCACATGCCCGAAGAGTTCTATCGCATCAAGCGCCTGCCGCCCTATGTGTTCGCCGAGGTGAACCGGCTGAAGGCCGCATATCGCGCCGAGGGCATGGACATCATCGATTTCGGCATGGGCAATCCGGACATGGATACGCCCGCCCATATCGTCGACAAACTGGTCGAGACGGTGCGCAAACCGCGCACCAACCGCTATTCGGCGTCGCGCGGCATCCCCGGCCTGCGCCGTGCACAGGCGGGCTATTACGAACGCCGCTTCGGCGTCGGGCTGGACCCGGAAACCGAGGTCATCGCCACGCTGGGGTCCAAGGAAGGGCTGGCCAACCTGGCGATGGCGATCACCGCGCCGGGCGACGTCATGCTGGTGCCCAATCCGTCCTACCCGATCCACCCTTACGGCTTCATGATCGCCGGCGGCACGCTGCGGCATATCCAGGCATTGCACGAGGGCCGGTTCGACGCGGAAGCCTACATGCGGCAATTGTCGCGCGCGGTGACGCACTCGGTGCCGAAACCGGTGGCGCTGGTGGTCAATTTCCCGTCCAACCCGACGGCGCAGCTCGCCGATCTGGATTTCTACCGCGAACTGGTGGGCTTCGCCCGCAAGCACGAGCTTTGGGTGCTGTCGGATCTTGCCTATGCGGAGATCCATTTCGACGGCCACCCGCCGCCGTCGGTGCTTCAGATCGAAGGTGCGAAGAATATCGCCGTCGAGTTCACCTCGCTGAGCAAGACCTTCGCCATGCCGGGCTGGCGGATGGGATTCGCGGTCGGCAACGCCCGCCTGATCGCGGCGCTGACGCGCATAAAGTCCTATCTCGATTACGGCGCCTTCACGCCGGTGCAGGTCGCGGCGGCGGCGGCGCTCAACGGCCCGGCCGACTGCATCGCTGAAATCCGCGGCATCTACCACTCGCGGCGCGACGTTCTGGTCGAGGCGATGGGCCGCGCCGGCTGGGACATCCCGCCGCCGCCGGCCACCATGTTCGCCTGGGCACCGATCCCGGAGGCCTTCCGCGACATCGGCTCGATGGCATTTTCGAAGATCCTGCTGAAGGAGGCGGAAGTTGCGGTTGCGCCCGGCATCGGCTTCGGCGAATACGGCGAGGGCTACGTGCGGCTGGCGCTGGTGGAGAACGAGCAGCGCATCCGCCAGGCGGCGCGCGGCGTCAGGCGGGTGATGGAAAACGCCGGAGCGCTGCGCGACAGCCACAATCCGGCGGCCGCGCAGGCCGGCGGCTGATCGGGGAGAGATGCAGATGACCACACCGCTGCGCATCGGGCTTGCCGGGATCGGCACCGTCGGAACCGGCGTCGTGCGCATCGTGCAGGAAAACGCCGGGCTGCTGGCCGCGCGCGCCGGGCGCGAGATCGCCGTCGCCGCGGTTTCGGCGCGGACCCGCCATCGCAACCGCGGTGTCGATCTGTCGGCCTACGCCTGGGAGG
Source organism: Paracoccaceae bacterium (assembly GCA_046757205.1). GTDB lineage: Bacteria > Pseudomonadota > Alphaproteobacteria > Rhodobacterales > Rhodobacteraceae > JBHHXR01. The sequence continues at coordinate 3,636 of JBHHXR010000019.1, forward strand.
ACGACCCGGTGGCGCTGGCGCGGCGCGATGATGTCGATCTGGTGGTCGAGGTGATCGGCGGTGAAAACGGCCCGGCGCGCGCCGTCACCGAGACCGCGCTGGCCATGGGCAAGCACGTGGTCACCGCCAACAAGGCGATGCTGGCGCATCACGGCCAGTCGCTGGCCGAACTGGCGGAATCACGCGACGTGTCGCTGCGTTTCGAGGCCGCCGTCGCCGGCGGCATCCCGATCATCAAGGGCCTCGCCGAAGGTCTTGCGGGCAACCGCATCCGCCGCGTCATGGGGGTGCTCAACGGCACCTGCAACTACATCCTGACCCGCATGGAGGCGACCGGCGAGGGATATGATACCGTTCTGGAACAGGCCCAGAAGTTCGGCTATGCCGAGGCCGACCCGAGCTTCGACGTCGACGGCGTGGATGCCGCCCACAAGCTCGCCCTTCTTGCGGCGACGGCCTTCGGCACCCGGGTCGATTTCGAGAATGCCAAGATCGAGGGCATCAGCCACCTGCACCTGGCCGATATCGAGCAGGCCCGCGACATGGGCTACGCGATCAAGCTTCTGGGCATCGCGCGGCTCAACGAGGACGGGCTGGAACAGCGTACCCAACCCTGCCTGGTGCCGGCGCGCTCGCCGCTCGGCCAGCTCGAGGGCGTGACCAACATGGTGATCGTCGAGGGCGACCGGGTCGGCCAGACGGTGTTCGCCGGCCCCGGCGCCGGCGAGGGGCCGACCGCCTCGGCGGTGATCGGCGACATCATCGACATCGCGCGCGGCGTGCGGTTTCCGGTGTTCGGTTCACCGGCCACCGGGCTCGTCAGAGCCGGACGGTCGCAGACCGGCGTCGACGCCGCCTATTACCTGCGGTTCCTGCTCACCGACGCGCCCGGCGTGATGGGCCGCATCACCACCGCGCTCGGCCGGCACGGCATTTCCATCGACCGGATGCGCCAGTACGGCCACGCCACCGACGAGGCGCCGGTCATCATCGTCACCCACAAGACCTCGCGCCCGGTGCTCGACGCGGCGCTGGCGGAGATATCGAAAACCGAAGCCTCGCGCGCCAAACCGGTCGCCATCCGCATCGAGGATGTGTGAGGCTTTGTGACACACCTCGAAACGCAGGGGACAGGCTTAGACTTCGCTCAGTGTCAAAAGACAGTACAGGAGCCGCATGATGCCGCACAATGACGAGAAATTTGCCGACCGTATGTTGTCGCTCGGTTTGGCCCGTGTGTCGGAGGCGGCCGCCATCGCGTCCGCCCGGCTGATCGGCTCGGGCGACGAGAAGGCCGCCGACCAGGCCGCCGTCGACGCCATGCGCGAGCAGCTGAATCTGCTCGACATCGCCGGCGTGGTGGTGATCGGCGAGGGCGAGCGCGACGAGGCGCCGATGCTCTTTATCGGTGAAGAGGTCGGTACCGGCGACGGCCCCGGCGTCGACATAGCGCTCGATCCGCTGGAAGGCACCACGCTGACCGCCAAGGACATGCCCAACGCGCTGGCGGTGATCTCCATGGGGCCGCGTGGCTCGATGCTGCACGCGCCCGACGTCTACATGGACAAGCTGGCGATCGGCCCGGGCTATCCCGAAGGCATCGTCAGCCTCGAAATGACGCCGACCGAACGCGTGCTGACTTTCGCCAAGGCCAAGGGCTGTAAACCCTCGGAGCTGATGGTCTGCATCCTGGAACGCCCGCGCCACGACGATCTGGTGCGCGAAATCCGCGAAACCGGCGCCCGCATCCGGCTGATCACCGACGGCGACGTGGCCGGCGTGATACACTGCGCCGAGAGCGAGAAGACCGGCATCGACATGTACATGGGCCAGGGCGGCGCGCCCGAGGGCGTGCTGGCCGCCGGCGCGCTGAAGTGCATGGGCGGCCAGATGGAGGGCCGGCTGGTGTTCCGCAACGATGACGAGCGCTCCCGCGCCATGCGCGCCGGGATCACCGATTTCGACCGCATCTACACGCGCAACGACATGGTGACCAGCGACGTGATCTTCGCGGCGACCGGCGTCACCGACGGCTCGATCGTCCACGGCGCGCGCCGCGACGGCGAGTGGCTGGAGACCGAGACCATCCTGATGCGGTCCAAGACCCACTCGCTGCGGCGTCTGTTCTACCGGCTGAAGTACTTCTGAGGCACGGCGAAGACCGGCCGGAAAGCGAAACCCGCGGCACAAGGGCAAGAGCCGGCCGGCCGGCGCCTCGCAGGACGCAACAGGAAGACCTGACCGCGGCGGGACGCGGCGACGGAGGAAAGGCAAATGGTTCGCAAGATCGGTTTCGGCGACGAAAGCAAAGCAACGGAGGCCGGGCCGGTCCGCCGCGCCGGCGCGTCAGACAAAGACCTGGCGAAGGCCGAATCCCCGCCGGCCGGCGCCGGCGGCAAGGCGGCTCCGGCGGCCGGGCGCCCGCGCTGGGGCGGCATCGTCTTCCTGACGCTGTTTCTCGTGCCATGGATGGTGATGATCCTTCTCGTGGCGGCCGGCATGCTGACCGGCGACGCCCGAGGGGCTGGCCTCTACCCGGTCATCTGGCTGCTGCTCGCGGTGCTGGGCGCGTTCGTCCTGATGCGCAAGATCCGCCATTTCTACCGTGGCGGAAGCTGGCTCCGGACCCCCGAGGAAGTGGCCGGGAAATCGGCGGACAAGACCGGGTGAGCGAATCGTTCCTGGGCGTCGGCAAGTCTCTGCTCGGGCGGCGCTGGACCGGACCGGGCGAAGAGGCCGAACGGATCGGCGCGGCGATCGCGCAGGCGAACGGGTTGCCGGACATCGTCGGTCGGGTGCTGGCCCGCTGCGGCGCGACGCCGCAGACCGCGGCAAGCTACCTGTCGCCGTCGCTGCGCGAACTGACGCCGGACCCCTCGACGCTGCGCGACATGGACAGCGCGGCGGAACGGTTCCTGCGCGCCGTCGACGGCGACGAGAGCATCGCCGTATTCGCCGATTACGACGTCGACGGCGGTGCCTCGGCGGCGCTGATCCTGAACTGGCTGCGCCAGCTTGGAAAGACCGCGACGCTCTACGTGCCGGACCGGATCGAGGAGGGCTACGGGCCGAACGAGGCGGCGATGCGGGCGCTGGCGGGCGCGCATTCGCTGATCGTCTGCGTCGATTGCGGAACCCTGTCGCACGGTCCCGTCGCCGCGGCACGCGAAGCCGGCGCCGATGTCATCGTGCTCGACCACCATCTCGGCGGCGAATCCCTTCCCGTGGCGGCGGCGCTGGTCAATCCCAACCGGCAGGACGAGAGTGGCGATCTGGGATATCTGTGCGCGGCCGGCGTGGTCTTCCTGTTTCTGGTGGCGCTCAACCGGCTGATGCGGGGCGGCGGGCGGACCGGCCCCGAACTGAGGGACATGCTCGATCTGGCGGCGCTGGCGACGGTGGCCGACGTGGCGCCGCTGGTCGGTTTCAACCGGGCGCTGGTGCGCCAGGGGCTGAAGGTGATGGCGGCGCGCAAGCGGCCGGGGCTGCGGGCGCTGGCCGACGTGGCGCGGATGACGAGCGCGCCCAACGCCTACCACTTGGGCTTCCTGCTGGGCCCGCGCGTTAACGCCGGCGGGCGCATCGGAGCGGCGGATCTCGGGGCACGGCTGCTGGCGACGGCCGACGAAAACGAGGCGGCGGCGCTGGCCGAGCGGCTCGACGCGCTGAACGCCGAGCGCCAGCGTATCGAAGCCGAGGTGCTGGCGCAAGCAATGGAACAGGCGCAGACCCGCGACATCTCCGGCCCGCTGGTGTGGGCGGCGGGCGAAGGCTGGCACGCCGGCGTCGTCGGCATCGTGGCCGGGCGGCTGAAAGAGGCGTTCAACCGCCCCGCCGTGGTGATCGGGCTGGACGGCGAGGCCGGCAAGGGTTCCGGCCGGTCGGTCGGCGGCGTCGATCTCGGCCATGCGGTCGCCGCCTGCATGCGCGAGGGCCTGATCGAGGCCGGGGGCGGGCACCGCATGGCGGCCGGTCTCAGCCTGACCCGGACCCAGGTTGAACCGGCGATGCAGCGCCTCGGCGAGTTGCTCGGCCGCCAGGGCGCGGCAGCGGCCGGTCCGCGCGACCTCAGGCTCGACGGCATGATCGCGCCCGGCGGCGCGACGCTGGATCTGATCGAACGGCTGGAACAGGCCGGGCCGTTCGGCGCCGGCGCCCCGGCGCCGCGGCTGGCGGTGGCGGCGGCGCGCATCGCCTTCGCCAAGCCGGCCGGCGAGACGCATCTGCGCCTGACGCTCGCCGACGCCGGTGGCGGCCGGCTCGACGCCATCGCCTTCGGCGCCTTCGAGGGGCCGCTGGGCCCGGCACTGACGTCGCACCGCGGCGCGCCGTTCCACTTTGCCGGCCGGCTGGAGATCGACGACTGGGGCGGAAGGCGGCGCCCGAAGCTGCGGCTGGAGGACGCCGCACCGGTGGCGTGATATTCCCCGGCGCGCGGAAAATGCCGCTTGCAAGCACATCGGCCAGCGACTAAATACCCGCCACAGCCATCGGGCGCCCTTCGTCTAGTGGTCTAGGACGCCGCCCTTTCACGGCGGAAACACGGGTTCGAGTCCCGTAGGGCGTGCCAGCGGATCTCCCGGGTCTTCATCGCTCGCGAACGGCATCGCGCGCCGCCATGCCGGACGGGTGGAGGGGGCGGTAATGACGGATGCCGATGGAGCGGGCTTCAAGTTTTCCGGACCGCCGCTCCTCGCCACCCCGTCATTTCCGCGCAAGCGGGGGTGTCAGGGGGCGATGGCTCGACTTCCGCTTCGCGGACATTTGTCGCAAGGCCCCGCATCTCGGCGATGAAAACAGCCCGGCGGCGGCGCGCCGAATCCCGTTAACCCGCGGTTAACAAATTGATTTATCAATGATATCAAATGACTAACCACGTGCACACGCGTGTGCACACACACGATTCACGGCGTGGCGCGGGCCGGTCAGCCGCCGCCGTCAGTGCACCCGCACCAGTTTTTCGTAGCTTTCCGCGATGTCGCGGGTCAGCGCCCCGACCTCGAAATTGTAGTCGCCGATCTTCCCGACCGGCGTCACCTCCGCGGCGGTGCCGGTCAGCCAGCACTGCTGGAAATCCTCCAGTTCGGCCGGCATGATATGGCGCTCGACAACCTCGATGCCGCGCTCCTTCATCATGCCGATCACCGTCTGCCGGGTGATGCCGTTGAGGAAGGTGTCGGGCTCCGGCGTATGCACCACCCCGTCCCTGACGAAGAAGACGTTGGCCCCGGTCGCCTCGGCGACGTAGCCGCGGTAATCCATCATCAGGGCGTCAGAGCACCCCTTCGCCTCCGCCGCATGCTTCGACATGGTGCAGATCATGTATAGCCCGGCGGCCTTGGCGAAGCTCGGGATGGTCTCGGGGCTCGGCCGCTTCCATTTCGAGATGTCCAGCTTCGCGCCTTTCATCTTGGCGTCGCCGTAATAGGCGCCCCACTCCCAGACCGCGACCGCCATGCGCACCGGGTTGTGCGCCGAGGCCACGCCCATATCCGGGCCGGAGCCGCGCCAGCAGACGGCGCGGACATATGCATCGGTAAGGTTGTTGGCCTTCAGTGCCGCCGCCTTCGCCGCCTCGATTTCGTCGACCGTGTAGGGGATCGGGATATCCATGTACTCGCCCGACCTCAGCAGCCGCTCGGAATGCTGGCGGCTCTTGAAGATCGCCCCGCCGTAGCTTCGCTCGCCCTCGAAGACGGAACTGCCGTAATGCAGCGCATGGGTCAGCACATGGACGGTTGCGTCACGCCACGCAACCAGCTCTCCGTCCATCCAGATCCAACCGTCGCGGTCATCATATGCACCGGCCATGACACGTACCCCTTTGAGCGAGCGGAGGACCAGCAACGCCGGTGATCGCCCGAAATTACGAATATTGCGCAGACTGCGTCTTCTGGGACAGTTTCTTTCGCAGAATTCATCGCTGGCTAACATTTGAACCTTGGAAAGTCAACAAGGCTGACATAAACTGCTCACGGCATGAAACATTGCGCGGGGGCGGGATGCAGAAAACTCCGTTTCACAGTCAGGCGAGCAGCGGCGAGCGGCTCTTGTTCCTGACCGACGAGCAGCTTCGCGAAGGTGCGGAACTGATGTTCTTCGCCTATCGCTGCTTTACCGGCGATCCCGACCGCATACTCGCCGAGCAGGGGTACGGACGGGCGCACCACCGGGCCATACATTTCATCAACCGCCAGCCGGGACTGACCGTCAATGACCTGCTGGACATTCTCGGCGTCACCAAGCAGTCGCTGAACCGCGTGCTGAGGCAACTCGTGACGGACGGCCACGTTCTGAGCCGGATCGGCAGGGAAGACAGACGGCAGCGAAACCTGTTCCTCACCGACAAGGGACGCAGTTTCGAACTGGAACTTTCCGGTACCCAGCACAGACGTATGCGGCAGGCCTTTTCGGCGGCCGGACCGGAAGCGGTGCAGGGTTTCCGCGCGGTGCTGGAGCAGATGATCGACCCGGAACTGCGGGAGACCGTCATGCGCCGGCTTGAACGGGGGCATCGGTGATGGCGAGCGAAGAACTGCCTGACGCCCACATTCTTGTTGTCGACGACGACGAGCGGATACGCGAACTGATCCGGAAATTTCTCGTCCGCAACGGGTTTCTGGTGACTACCGCGCGCGACGCGGACCATTGCCGGCGGCTGCTGGCCGGTCTGGAGTTCGACCTGATCGTTCTGGACGTGATGATGCCCGGCGAGGATGGCTTCAGCCTGACCCGCTCGCTGCGCGAGGAAATGACGACGCCGATCCTGCTGCTGACCGCCAAGGGCGATGCCGACGACCGGATCCGGGGGCTGGAGGTCGGGGCCGACGACTATTTGCCGAAACCCTTCGAGCCGCGCGAGCTTCTGCTGCGGATCAACGCCATCCTCAGACGCGTGCCGAAAACGGAGCTCGCCGGCGAGGCACCCAAGACACTGCACCTTGGCGGCGTCCATTACGACCTGGAGCGCGGCGAATTGTGGAAAGGCGACACGCTGATCCGCCTGACCGCGACCGAAAGCGCCCTGATGAGAATCTTCTCGGCCGCGCCGAACGAACCGATCAGCCGCGCCAGGCTGGTCGAGGACCTCGGCCGCGACGACGGGCGCGCGCAGGAGCGCGCCGTGGATGTGCAGATCACCCGCCTGCGCAGGAAGATCGAGGCCGATCCAAAAAGCCCGCGTTATCTGCAGACCGTTCGCGGTGCGGGATATATGCTGGCGCCGGACTGATGATGAATGTGCCCAAAATGCGATGATTTCTCCACATTGTTACCGTTGAATGGTCAAACACAGCGCCATTTGCGCCCGAATTTTCGCCATGTTTGTTAACCAGTCTGGTTGCTGCCGGAAGCGAAACGGCATTAACGAGTAACGGAGAAGATCATGCGGAAAGTACTTGCCATACTGAAAGAGAAGTCGCCGAATGCGGTGCAGATCAACACCTATTTCCTGACCATTTCCTTCCTGCTCTTCGGCATCGCTGCGGCCGCCTCTTCGCAGCTCGCGGTTCAGGTCCTTGCCGGCTGAACTCCCCGCCAGGACCCGGAATACTTCGTGAAGGCCGGGTTTTCCGGCCTTTTCCATTGCGACACGCTCTGCGTCCCGCCGCTCCGGCGCGCGATGCGCCTCAATAGCCGCATTAATCCACCGTTCACGGCTTTGCGCCACGCTGCGGCGCAATCCGGGAAGAATCCCGGTTGCCTGAAACGGGGGCGCGGACATGCGTCATGCGAGAATTGTCGGATTTGTCCGCGACCGGTCGGCGGCTTCCTCGGCGGAATACGTGTTTCTTACCTGCGGAATCGCGGCGCTGGCCGCACTGCTCATTTCGATCGGCGGTAACCTGACGGCTGAGCGCGCGCGCGTCATCGAACGGCTGATGCTGGCTCCCGATGTCGGTGGAACGCTGGAATTCCGGGAAAAATAGCGCCTCGCGCCCGCCGGGCTTTGCCTGGGGGGGCGGTGAAGTGCTATTGCCTGTTCATGTCCACGCTCTTCGTTTCCCATCCCGACTGCCTGGCACACGTGACGCCGCCGGGCCATCCGGAACGTGTCGAGCGGCTGGAGCGAATTCTCGCCGTGGCCGACGCCGCGGAGTTCGCCGGTCTGGACCGGGCCGAGGCGCCGCTGGCGGAGGACCGGTTCCTGCTGCTGGCCCACGCGGCCGCCTACCTGCGGGAGGTCGCCGAGGCGATACCGGAAAAAGGCTTCCGCTCTCTCGACGCCGACACCCATGTCTCGCCCGGCTCGCTGACGGCGGCGCGGCGTGCGGCCGGAGCCGTGGTCATGGCGGTCGACACGGTGATGTCGGGAGAGGCGCAAAACGCCTTTTGCGCGGTCCGCCCGCCGGGCCATCACGCGGAGCGCGCGCGGGCGATGGGGTTTTGCATTTTCGGCAACGCCGCGATCGGCGCCCTGCATGCTTTGGAAAACCACGGGCTGTCGCGGGTCGCCATACTGGATTTCGATGTGCATCACGGCAACGGAACCCAGGCCCTGGTGTGGAACGATGCGCGGATACTGTACGGTTCGACCCACCAGATGCCGCTCTATCCCGGCAGCGGCGGCGCGCACGAGACCGGTGAGCACGGGCAGGTGGTCAACGCACCACTGGCCCCGCTGAGCGGCGGCGCCGAATTCCGCCGGGCCATGGAGGACCGGATATTCCCGGCTGTCAGGCGCCACGACCCCGGGCTGATCATCATCTCCGCCGGTTTCGACGCGCATGAACGCGACCCGCTCGCCAATCTGAACCTGACCGCGGAGGACTTCGCCTGGGCCACCGCTGAAATCTGCGATCTGGCGGCGGAAAGTTGCGGCGGACGCGTGGTCTCGACTCTCGAAGGGGGATATGATCTGGAGGCGCTGGGCGCGTCGGTGGCAGCGCATCTTGGGGTTTTGACGGAGCGTGGGGAATGAGCGAGACACCCATCGAAAAAATGAGTTTCGAGGAAGCCATGGCGGAGCTTGAAGCGGTGGTGGAGAAGCTGGAAAACCAGCAGGTGGCGCTTGAGGACTCGATCAGGCTCTACGAACGCGGCGCCGCTCTGCGCAGCCATTGCGAGAAGAAGCTGCGCGCCGCGGAGGAAAAGGTCGCGCAGATCACCCGCGATGCGGACGGCAACGTGACCGGCGCCAAGGCGGTCGAAACGGACTGACATGGACCAGGCGGTGACAGACGAATTCCGGCAGGCGCTGGCCGGCGCCAAGGCGCGCGCCGAGGCGCGGCTGGAAAGCCTGCTGCCGGCACCCGACGCCGATGTGCCGGCCGCCATGCGCTACGCGGTTCTTGGCGGCGGCAAGCGGCTGCGGGCGTTTCTGGTTATCGAGGGCGCGCGGCTGTTCGATGTCGTCCCCTCCGAGGCCGAGCACGCGGCGGCGGCGGTGGAGTGCGTCCACGCCTATTCGCTGATCCATGACGACCTGCCTTCTATGGACGATGACGACCTGCGCCGCGGCCTGCCGACGGTGCACGTCAAATGGGACGAGGCAACCGCGATCCTGGCCGGCGACGCGCTGCAGTCGCTGGCGTTCGAGATCCTTTCCCGGCCCGGCACAAGCCCGGACCCGGCGATCCGGCTGGAACTGATCCGCCGCCTCGCCGAGGCGGCGGGCGCGGCGGGAATGGTCGGGGGGCAGGCGATGGATATCGCCGCCGAGGGGGCAGCCACGCCGCTGCGCCTGCCCGAGATCGAGGCGTTGCAGGCGCGGAAGACGGGGGCGCTGTTCCGCTGGTCGGCCGAGGCCGGCGCCGTGCTCGGGCATGCCGACACCGAACCGCTGCGCGTCTATGCCGACGCGCTCGGGCTGGCCTTCCAGATCCGCGACGACATTCTCGATGTCGAGGGGGACGAGGTGAAGATCGGCAAGCGGGTCGGCAAGGATGCCGACGCCAACAAGGCGACTTTCGTGTCGCATCTCGGGCTTGAGGGCGCGCGCCGCCGGGCGTTGCAACTGTCGGCAGCCGCGTGCGACGCTCTGGCACCCTTCGGGGCTGCGGCAGGCACCTTGCGCCAAGCCGCGGAGTTCACGATAACGCGCACGGCTTGACGGCAGGCGATCATGCGCAGAAACCGGACACAGTGACAGAGACACGCCCGAATACGCCGATCCTCGACCGGGTCCGCCTGCCCGCCGACCTCAAGGGGTTGAGCGATGCCGAGCTGCGCGCGCTGGCCGATGAATTGCGGGAAGAGACGATCTCGGCGGTTTCCGTCACCGGCGGGCACCTGGGCGCCGGGCTGGGCGTCGTCGAACTGACGGTGGCGATCCACGCGGTGTTCAACACGCCGCGCGACAAGCTGATCTGGGACGTCGGCCACCAGTGCTATCCCCACAAGATACTGACCGGACGGCGCGACCGCATCCGCACGCTGCGCGCCGGCGACGGGCTTTCGGGATTCACCAAGCGCAAGGAGAGCCCCTACGACCCGTTCGGCGCGGCGCATTCCTCGACCTCGATCTCGGCCGCCCTGGGGTTCGCCGTGGCGCGCGACCTCGGAGGCGTCACGCATGACGGCACCGGCGACGCCATCGCGGTGATCGGCGACGGCGCACTGTCGGCCGGCATGGCCTACGAGGCGCTGAACAACGCGGGGCATCTGGGCAAGCGGCTGATCGTCATTCTCAACGACAACGAGATGTCCATCGCGCCGCCGGTGGGCGCGATGTCGTCATACCTGTCCCGCCTGTATGCCGGGGCGCCGTTTCAGGAATTGAAGGCCGCCGCCAAGGGCGCGCTGCGCCTGTTGCCGGAGCCTTTGCAGGAAGGTGCGCGCCGCGCCAAGGAAGTTCTCAAGACAATGACGGTCGGCGGCACGCTGTTCGGGGAACTGGGGTTTTCCTATGTCGGCCCGATCGACGGCCACGACATGGAGCAGTTGTTGGCGGTGCTGCGCACCGTCAAGGAGCGCGCCGACGGCCCGATACTGATCCACGCCATCACCGTCAAGGGCAAGGGCTTCGCCGAGAACCGGGCCGACCGGGGCCATGCCACGGGCAAGTTCGACCGGGCCACCGGCGCGCCCTACAAGGCGGTTTCGAACGCGCCGAATTATACCGATGTTTTCGCCCGGAGCCTGATCCGGGAAGCGGAAACCGACGACAAGATCGTCGCGGTTACGGCGGCAATGCCGGATGGCACCGGGCTGAACCTGTTTGCCGAGCGCTTTGCCGAACGCTGCTTCGACGTCGGCATTGCCGAGCAGCACGCCGTGACCTTCTGCGCCGCGATGGCGGCGGGCGGGCTGAAACCGTTCTGCGCCATCTATTCCACCTTCCTTCAGCGCGGCTACGACCAGGTGGTGCATGACGTTGCGATCCAGCGGCTGCCGGTCAGGTTTGCCATCGACCGCGCCGGGCTGGTAGGCGCCGACGGCCCGACCCATGCCGGTACGTTCGATATCGCCTTCCTTGCCAATCTGCCCGATTTCGTGGTCATGGCGGCGGCCGACGAGGCCGAGCTGGTGCACATGGTCGCCACCGCAGCCGCCATCGACGACCGGCCGTCGGCCTTCCGTTTCCCGCGCGGCGAGGGCACCGGTGTCGATATGCCGGAGCGCGGCGTGCCGCTGGAGATCGGCCGTGGCCGCATCGTGCGGGAAGGCAACCGCGTGGCGGTGCTGAATTTCGGGGCGCGGCTGAACGAATGCCACAAGGCCGCCGAGGCGCTCCAGGGACGGGGCATCTCGCTCACGCTGGCCGACGCGCGCTTCGCCCGGCCGCTGGATCGCGACCTGATCCTTCGGCTTGCGGCGGAGCACGAGGCGCTCATAACCATCGAGGAAGGTGCGGTCGGCGGCTTCGGCAGCCACGTGATGCAGCTTCTGGCGGAAGAAGGCGCGCTGGATCGCGGACTGAAGGTCCGCTCCATGGTGCTGCCCGACACGTTCCTCGACCAGGATACGCCGGCGGCGATGTACCGTGCCGCCGGCCTCGACAGCCGCAACATCGAGACCAGGGTCATGGAACTGCTGGGCGTGGCGCGGATGGAAACGAAGCGTGCCTGAAGGCGCCCTCAGAACCGGTAACTGATACCGACATTTATGGCGTTGGTATTGATGTCGGAGCGCAGCCGCCCGCCGCCGTTCAGTCGCACGTCAACGGAGGAGAAGGTGGAGTTTACCTCGGTGAACACGGCCCACCGTTCATTCAGCCTGTATTCGACACCGGCCAGAAGCCGCGCGGCCGGGCCCCCGTACTGAAAGGAATGGGTGCCGGGTCCGCCGGCCCGGGTCCGCACCTCGACATGCGGTATGGTGACGCCGATGCCGACACCGAAATACGGCGTCAGGCGGCTGTCGCTGGGGAACCGGCGCATGGCGTTCACGGTCAGAATGTTCAGCCCGTGCGAAAACTCAAGCCTGGTGAAACCCGACTTGGAAAGCGTTCGCTTCGTGGCGATGGCCATTTCGTGGGTGAACTCCAGGGCCACGCCCCATTGCCCGGAATCCGCCCAGCGGGTTGCGCGCACGCCGTAATAGGGCGGGAAGTCGAACGGTGCGGGTTTCCATGTTGAATTGAAGCTGAAGGGCGCGCCGGTGTCGTCACGGCCCGAGACGCGGCTGGAAGGCGCCGTCTGGTACCCGCCGTAGATGGAAAACTGGTATTCCGCCGCCTGCGCGGGCGCCGACAACGCGGCGATCCAGGCAACAATCAGAAAGCCGGCCAGCTTCGGCACGATACACCCCCTTGTCTGCGATGCCGGCAGGTGCGCCGCGTTCATCGCGTTTCCCGTAATCCAGGGTGCACAGATAGGTTACCGTAACCGCTTGCCACCATCCGCTCAACCGGACGTGTTGAATTGTCAGCGGGGACCGGATTTTCGTGAGGCGACACGATCGCGGATCTTGCGGCCGATCAGGCGCAGCCGGTTGGGCCGGGTGGCCGGACGGCGCTTGCGGCGGAACAGGCGATCGGACGCCAGTCCGAGCAGCGCGCCGGCCACCACCTGAAACAGAAAATGCGCGCCGGCCTCGATGCGCGAGCCGCCGACGAAGACCGCGGCGCCGAAGACCGCCGCCCTCGCCCAGGGCAGGTTTCCGACGCAATCGCGGGCCAGATAGGACGCGCCCTGGAAGGCAACGGTGGTATGGCCCGACGGAAACCCCTTGTCGCCGCCGCTGGGCCGCAGGTTGATTCTTGCGTCCCCCAGCAGGTTCTTGCTGCCGTGCGCCACCGCCAAATTGGCCGCGAGACGGATGGCGTAGTCGCCGAGATCGCGCAGTCCGAAAGCACAGACGGCGGCGACGGCGGGCAGAATGATCTGGATATCGTCGCCGGCCTTTTCGATCAGCGAGGGTCGCGCCTGCACCGGGGCGGCCCACAGAAGGGCCAGAACGAGCAGCGCCGGCCGGGCGATTGAACGGATCATGGATGTTTCCCTGTGCGCAGCGGCATCAGTGTCATGCCGGTCCGGCGGGTTCAAGGCTCGCCCGCCGAAGACAACTGGCGCTGTGCCTCGCCCAGCGCGATGGCGGCGGCGTGGGTGACGTTCAGCGACCGCCCGCCGCCCGGCATCGGTATGGCCAGCCGCGCGTCGGCGTTTTGGTGGACGTGCCGCGGGACGCCGGCGCTCTCGCGGCCGACAACCAGCGTATCGGCGGGCCGGAACGAAAACCCCCACAAACCTGCCGCGGCCCCGGTCGTCAGCAGGACCAGGCGGCCGGAGTGGCGGTTTGCGATGAACGATCGCCACGAATCGTGATGCGCGATTTCCGCCAGATCGGCATAGTCCATTGCCGACCGGCGCAACGCCTTCGGGGAAAACGGAAAGCCGCAGGGCTCGATCACGTCCAGCGGCACCCCGAGGCAGGCGCACAGCCGAATCATCGCCCCGAGATTCGGCGCGATATCCGGTTCAAAAACTGCCAGTCGCATGGTATCGCGCCTTCCGTATCCAGTTTTCCGCCTTGCGGCGCAAAGTCCGCTGGACCCGGCACTGCTGGCGGTTTATGTGTCCTGCGATTACCCGCCGCGCGCGGGTAATGTCTATGGTTTTGCCTCCTTGCGGGGGCCAAGGAAGGGAGAAAGAGCTTTGTCGGAAACAGCTCAACCCGAAGGCAACCGACGCGACTTTCTTTATGTCGCCACCGCGGCTGCCGGCGCCGTGACCACCGGCGTTGCGGTCTGGCCGCTGATCGACCAGATGAACCCGAGCGCCGACGTGCGTGCGCTGTCGTCCATCCTGGTCGACGTGTCCGGCCTGGAGCCGGGCACACAACTGACCGTCAAATGGCTCGGCAAGCCGGTCTTCATCCGCCGGCGCACACCCGAGGAAATCGAGCAGGGCCGGAGCGTTGGTCTTGACGAACTGGTCGATACCGTGGCCGGGAACGCCAACCTGCCTTCGGACGCGCCGGCAACCGACGAGAACCGCACGCTGGATATCGAAGGCGAATGGCTGGTGATGGTGGGTGTCTGCACCCATCTGGGATGCGTGCCGCTGGGCGACGCGGGCGATTTCGGCGGCTGGTTCTGCCCGTGCCACGGATCGCATTACGATATCGCCGGGCGCATCCGAAAGGGTCCGGCTCCCAGAAACCTCGACGTGCCGGTTGCGAGCTTCGTGTCCGACGGCGTGCTGAAACTCGGTTAGGGGGAACATCATGGGCACTATCCCGCACGATCATTACGAACCGAAGTCACGATTCGAGAAGTGGCTCCACGAGCGGCTGCCGGTGATCTCGCTGATCTACGACACGATGATGATCCCGACGCCGAAGAACCTGAACTGGATGTGGATCTGGGGCATCGTCCTGGCATTCTGCCTGTTCCTGCAAATCGCCACCGGTATCGTGCTGGTGATGCATTTCGCACCGACCGCCGAGGGCGCCTTCGCCTCGATCGAGCACATCATGCGTGATGTGAACTCCGGCTGGGCCCTGCGCTACGTTCACGCCAACGGCGGATCGCTGTTCTTCTTCGCGGTCTATGCGCATATCTTCCGCGGTCTCTATTACGGCAGCTACAAGGCGCCGCGCGAGGTTACCTGGATCGTCGGCATGCTGCTTTACGTGCTGATGATGGCGACGGCCTTTCTGGGCTACGTGCTGGTGTGGGGCCAGATGTCGTTCTGGGCCGCGACGGTCATCACCGGGCTGTTCGGCGCGATCCCGGGCATCGGGCCGAGCATCCAGACATGGCTGCTTGGCGGACCGGCGGTCGACGGCTACACGCTGTCGCGCTTCTTCAGCCTGCACTACCTGCTGCCGTTCATCATCGCGGCGATGGTCCTGGTGCATATCTGGGCCTTCCATACTACCGGCAACGGCAACCCGACCGGGGTCGAGGTGCGGCGCGGATCCAGGGAGGAGGCGAAGAAGGATACCGTTCCCTTCTGGCCATACTACGTCATCAAGGACCTGTTCGCGCTGGCCGTCATCCTTGTCGTGTTCGCCGTGATCGTCGGCTTCATGCCGAACTATCTCGGCCATCCGGACAACTACATCGAGGCCAACCCGCTGGCGACGCCGGCGCATATCGTGCCGGAATGGTATTTCCTGCCCTTCTACGCCATCCTGCGCGCCTTCACGTCGGATGTCTGGGTGGTGCAGATCGCCAGTTTCGTGACCGGCGGCATCATCGACGCCAAGTTCTTCGGGGTCATCGCCATGTTCGGTTCGATCATCGTGCTGTTCCTCGTCCCGTGGCTCGACACTTCCAAGGTCAGGTCCGGACGCTACCGGCCGATTTTCAAATGGTGGTTCGCGCTTCTGGTGCTCGACTTCATCGTGCTGACATGGTGCGGCTCGCAACTGCCGGTGCCGCCCTATTCGAACATCTCGCTGATCGCGACGGCGTACTGGTTCGTCTATTTCCTGATCATCCTGCCCTTGCTGGGAGTGATCGAGAAACCACTGCCGCAGCCGGAGACGATAGAAGGGGACTTCGACGCCCATTACAGCGCCGGCGCCTCCGGTGAATCGTCAGCCACAGCAACCCCCGCCGAATGAGCGGCCAGTGAAAGGGATCGAGAACATGTTGACCAAGACAGTCCTTTCCGCCGCCGTCGCGCTCGGGCTTTCCGGAGCCGCCGGACAGGCGCTGGCGTCGGGCGGTGAAGCCCACATCACCGACTTCGCGTTTTCCTTCGAGGGACCGTTCGGCGTCTTTGACCAGGCGCAGCTTCAGCGCGGCTTGCAGGTCTACACGGAGGTCTGTTCAAGCTGCCACGGGCTGCGCTACGTTCCGTTCCGCTCGCTGGCGGAAGAAGGCGGGCCGGGCTATCCGGAAGACGACGTGCGGTCGTATGCGGCCAACTTCACGGTGATCGACGAGGAGACCGGGGAGGAACGCGAGGCCTTGCTGACGGACCATTTCCCGCCCAGCGCCCTGCCGGAAGCCCCCGACCTCAGCGTCATGGCCAAGGCACGGGCGGGTTTCGAGGGGCCTTACGGCACCGGGCTGAGCCAGCTCTTCAACGGGCGCGGCGGGGCGGAGTACATCGCTTCGCTGCTCACCGGTTTTACCGGCGAGGAGAAAGAACAGGCGGACATCACGCTTTACGAAAACCACGCCTTTGCGTCGGGCTTTCTGTCGATGGCACCGCCGCTGTTCGGCGACGATGTCGAATACGAGGACGGCACCGAGGCGACGCTGGAGCAGGAAGCGCAGGACGTGGCGGCATTCCTGATGTGGACGGCCGAGCCCAAGCTGGCGGCGCGCAAGCATGCCGGGCTGACCGCCGTCCTGGTGCTGGTCATCCTCAGCGCGCTTCTCTACCTGACCAACAAGAGGCTCTGGGCACCGATCAAGCATCGGGAAGAAAAGGCCTGACGTCCGGCAATCCGGGCGCGCAAAAGGCAGGCCGCGCGCCTGCCTTTTCGTTTCACGCCTCGCCCAGGTAGTCGCGCAGCGCCGGCGGCGGATCGGCGAACAGCGCCTCGGTCGGCTGCGGCGGTCGGGCAACGCCGTCGGCAACCAGGATGGTGTCGCCGCCGATGAGCCTGGCGTCGCCCGGGAAATGGCTGACCAGCATGAGGGTGAACCCCTGTTCCCGGCGCAGCCGCTCGACCAGTTCGACCATCTCGCGGCGCAACCCCGGGCCGAGCGCGGCAAACGGTTCGTCGAGCGCCAGCACCGGGCGGCGGCGCAGCACGGCGCGGGCAAGCGCCACGCGCTGCTGCTGGCCGCCGGACAATTCGCCCGGCAAACGTGTGCCAAGACCGGCCAGGCCGACCGAGACAAGCGCCTCGTTCACCCGCTCAATGTCGGCTTCGCCGAGCCGGAGGTCGGGACGCAGGCCAAGCCCGACATTGGCGGCGACGTCGAGATGCGGAAACAGGTTGTTGTCCTGAAACAGCAGCGTCAGCGGGCGCTCGGCGGGCGGCAGGTCGGTGACATCGACGCCGCCGATGCGGATGCGGCCCGAAACCGGCCGGACGAACCCCGCCAGCGCCAGCAGGAGCGTGCTCTTGCCGCCGCCGGAAGGCCCGATCACGGCATGGGCACGGCCGGCGGCCAGCGTGAAATCCACCCGCAGCGTGAAATCGCTTCGCCGCAGCAGGCAGCCGTCAAAATGCACGGCCAAGGCGGCCTCCGCGATCGAATATCCAGAACAGCAGCAGGCTGGACAGAAGCAGGAGCAGCGCCGTCCCGGCGGCGTCATCCATCCGGTAGGCCGCCATCAGGCGGCGCATGACGAGCGGCAGCGTGCCCCCCTCCGGAGGCGCGAAGAGCGCGATGATACCGAGATCCCCCATCGACAGGGCGGCCGAAAGACCGAGCGCGAAGCCGCTCTCGCGGCGGACAAGCGGCCAGGTGACGAGCCGGAAGCGGGAAACCCCGGACATGCCCAGCGATTCCGCCAGCCGGCCGTAGTTGCGCCGCGCCGCCGCAAGCGCCGGCAGGAGGGCGCGCAGCGCGAACGGGAGGCTCATCACCGCGTTGGTGAGAGCGGTCACCGCCAGCGACAGGGAAAACGGGTCGAAGACCGGCGAAATCAGGATGAACAGACCGGTTCCCATCACGAAGGGCGAGGCGGCGAGGGTCAGCAGCCCCAGCCCTTCGATGGTCCCGGCGACACGCAGCCCCCGGCTGCGCAGGCCGTCGATCAGACCGCCGAGCGACAGCGCCAGGGCAAACGCCAGCGCGGCCGACGCGAGCGCCGTCAGCAAACTTCGCAGAAGCGCCGGCCAGACCTGTACCGGCAGCCCGGACAGAAGCGGCAGCGCACCGCGCAGAACCACCGCGGCGAGCGGTGCCAGCAGGAATACCGCGACGGCGAGAATGGCGGTGCGGTCGCACCACAGGTGCACCCCCGCCGGGGCCGTCCAGATGCGCCGCCGCCGGTCGAGATCGCTGCCGAAACCGGGCGAAACGGCGACGGTGAGCGCCACCGCACCGACCAGCGCGCAGATGGAAAACTGGAACAGCGCCAGGCCGGCGGCGGCCGAGAGGTCGAAATCGAACCGCACGGCCTGATAGATCGCCAGTTCGATGGTGGTGGCGCGCGGACCGCCGCCGAGCGTCAGGGCAACGGCGAAACTGGTCATGCAGAGCAGGAACACCAGCAGAAAGGCGCCGGGCAGTACCGCGCGCAGCATCGGCAACTCCAGATGCCGGAAGGTGTCGGCGGGCCGGAAGCCGATCTGCGCCGCCAGCCGGAAATGCGCCTGCGGGATGGCGCCCCAGCCTTGCAGCAGCAACCGGGTGACCAGCGGCAGGTTGAAAAACACATGTGCCAGCAGGATGCCGCCGAGGCCATAGATGTCGAGCCGGCCGCCACCCAGCGCCAGCGAGGCGGCGCTGACATAACCGGCCCTGCCCCACACAGCCAGCAGACCGAGCACCGCGACGATGACCGGCAGCAGGAACGGCGCGCCGAGCAGCGCCACGAACAGGCGGCGGCCGGGAAACCGGCGGCGCACCAGCGCCCGCGCCAGCGGCACCGCAAAGAACACGCTGAGCAGTGCCGACAGGAGCGCCTGCATGACGGTGAACCGCACCGCCGACCACCCGGCGCCGGAAAGCGCCGTCGAAAGCCCGGCCTCCCAGGCCACCGCCGCCACCGTGCCAAGCGTCATCAAACCGATGCCGAGACTGGCCGCGCCGCCCCAAAGAACGGTGCCCCGGGTCAATTGCTGAGCGCCTCCAGCCATTCCGCCAGCGCTTTTTCCCGCAACGCGGCGACATCGCCGGCCGGCAACAGAAGGGCTTTTTCCGGCCCGATCAGCGTTTCGAAACCCTCCGGCAGCCCGGCCTCCGGCATCACCGCGGGATACATCCAGTTGGTGGTCGGGACGACGCCCTGAAATCCGTCGCCGAGCATGAAGTCGAGGAAACGGTCGGCCAGCCCGGACCGGTCGGTTCCCGCCAGCTTCGCGGCCACCTCGATCTGCATGTAGTGCCCCTCGGAAAACGCCGCCGCCGCCTTGCTGTCGTCGCCCTCGGCAATCAGATGATAGGCCGGCGACGTGGTGTAGCTGAGCACCATATCGGCCTCGCCTTCCAGGAACATGCCGTAGGCCTCGCTCCAGCCGCTCGTCACGGTGACGATCTTCGGCGCCATGTCGGACCAGAAATCCCCGGCCCTGTCGCCGTATACCGTCTTCACCCACAGCAGCAACCCGAGCCCCGGCGTGGAGGAGCGCGGGTCTTCGATGATGATGGAAATATCGCTCGCAGCGCGAAGCTCCTCCAGGCTGCGCGGCACGTCCGTCAGCCTGGTCTTGTCGTAGACGAAGGCGAAGTAGCCCCAGTCGTAGGGCAGGAATACCGGATCGTCCCATTTCACCGGCAGATCGAACTGCTGCGTCCCCCCTTTTTCGGCGCCCGGCCCGGACCGGGACCGGAATTGATCCATGGG